>JBPCVE010000417.1:0-9261 GCA_051010795.1 Rubripirellula sp.
GAACTCAGACAATTACGCTAGTTCATACCGGCAAAGCTTGGATGGCCGTGTATCATATTGACAGGTCGGGGAAGGTCCGACTTGTCAGCAGTCGTCCAATTGATGCTGATTTTTCATTGCAACTGAATGCCACGTCCCCACTGCCTGACGAGATTCGCGAAATCAATCGACGGTGATGGTAGTGGTGTTGGGCTGCAGCGGGTGAAATAGGACGTATGTTCAAAACGTCAGTTTTTCCCGTGTCCACAACTACCAATCGACGACCCTGATGTATCAGGGTCTCTCGGAGCCGAAGATCGAATGGCTAACTACCTATCGTTAGAAGAAGCTGCCCAAAAGCTCGGAATCACCGCTGATCAGCTAGTTGATTTGCGTAGCCAAGGAAGAGTGCGTGGTTTTCGTGATGGAGCGAGTTGGAAATTCGCTGACAATGATCTTGGACGTCTCGCCGATGAAATCGCGGATGGTGATCTGCTTGACGGCGAGGGGAGCGATTTAGGCATTGGAGGCGATCCCGTTGCCTCCGGACCTGGAAGCGATGTCAACCTCGTGGCTTCGCAGGGAGACAATGCAGATGTTCAAGTCGTTTCTGGCGAAAGTGATTTGGAAGTCTCCGAAGACTTGCCAGAGATCGATTCAGCTGAATTGCAACTCAACGATCCCGCGATCATGCACGATTCCGCGCAGCTTGATCTGGCGATCGAGCCGAACGCTGGCAGCACGGGGCCGGTCACTGACGAAGAGCTAAAAGAAATTTCCGAGTCCCACCCTGATGTCGTTGCGTCTGAGGCTGGTGAGGGTAGTGGCAGTATGTTGGACCTCGAAAGCGAGTTGAGCCTGCAGGCTGGAAGTGACCTCAGTTTTGCATCGGGTGAGCCCGATGAAGACAGCGGTGAAGAGTTGATCGGTGCCGATGAAGATAGTGCGATGGATGTTCTTGGCAGCGATATTAATCCTGCTGGATCGAAGGCCAGTTCGGCAGGAGTCAGCAGCCTCGAACTCATGAGCGATTTGGATGAGCCAGCCGACATGACGGGGTCGCGCGGCGCGGACGTATTGAGCGAGCTTGATTTGCTGGGAGCAGAAAAGTCTGGCAGTGGTGTGATTTCCGGAGACAGCGGAAGTCTGCTCGGGTCCGGACTCGGTAGTGGAGTTGGATCAGGTTTGGGATCCAGCTTGGGAGACGTTTTGGCGGACGATGAACTTGTCATTGCCGACGACGACGATGATTTGGTTATCAGCGGTGCTGGCAGTGATATCTCTGTTGCCGGTGACAGTGGGATCAATTTGATGAGTCCTTCCGACAGTGGCTTGTCACTTGAGAGCGAACCATTGGACCTTGCCGGAAGTAGTATCTCAGCCCTCGATCTGGGACAGGAAATGTCAGAGGGCGGTAGCAGTGGTGGTGGCAGCGGATCCATGGTTGACTTTCAAGCTGATGAAGAATTCCAGCTTTCGCCATCCGGAATCAGCTTGGAACCTGACTTCGAAAGTGGTTCACAAGTGATCGAAGTCGAAGAATCAGAGGCGATTGGCGAGCCGATCGAGTTCGGCGATGCCGGTGTTGCTGAAGCTGGTGACATGTTCGGTGCCGAAGCCGAAGCCGTTGAAGTCCTGGGCATGGACGCGGGAGAAGAAGAAGGGATCTCGGTAGATGAAGCTGCAGCTGTTTCTGCCATCGGTGGTGCCAGCGGTGGTTATAACGCTTTCGAAGTACCGTTCACGCTGATGCAGTGCATCACGCTTTGCATGGTATTAGCGGTACTCAGCGTCGGCGGCATGCTGGTGACTGACCTCATGCAAAACATGTGGAGCTACAGTGAAACAGCCGCCCCCGTCAGTTCGCTCACAGATTCACTGACCGGTTGGCTCGACAGCAAGCCGGGGTCTTAGGAGAGCTTCAAACCCGATCGCAAGGCTCCAAAACTTCTGGGGCCGAAAATTAGCCTCAGTTTGGGTCAAACTGTCGCGATTACGGGATATATGCGTACTTTCCAGCGTCCCCGCGTAATGTTGGGTACGAACCATAGTGGATTGCCCTTTATAGTATTGCATAGGTAACATACCGGACCCCTCCGGTGATCGACTTCCTCAGTCGCGTCTCACTCCAGATAAACGGCACCGATTGGCTGTTATCCGCTGTTCTGTGGTACTTCAGACTCGCGGTTCTGGGGCTTCTCTGATTTGGTCAGGAAGGAGGGCAGGTTTGGCCGGTTTTGATCGTGCACGAGTAGGTAGAAATGTTGGGCTCAACCATTAGCTTCCAGAATCGGTTTCATTGGCCATGCGAGATGCGTCCATCGCGATTCATGCGTAGAAACATGGGTTTGGTGCTGCTGGCGTGCTGCATGGCTGGCTTTGCAGGTTGTGAACGTCTCGACCCTGTCGTGACTTACACCGTGCCAACCAAGATTCCTGCCAAACTGGTGCCAGGGAAGGATCGTATGTTGGCAGCCATGTTGCCCAAGGGGAACGAGATTTGGTTCTTCAAGGTTACCGGCCCGGAGGGAGCTGTTGACTCGATTGCTGCAGAGTTCCGGAGCTTTGTTGAACGCATTGAGTTCGAAGAGGGCTCTCCGAAACTCAATGATTTACCCACTGGATGGCGGCGTGGCGGAGAAAAACCGCTCCGTTATGCAACGCTCGACGTCGAGACTCCCGATAAACAACTCGGCATAAGCGTTTCCTCTTTGCCTCTTCGAGAAGACACTTGGGATGAACAGGTGCAAGACAATGTGAACCGGTGGCGGGGCCAGCTCGGGTTGCCGAAGTCCGACGCGAAATGGGCTGGCGGTGAAGCGATCACCGTCCAAACCGCAGATCCGAATGCGGTCTGGGTCGATATCGTGGGCGAAACGGGAGTAACCAATTCGATGTCGCCACCGTTTGCCAATCGTATTCCGCCATCAAGTGCTTCTGGTACGCTTCCGTCACAGTCCGCCAGCCCCTCAGCCAACTCCGCAGCGGATGAGCGAATGTTGGCTGCGATGGTTCCCAAAGGATCGGATGTTTGGTTTTTCAAGGTCAAAGGCGCCAAGGGAGTCGTAGCATCGTTGTCAAAGACTTTCCGCGAGTTTGTTGAAGGCGTGCAGTTTGAGAACGGCGCACCTGTTTTGGATAATCTTCCTCCGACATGGGTCCGGGGCGGAGCCCGACGGTTCCGTTATGCAACGTTGGATGTTGCGACACCCGCCGGCAAGTTGGATATCAGTGTTTCAAAGCTTGTTCGTCAGCAGGACAAGCCTTGGGCTGAACAAGTCGATATGAACGTGAATCGTTGGCGAGGTCAGATGGGATTGCCACCGTCAACTGAGAAGTGGGCAGGCGGACAGCCACTCAGCGTAGCAACCGCAGATGAAGGCTCGGTTTGGGTCGACTTGGCGGGCGACGCTGGCACTGTCAAAACGCCAACATTGGATCTACCAATGACTGGCCAGACAGAATCTGGCAACAAAGCCGAGGCTGTTACCTACGAGCGTCCCAAGGGATGGCGAGATGGTCGCATGAGTAGCATGCGGCTGGCCGCTTTCAACGTTGGGCCAGAAGACAAGTCAGCCGAGATCACCGTTATTCCTGCGGGCGGAGATCTTCGGGGAAATGTAGCTAGATGGTTGGGGCAGGTCAGAAGCGGGACGGTTGCCGATGAGGTTGTTGATCAAGCGTTAGACAACGCTCAGGACGTGACCGTTGCTGGTAAGCCGGGAAAACGGTTTCTGCTAGAGGCCGAAAAAGATGCCGAGCCCAGAATGGCGATCGATGCAACCATCGTACCACTCGGCGGTGACGGAGCGTCCAGCTTGTTCATCAAGATGACCGGTCCTGCTGAAACAGTCGAGAATCAGGTTGATGCTATCACCCTGTTCTTGAAGTCTCTGAAATTGAATTTGTAAGCGATTCGCTCGCACTCGAAACGTGATGAAATTATGTCGACCATTGTAGACTCCGCACGCGGCCCCAAAGAAAACGTAGGCAATTTCTCACTGCTTAGTGTCTTTGCTGCGATCGGGTCATTGAAATTCACTGTGGTCCTGTTTGCTTTGTCGCTGGTTACCGTCTTGGTAGGCACGCTGGCTCAGGACGAAATGAACATGTTCGAGGTCAAGCAGCGGTACTTTACCTGCTGGTTCACCCATCTGTATTTCGATGATCTCTTCCCACAGGCCTTCTACCCGCATGAGAGTCCGATCCCTGGCAGCATTCCTTATCCGGGAGGTGCCTTGATAGGACTGCTGCTAATGATCAATCTGGTCGCTGCCAAAGCGACGCGATTTCGAGTGAATGGAAAAGGTTCACAACTGCTTGCTGGGGTGGGGTTCATTGCTTTTGGATCGCTTTTGGCCTTCTTCGTTGTAGCCGCGGGGCACAGTAGCGAAGGTCTTCAAGGCACGCCTCCGATCAGCTATGAAGCTCTGTGGGCCTCAGTGCTGGCAAGCCTGACAATCATGGCATTCGTCTGCGTTTACGCGGGTGTTCAAGTTTCGCAGAGAACGATGAAGATCCTGGCTTTTTGTTTTGCAGCCTTGCTTGGTAGCTTCGTCGCTTATTCCCTTGCGGAAGATTTCCGTATTGGTGATCCCGGTTTGCGCATCGTGTGGCAGTTAGCAAAGGGGCTTGGTGCGGGCATCATTCTGTTGATCGGTTGTCTCATGGTGTTTGGCAAGCAGGGCGGAAATGTCCTGTTGCACCTAGGCGTTGGATTGCTGATGTTCGGGCAATTTGCGTTTGGTGATCGTCAGTTGGAACAGAGGCTCAGTCTGATCGAGGGTGAGTCAGCCAACACTCTTGTGAATCTCGATTTGATCGAATTGGATTTGATTGCGAAGGGTGAGGATGGTGATGAAGTGATTGCGATTCCTGGGAGCCGATTGAGAGCGGCTGCCGAAACAGGGACGGTAATCAGTGATGAGTCGCTGCCTGTGGATGTTGGTGTTGTTGAGTTTTATGAAAACTCAAATCTACGCACCGCGGAGGGTGAGAACTTGGCCACCGCAGGATTTGGATTGGAAGCGGAAGCTGTTCGCGCCAGAAAGTCTGGTGGAACTGACAGTGAACTGAATTTGGCCTCTGCTTATGTCGATCTCACCGATAAAGAGACGGGAGAGTCGCTGGGTGTTTATCTGGTGAGTCAATTGCTGTCTGATCGTGTGATGCTGCTAGCCGATGGGAAAAGTAAAGATCGCTACGACTCCGTCACGATTGGCGATACGGTTTACGACATTGGTTTGAAATTTCACCGTGAAGTAAAACCTTATTGGGTTCAACTGGTTGACGTTCGCCGAGTGAACTACAGCGGGACGGATACGCCTCGAGACTATTCATCCTTCATTCGGATTGTAGACGAAGCGACGGGCGAGGATCGTCGTGAGCGAGTCTGGATGAATAATCCCCTACGATATCGTGGTGAAACCTTCTATCAAAGCAGCTACACACCGCTGCCTGGTGGCAAGGAGATGACAGGCATTCAAGTCGTCCAAAACTCAGGATGGCTGATTCCATATTTAGCTTGCAGCATCACCGCGCTTGGGATGTTGGCACACTTTTTTGGCACGTTGACCCGCTTTCTGAAACGACGTGAACGCGAGACGCGCAAACGGGACATGTTGCTATCCGAGATGAAAGATGGAAGTTCAGGTCCACCTTCCAGGTTGCCAGTGATTGTGAGTGTCGTTGGGTTCGGGCTTCTTGCCGGGGCCATGCTTGTGCCCACGGCCGCGCTCAGAGATGAAATGCGTCCCGCTGAACGCGACACCAAATTCGATTTTTATGCCGCTGGTAAAATCCCTGCGCAGTTCGGTGGCCGAGTCATGCCCCTTGACGCCTATGCAAGGCAGACTGTGAAGGCGATCAGTAATAAAGAGTCCATTCCGCTTGAAGGTGCACCTTCCGAACTCAAGGATCGAGTGGAAGGTAAAAGCCTGTCGGCAATCCAGTGGTTGATGGAAGTTGCTAGTGACAGCAAGAGTATCGAAAAAATTCGAATGTTTCGTATAGATGCTGAGGAAGTCCGAAGTGAATTTGAGTTGCCAAGGCGGAAAAGTAAGCTTTACTCGCTCGAGGAAATTCGCGGCGAATGGGGGCGTGTCAGTGAAATCGTCGATGAAGCCAGAGCGAAGGATGGAGCTGACCAATCGTTCAAGGAGCGAAAACTGTTGGAACTCGATCGGCGTACGCGTGAATACACGGTCGCTGCTGCTGCTTTCCAGCTCCCCAGCCCGCGAGTGATGACCGAGGAAGAATTTAAAATGTTTCGGCCGGGACAACCCTCGGACCCTTCTTCTCGAGCAATGTTTGCGATGCGAGAGCTGGCGAGGAATATGGATCGACTGAAGGATATGCCAGCGGCCGCAATCATTCCGCCCGATGCCGAACTTGCCTCCGAAACGGTTGATCAACCACAGTGGACCGCCTTTTCCGCTGCATTCTTTGAAGAAGTTCAAAAGGTTGTCCGTACTCAATCGGGCAGCGAGGGCGATATTGAACGCTCCGAGTCGATTGCAAGTTTTGGTAAAATGATCTCAGCTTACGGTAAGGCAGATACGGAGTTATTCAATGAGGCAGTCGATGAACATGAGGCTGCTTTGGCCACCTACCCGATCATGGGATATTCACCGCGACTGGTCTCGCTTGAACGCTGGATGCAAGCTTCGTGGCCCACTGGGGTGGCAATGATCTTGTACTTGGTCACGTTGGTTCTTGGGCTGGTCTACTTTGCTGTGAACCTGCCACGCTTGCGTCAAGCGGTTTGGGGAATGCTGGTGATTGCTTTGATCGTGCACACCGTTGCGATCACTTGCCGGATCGTCATTACTGGACGCGCGCCAGTCATCAATATCTATTCGTCCGCCGTATTCATTGGTTGGGCTGCTGTGTTGTTCGGCGTGATAGTCGAAAGAATTTTCCGGTATGGTGTCGGGAATTTGTTGGCTTCGGCCGCTGGAGTTCTGACGCTGTTGGTCGCTTATGGGCTGAATACCGGTGACACAATGCCCGTTTTACAAGCGGTGCTCGACACGCAGTTCTGGTTGACAACTCATGTGATCACCGTGTCGCTGGGTTATGTAGCTACATTAGTCGCTGGGACTTTGGGAGCCGGATATCTGCTTGCAGGCTGGGTCGGTGTTGATAAGAAAAAGCTCAGGGATGTCTACCGCTGCATCTATGGAGCAACTTGTTTCGGAATCCTGTTCAGCTTTGTGGGTACCGTCTTGGGTGGTCTTTGGGCTGATGATAGCTGGGGCCGCTTCTGGGGTTGGGACCCAAAAGAGAATGGTGCTTTGCTTATCGTGATTTGGAATGCCCTCATGTTGCATGCACGTTGGGATGGCATGGTAAGTGGACGAGGATTTGCTGTCTTGGCGATCGGCGGCAATATTGTCACCGCGTGGAGTTGGTTTGGGACCAATGAACTCGGCATCGGCATGCACAGCTATGGATTTACATCCGGTGTCCTCATGTGGTTGTCCATCTACATCCTGTTGCAAATCGCATTCATCAGTGCTGATCTGATCCTGCGATCGATCAAGGTCCGTTTTGGTTCGGATGCTTCACCGAGCTAGTCGTCTCGAATCGGCAAAGTTGGTTTTGAGGCAGAGTTTGCATTGAGCGACCGAACGCAGATTGAGCTGCTGCAATTGCACTGAACGCTCTCGTGGTTACTACCCAACAGTCGCGGTGCCAAGGAAGAGGACGCCGTGATTGGTTGGCAGAGATCGTTTTTCGGTACCGTGGGTGCGTGAGCTGCCTCATCGATGGCAGCAGGACAGATTTCTCGCAGCTTGCGCTGCTGGCGAGTTTCAGAGAATGGCGTTGCGATGGTGAAACGCCAGTTTCTTTCACCAGATCTGATTTTGGTTTGCCGTTGTAACGCTTTACGATCCGCGAGTGGCAGATTGCCTGTGACGAGAGTTCACATCAAATCGATTGCATGCGACGCCGATTTGGGAAAGTAACATCATCGGGGTTGTGAGATCGTGGGGCCGCCACGCCAGTTGTCAGCAGACCGAATACGAGGTTCATTCGTTGGCATCGGTCGACTGGGGGGAATCAAAATATTCATTAGCCAGTCAGTTTGATCAGACATAGGAACTGCAACACTATAGTTGGGTGCTACAACGTTCAGCACACTCAGTGAGTCCAGAGTTTGTCGTGTTGAAAATACGATTGGGAATCCATCAAGACACAATGCTACGTTGGCGGGGAATCCCTCGTAACCCACTTCGTTGCGACAGGTGCCAGTTAAACTGATCTGTGCATTGTTCACGTTGAATCCGATTCCCAGAAGATCGAAGGGGATGTCACCGTGTTGATTGATCAGTCGATCCTGAAGTCGAATCTCGAAACCGCAGTTCTGATTCGCAGCCACCAGCAGACTGCGACCCATTTGGCCATTCCTGGCAATAATGGAACCTGACATGTCACTTCGCTTGGAGTGCGGATCAATGCGACAGCGATCAAACTCAAATATTGCGGTGCCACTAAGACGATGAGAGTTCCGTTCGAATATCCGATCGAGTGCAACGTTGGTGAACCGTGATCCACCAAGATCGATCCACCAGTGGTTTTTTTCGATCTGCCATGTCATGGTGCCAGCGAATTCGGCATTGACGCCAAGCTTTTCCATTTCGGGCAGGAAGTCTGCGATCGCAGAGCAGGGCAGGGTACTGCCTCGGGTGTCCAGTGACCATCTGGTTGCGGGACGTTTGCCACTTCGATCACGGCGAACCATGATGTTGATCGGTGTATCATTAAGGGAATTGGCAGGAAGGCAGGCTAAGGTTGCTTCGACTGCATTCTCGTGCGGAACGATCCACGCGTCCACATCCTTTAACGTCACCGCTCCTGTGCGACTGTGCAGTGTCAGGTCATTGGCTGATACCCGCACTGGCATCGCCGTTAAATCAGGACGGCAGAGGAAACGTTGGTGAAGTAATTGCCAGATACCCTTGAGTTCGGCTGCCTGGATCTCTGGCTGTTGAAGAAGAATGGTTACTTCACCACCTTCAGTAACGTGTTCAATCTTGCGGATCCGTGCGACTTCGTGCGTCGTTTCTGGTTCTCTGATCGTGATACCGTGTAAGCGGTAACTCGACGGTGTTGCCTTTTCAAAATCTTCAATTTCGATCGCAAGGCCAGTCGTTAGGGAAAGCTCAGCCTCCAGCCTTTGAAGGGCGCGATGGTGGTACCAGGGGGTCCACGTCATCAAGATGCACAGGCATGTAAAGCAAGTAGGAACCGCGCAGCAGAACACGAACAGCAATCTTG
>JBPCVE010000418.1:0-15862 GCA_051010795.1 Rubripirellula sp.
CCATCGTCTAAACGATGGACTCTGCGAGTAATAAAAGGCGGCGGTCCCTGACTTTCCAGACATAGGTCGCCCTGAGCTTTCTTAGGCTTCAAGATTCAGGGTTTTGAAAATCGAGTGAACAGGGAACACTGCACCATCAACTACAGCGTCTCTCGGAATCGCGACTAGTGATGAAAACCTGATGCCTCAGTGGCAGACAAGGGCGTCGTCACAGGATGCTTTCTGAGGTGATCAAGTGCTTCCATCAAGTCCTTGAGGAGTAAAACTCCCAAATCACGGCTAACGCCATGCCTGACCAGAATTCGTTGAATCACAAGGTCCTGGCGATCGGCGGGAAGTGAGTAGGCAGGTACTTGCCAACCCCGTGCCCTGAGACGATCACCCAGATCGTAAAGCGTGAAGCCTGGATCAACGCCCTCTTTCAACTTCCAGCAGAGCGCCGGGATACCCTCGTTGGTTTTGCCGTCGTAGATCACCTCAAACAGATCAACCTTGCTGAGTTGTTCAGCCAAAAATTGCGCGGTCGCGTAGCAAGCACCATGGATCTTCTGATAGCCTTCTCGGCCCAACCTCAGAAAGTTGTAATACTGACAAACAACCTGACCACCTGGACGCGAGAAATTCAACGCAATGTCACGCATATTCCCGCCGAGATAGTTCACCCAGAACACCAATTCTTCGGGAAGGTCATCGGTATCACGCCACATGATCCAGCCAACACCCAGAGGCGCGAGTCCGAACTTGTGACCGGAAGCATTGATCGATCTGACGCGTGGCAGTCGGAAATCCCACTCCAGCTCTGGCGAGCAGAATGGTGCCAGGAAGCCACCACTGGCCCCATCAACATGGATAGGAATATCTAAACCGGTCTCAGCTTCAAATTTATCCAGTGCCTCTGCTACATCCTTCACTGGCTCGTACTGGCACGTGAAGGTGACTCCCAAGGTCGGCACCACACCAATTGTATTTTCATCACAGCGTTTGAGCACTTCTTCGGGTGTCATCAGAAGTCGATCATTCTCCATCGGAATTTCTCGCAATTCGATGTCCCAATAGCGTGCAAATTTGTGCCAACAAACCTGCACAGGCCCAGTAATCAGATTGGGCTTGTCGATTGGTTTACCCGCCGCCTTTCTGGAAGCTTCCCAGCGACGTTTCATCGCCATGCCACCCAGCATCACTGCTTCGCTGGACCCAGTCGTTGAACAGCCCACTGCATTTTCTTTCGCAGGTGAGTTCCACAAATCACCGAGCATATGAACGCATCGCGCCTCGATCTCAGCAGTTTGCGGATACTCATCCTTGTCGATCATGTTTTTGTCGAGGCACTCATCCATCAGCTTGTGGACCTCAGGCTCCATCCAAGTCTGACAGAAGGTAGCCAGATTCTGCCTGGAATTGCCATCCAACATCAATTCGTCATGGACGATTGAATATACGTTCCTCGGATTTTGTTCCTCGGGAGGAAAACGGTACTTTGGAATAGAGACGGCATGATCGACGGCAGCATAAATGTCGTCATCAAGCTGTTCGCGTATCGAATCTTTTTCGTGCAGCACCATGGTCCTAAATTCCTGTATTCAAACTTTATTTCAAATGACAACACATGCTGTATTTCCAACGACTACGCATGGCGAGAACGAGACTTTACCAAGATGGATAGCGAAGAACAGGATGCCACACACCCCCAGCAAGAAAAACTCGTGATTCACGCAGATTGTCGAACGGATAACGCTGTTGACAGGGCATTACAGAAGCGGGCTCACGAGTCGCAGCGTATTTTCCAGGAGGCGTTTTGCAAACGATCTTTTCGCCCACGATTCGCGATCAACGATTTCTGAATCCTCGAGGTAGCTTTGCTGCAGATCCCTCAGTTTTCCGCCAAAACCCGCGTCATAAACGAATAATGCGACCTCATAATTCAGCCACAGACTTCGCATGTCGAAGTTGACGGTCCCAAACATCGAAACATGCCCGTCAACCGTAATCGATTTGGTGTGCAGCAACCCCCCATGATACAGATACAACTCGATGTCACTATTGAGCAAATCATCATAATAGGACCGACTGGCGTATCGAGTCATGACCGAATCCACTTTCTGGGGAACAATCACTCTCACCTTTACCCCTCTTGCTGAAGCACCGCGCAAAGCTCGCATAAGGGATTCATCAGGCACCAGATAAGGTGTTGTCAGCAGCAGTTCCTCGCGAGCCCCATTGATCATGGTGAGGATCATTTGCAGCAGGCCGTCACTCGTTTCACCAGGTCCGGAGGGGATCACTTGAATATCAGCTTCCCCCTGAGAATCCACCAGATGCAATTGGTGACGACTGACCAACTCGGAAAGAGAATCGTCGCCCTCAAGCGTCCAGTCACCAATCATGGTGGCTGCCAAGGGAGACACCACGGATCCCTGGAGCCGAACCATGGCATCAACCCACTCACCCACTCCACTATCTTGTTTGAAAAATTTGGGATCGACGAGATTCATGCTCCCTGTCCACGACACTTCGCTGTCAATCAACACAATTTTCCGGTGCAGTCGCAGATCGGTACGGCCGACCAGAGTTCGAAATAATCCGACAGGCAAAGCAGGTCGCAATTCCACACCTGCCGCCTTTAATTCTGCGGGCTGGCTGCCCTTCCACCATGGGCGTGCTCCCACAGCGTCGATCAAAAGACAACAGTGAACCCCGCGTTTCTGCGCCCTAATCACGGCAGCTAGAACTTCATCAGCCAATCCACCGCTACCCCAAATGTAGAACTCCATCAGCACACTTCGATTAGCATTTTCGATATCTCGTGTGATCCTTCGAAGGATTTCCTCCGTCTCGCCGAAGAGCTCGTAATTGCTGCCACACACAGTCGGGCTACCCACCATTTGCCAGCCGAGTCGGTCCATGCTCTTGGCCAACTCACCATGTTTCTCCCAATCAACCGTGAGCAACCCTGCATGCACCGCCTGCTCAATCACTTCTGAATAATCAGATTGCAGTTGCTTGATCCCCTCTCGCCTTGACCAGCTGATCCGCCGCTCACCGATCAACAGGTAAATCACCTCGCCGACAATTGGAATCGCGTTGATGACCAACAACCACGCCAAAGCAATTCCTGTGCTGGGGCGTTTCATGATCACACGCACACTCAGTATGAATGCAAACACCAAGTGAATACTCCACGTCACCGTGGTCGGATGATAGAGATAGCTGAACACGAAACCTGTTCCTCGATCTGACAGAAAATGGTTGCATCCCTGCTGCTTGGATTCCGTGCGAGCACTGGCGGGTGAACCGCAGTCGAACACTGGCGGGGGGAACCGAAATCCCCACCGGCGTTCAGCCCCGAACCCTCGGTACTGCTGACATGTGGCAAGCATACCCCACTCACTTTGCTGCCACAGCGGGACCCACTGATTTGCAACCATGGCTTGCTCTCATGAATGGCCAAGCTTGCCAATTCCCGAGAGAATGAGCCGTTTATCACTCAGCAGAGACCATCAACTGGTTGTTTACCTTGCTTCGTCCACTAACGAAACAACTGCATTTTCCCCACACTGAGGACAACTGACACTGCTTTTAAGGTGGACATCCTGTTGGGGGAACGCTATTTCGATCCCAGCTTCGGCAAACCGTCTGTCAATCTCGGTATGGAGTTCAGTAATCGTTTTCAGGCGACTATCGAGGTCAGGCACATAAGCCCTCAGAATGAGGTTCAGGTAGCTATCAGCAAATTCCTCAAATGTTGCCGCTGGTTTTGGTTCATCCATAACTATCGGGTGATCTTGAGCCACCGCTACCAGAATGTCTCTCGCCTGGTCGGTGTCGGACCCGTAGGCCACACCAACATTGACGACAATACGGCTAATTGTCCCTGAGAGAGTCCAATTCAGAAATGTATTCGTGATCAGGATTTTGTTTGGAACGACCAATTCCTGCCGATCCCAATTGGTAATTGTTGTCGCCCTCATCCGGATTCGCGTGACGGTTCCTGTGGTGCCATCCACAGTTACCACATCGCCCACACGAACGGGCCTTTCAAAAAGCAGGATAATGCCGCAGACAAAATTCGTCACGACTTCCTGCATTCCGAATCCCAAACCGACACTCAAAGCAGCAGCGATCCATGCATACTTGCTCCAATCGATTTCAAGAACTCTAGCCACAGCAGCAAAGCCGATGGCCATCAGAGTGTAACGACACAGGGTCACGATGGCGTAGCGAGTTCCTGACTCGACACTGGTCGTCCGCAATACAGCCAGTTCCAGGACCCCGGGGAGATTTTTCACCGCGATGGTCATGACTGCCAAAATCACGATGGTTTGGGTTAAGCCCAGGAGAGTCAAACTACCCACAACCTGAACAGCCTCAAGCACTGCGATGAGTGGAATGGTCCCCGACCACAATCCAAAAATGGCTACCACAGTCGCAATGGTGTAGAGAAACTGCATCATGCGGCGTGTCTGCTCTCCGATCGCCTCCAAATCAAGTTCCTGCTCAAGTTCTGCTTCCTGCACCAACAGGTCACCCTCAGATTCGGGTGTCTCTTCGGCAGCCTTGCGGTTACGCCAGTTTTCCAATCTCTCGGCCAAAGCCAACTGACGTTTTTTGAGTGCGAACCATCGCAAGGTCATCCAGTAGGCCAATTCACCCAGACTCATCACCGTCAACGTGGCAACGAAATTCAAGCTCAGTTCGATGGCGGTAATAAGATATCCCTGCCATGCCAAGACAATGAGTGCCGTTGGAACGGCCAACGTCAAAGCAAACAGAAGGTACTGGAGTTTGATTCGACCTTCGTTGCTATTTTTTTCAGCGGACGCGGCCAACAGGCCCTGAGATGACTTGAACATCCGCACCACCAGCAAGACTACCCACACATGCGCCACGACAAAGAAGAAGCGTCCAACCGTACCGGAGTATTCAGAGGCATCCCCATACAGCGTGCTGGCAGCCAAAACTTGAGCAGGCACATAGATGATGCCGATGCGAAACACCACTTTCCGAAGCAGCCTCAAGGTGGATGGCCTTGCATCAAAGTGCACGATCCCAAGCCCACCGGGGCGACTCGCAGCACCGGCAAACTCCAGTACCAATGCAACCCAAACTGCATTGGACAATCCTGACCCCATTCCGCGCAGCCACGCGCTGGGCTCCGTCGCCTGTTGTGTTCCCCAAGCAAGGAACAACAGAACCAATGGAATGGGCAAAGCCAACAGCAAAGTCAATCCAAACGCCTGCCACGTCAGAAGATAACGGTCAGTGGATACACGCTTGGTGCCTAACCCCACTCGCGTCAGAGCTGCAATGATCCACGGGCGAGTGACACATAAGGCAATCACTGTGAATAACAAGCATAAACATTGAACCGGGCGAAGCACAAAAAGAGTGAACAAGTTGTTCGCAAATTCCCTCCAATGTTCCCCATTGAAAAGCCAAGACATCCCAGCGGGGATATCGCGAATTGTTTTGAAATTCACGGGTACCGCGCTGCGAATCCAGAACAACTGTTCCGTGATGTAAGCTCTGACCTCATCGACACGTTGCTGAAAAAGTTCGTTTGCAATTCCCAAAGCAGACAAGTTGGGTAGCAGGTCCGTGTATTCCTGATTCAATTTTTGAAGCAATTCGAGACGAGCTTCCAGAAGCGGCTTGGCCGCTGGTAACACATTCGTTGCAAGCGGCTCCTCGCGTTTGGCATGCGCACGTATTTCCCGCTCAACAACCAAGTTACTGATCCGAATATCATCCAATTTTGGCAAATTGCCGAAGTTGATTGTCTTGTCTTCGGCTGGGTTCAATAGTTGAGCCTGGAGATCAAAGAGCACCTGCGCCATCGCTCTTCCACCACCTCGCATCTCAACTTGTGTTTGCAGGTGCGAGTACTCCTGTTCCAAGTAATCGAGGCGCTGGGTTGCAGCCGTTTCCGCGGCGGCAACACGTTTTGATAGTGCAACAGCATCGGTATACTCTTTGAGCAGTGCCCCCAACTCCTCGATCAGACCATCCAAGCTGGCATTTTTCGGCTCGGATCGGGCTGCCTGCAGAACGGCACTGATACTGGCGGTCAGTTCGCTAGATTCCTTGCTTTTGTTCTCTGACCACCGCTTCTGCAACTGCGCAACCAGCACTTCCTGGTCCGAAATTTTGCGTTTCAGTAAACGCTCTTTTGCGATCGCCAGCTGCTCACGTTCGTCTTGGCTAGCCTTTTCTGCTTCAAGCATCTGGTTTTCGGCGACCAGCGACACCTGAACTGATTTCACACGCGTACGATCTGCAATCCGCTTCGGAGAAGCTGCATCCGCGGCCAGTGCTGGACTGGCAAGCTCAGCTCGAGATTCGCCCAGTTCTGTCTTGAGATTTGCGACACGAACCGTAATCTCATCCCTTCTCGCCTGCACACGCACCAACTCTGTCGCAACTTTCGACAACTCGTCACGATGCTTAGACAATTCTTCCTGACGCCGTGAGATTGTCTTTTGATGATCCAGCGCATCGATTGCAGCGTCAGCCACCACCAATGCCTCGAGCGTCGGCAACTCTTCGTATTGTCGCGTGAGATCGATCGTCTCCGGAGGTGCCGTGATGATCGCATTGCGATACTCTGCTTCCTGCTTCCTCGCGACCTCAGCCTGTTTCAGTTTCTCGATTGCCTGCCGATAGATGGGACGCAGAATTTCTTTGACAGCGTCATCGATACCGGAGCTTGATTCGATCGACGCCCAGTCTTTCTCAACTGTTTCACGCGTCAAGCTATTCAGTTGGTTCCCATCGGCAGAACCCTCTTCATTGGAAGGCGGCAAAACAGCCGGTGGTTCTTGCTGAACAGGATCTGGCTGAATGGCGTTCGACGGTTTGCCGCCTGCTTGATCAGGACCATCCGTTGCTTGGCTCTGAACGCCGACCGGATTGGGGGCATCAGGCGAGCTTTGGTTAGCAGGAGGAACCGCCTGAACTTGCGATCCTTGTTGCGCAACAACTTGGGATGTGCCAGCCAGTTCTGTCAGCGCCAACGCACCAACCACCACCAAACAGCCCAACCTGCCGCTGACGCAAAGTGACCGGAAAAGATTTAAGCTCGTAACCTTCAACATCAAGTCCCCCGTCTCCATTCAACTTGCGGCCTGGCTCAACGCACAGACTTTCCTGCAATGCAATCATCAACGGACAACCGCACTCTTCTTATCCAATATTCGAGCACTTTGATCAAGAAGCATTTTCCTGAATGCTTGGAAGCTTCTTGATAGCGAAGGACAGCATGATCCAAGTCCAACCGTTAAAGAGCAGTTCCAAGCCCACAAACAAGCCAATGATCCACAAAACACCGTCACCTCCCTCTGGCAGGTGTTTGAACGCTCGGAACATAATCAACCCAAGCATGAGGGTCACAATGCCATTGACCAGGCCCCAGCCCCACTGCGGGTACTTTTCGACCAATGCCATGACAATCCGGAAACCACCACCGATGACAAATAATCCGGCCAGCATGAGCGTGAATAACGCCAGCGACGCCAGTGGCATCTCAGTGATCATGAATCCAGCGACGACATAAACCAAGCCGCCTAGAATGTGTACAAAAAACGCGCTCCACTTACCCGCCCAGAAAGCGCTGATCACCGTCATTACGCCACAGATGATCAGAATAGCACCGAGCAGGATGACGACGCCCACTGAAGTGAAAAGAGGATAGGCAATCGAGAACATGCCGGCGATGACAAGCAGGATACCGATGAACAGAAAGCACCACCACTCTTTGCTGAGATGGCTCAGTTCGTGCTTTTTAAACTCTTCGAGAGAGGCTTTTAGATCGTTTGTCTCAACGTTACTCATGATGTTTTCCAGGTACCAACAGGATTCTTACTACAGCAGAACAACAAACCGCCGTCTGCACCGCAGGCTCAATTTATAATCAAAGCCAACGCCAGACCTGCTACCAATCATGATTTATTTGCAGGGAATTGCGTCTGATGGTCCAGATGGGTGAGCCGTCGCTAAACGGGACATCATCGCCGCTTCAGACGATCTGCCCCGCCAGATCCCAATCTTGCAATTTATAGTCCAGTTCCAGATTCTTGATCGTGACCAGCAGGCCACCTAACGGCTCCCCTGAACACAATACAAGCTCATACGGGGCGACGGTCCTGACTTACGATTATCCAGAGCTTGGCAACCGGAAGATACGATGGTGAACCTGCAATCATGGCGACCCTGTCACAGCTACCATGGGCGACTCCGACAAAACCAGCTCGGCAAATTGATCGGAAATTAGCTCACCAGGATTAAACTCACCTGGATTGAAATCGAATACCAACTTGAACTCTTCCGGGTATCGCTCAGGTGATCATCAAAGAAAGCTGCCCATCCTAGGGATTCGATGCCAAGCTACAGCTCAAAGTCACAGGTTTCGCATTCCAGTAGGTGACGAGTTCCTTTCGCAATTGCGATCGCGCACGACTGATCCGACTGCGAACGGTGCCCATCGTCAAGTGCAGAGTTTCAGCGATTCCTCGGTAGTCAAAACCTTCAAATTCTCGCAATCTTAGAATTTCACGGTGGTGAGTATCCAACCGTTGCATGGCAAGATTCACAGCATGACAATCCTCTGTTCTCTCAAGGCACGCCAGAGGTCCCTCAACAGCGTCAGCACACGAGGACCTTCCCGTGGGCTGACATGTTTCGTGCGTCTCATCCAAAGAACTAATTCGATGTCGATTCTTTATATAATATCGACGGGAATTAAGTGCAATTCGATACAACCAGGTATAAAAACCGCTATCGCTTCGAAATGAATGAAGACTATGGAAGGCCCGCACGAATGCGTCCTGAACGATGTCATCAGCAATGCCAGAGCATGCCACCTTGGCTCGAATTGCAGATGTCAATCGTCCTTGATATCGATCCACCAACTTGGTGTAAGAAGCTTGGTCGCCAGCCAAAGCCGAGGCAATCAAATGAGAATCACTGTCGTTTCCATCGACAGAACTGACGGCAGAAAATTGAATTTGCATTGGAAACCTGAACATGAATCGTGTTACAGCCAGTGCGTTGATTTCATTGACTGATGTTGGCTGTCATTCAGGTACGCGGCAGAGCGCAATAGGGTCCGCAGGACTTTTCAGATAAGTTCCCAGGTACTTTGCTAATTAACGAATAAAACCTGTCGGTGCTCTCATCACAAAAACACCTGACGCAATATTCATAGAATTGGCTTAGCTGAAGATGTTTCGATAACCCTGCGTGGCTCATCTTTGGTGACCGAATTGCGCACCTGTCTCAAGCACGCTTGGCTCTGGGCCCGTTGATCACAGATGCACAGGTATAAAGCGTTTGACTTCAGTGGGTTTCGGCTCTGGCACGGGGGTGATCCACGGAATGGAATCACCGCGTTGGTGAATCTCCGCAACGGTGCGTTTAAAGACTGGGACAATTTTCCCCAGCATTTCGCGTTCATTGCTGGCCACGGCCTCAATCCCGGCAAGATTAGCGACCCGCCCTCGACAAACTCCATCCTGGACTGCCACATGGACAATACAGGGAAAAGCGGGAACATCCACCTGCGGCATGGGTGGGTTGGGAGCTTGTGAGTCTGCAGACGATGAACCCGCAGAGTTTGATTTTTCCTGTGACATGACTTTCTCTCTTCTGCAACGTGTAGAACGCAACCAGTTGTAGCACGAAATCCAGCCCCCGATTCGCAATCAGCTGTGGATCATTCATTTCCGGGAAAGACCACTTACCAACTGATGTATCCCCTCCATGATTCTTGACTCGACTGAAGTCTCAAATGGACCGGGAAAAGTAGTGTAGCGCATTGCCTCCCCTGCTTCGTAGCCACCTTCTTGTAAAATCCGTTCACTGGGAAGGTAGCCAAACACGTCATTGCAGTAACCAGCTGTCCAGACCGCAATCTGCGATCCATCGGACAATTCCTGCTTGCACCTCACTGAATAGTCGACCACTGCCTCACCGCAGATCCCAACCAGTATCAGATCATCTCCGAATCGTGCCACCTGCAATGGGAAACGGTCAAACTCTGTTTTGATGTGGCCATGTGCATCGAGTTCATCCAACAAGCCCCGTGCATGAATACGTATGTACTTGTTACCCGATTGTGCCTGTATTTCGAGATCTTTTCGTTTGGGTGGTTCAGCAAACCGCAGCGCGACGTTCTTAAATGCCACCTGCAGCGGCCCTCTCAACTCCGTTTGCATTTTTGTCAGCAATGCTGTCTCAACACCATTCGCCAGTGCGCGACCATGTTGCTTCGCCAGATCAAGCGTGCGACGGGGATACGGGTTCTGATCGCCGGAACAGCCATTCATGAACATGGCAATACACCCAGGGTGAGCTTCTTGGACAAACTGCTGCGCGAAGCCTGGGTAGTCACCACACAGTTGTTGAAAGCTGAGCGTGGTCGCGTGACATGCATATCCAAACAAGATCGCCTTTGAGTCACCTGATGCGGTTTCCATACGGAGTACAGGAACCTGATGATCGGTTGGGCCATCAGGATTGGGGCTATTGATAAATCCTTTTTCAGTGGGCAAGCGGCGATTCATGGCAAACCCTGCCCGTGCATGACTGTAATACAAGCGAGCCGGTTCTACCTGCCCAGCAACCTTACCGACCAAAGTGGCAATTCGCTGTGAAACCCAACGCACATACTTGCGTGAGCTTGCGGCATAACGCGTATCGATTCCAAGACGACGTATCCGCTCACTGCGTAATTCTGGACCACAATGAGTATGTGATGCATTCAGCAGCAAACTCTTTTGCTCCACGCCATACTGCCGAACCTGTATTTCTACCGCGGTTCGCAGTTCCTGGGTAATTCCAAGCAGATCCGTCGTGACAATCACAAGTCGATGGCCATCCAGATCTTCCATCACCAGAACTTTAGCGAACAGATCGTGTACTTTTCCATCGGCAGGTTTATCACGAGCGGCATATCCACCCATCCACAACGGTTCCTCGGGTGTGATTGTGACCGCACCCACCGCAGCACGCCAACAGCAGGGTTCTTCAGCGTTCCCCGTGCTGGGTAAAAACACAACGAGACAGACCAACGACAGTGCAATTACGAATCCGCGTTCATGTCGCATCAATCACCTCCAACAGCGTCGGAACCTTAGGATAAAAAGCAAGCCGAAATTCAACAGACGGCCTGCTTACTACTCCATGGTAACACTGTCTACTCCGACGATGCTTCATTCAACATCGCGATAGCCTGATTGAAGGTATCGCTGGGCCGCATCGCCTGAGCGGCCTTTGCTGTGTCAGGCTGATAGTATCCGCCAATATCAACTGCTGAACCCTGAGCAGCATTGAGTTCTTCCACGATTGTCGCTTCCGTATCGCTGAGTTTTTTCGCGAGCGTAGTGAAACGCTGTTGCAAATCGATGTCTTCCGTTTGTGCAGCCAGCGCTTGCGCCCAGTAAAGAGCGAGGTAGAAGTGGCTTCCACGATTATCCAGCTCGTTGACCTTTCGGCTGGGTGATCGATCATTAACGAGCAATTGCCCCGTCGCCTGGTCGAGGGTTTTGGCAAGCACCAAGGTACCTTGGTGACTGGTTTTGTTGCCAAGATCCTCCAACGAAACAGCAAGTGCCAGAAATTCACCAAGAGAATCCCAGCGCAAGTGCCCTTCCTCAATGAACTGTTGAACGTGCTTTGGTGCCGAACCACCCGCACCTGTTTCGAACAACCCACCGCCCGCCAACAGGGGAACGATCGACAACATTTTCGCACTGGTACCCAATTCAAGAATTGGAAACAGGTCCGTCAAGTAATCACGCAGCACGTTGCCTGTTACGGAAATCGTATCCAATCCATCCTTTGCCCGCTGACAAGCATGGGTCGCAGCATCAACGGGAGCCTTGATACTGATTTCAAGTCCAGTGACATCATGGTTTGGAAGATACTCTTCAACTTTTTGAATCAGATTCGCATCATGTGCTCTTTGCTCATTCAACCAAAAGACGGCGGCGGCTCCCGTGGCCCGTGCTCTTGAAACGGCGAGACGGATCCAGTCCTGAATCGGTTCGTCTTTTGTCTGGCACATACGCCAGATATCACCTTGCTGCACAGCATGCTCCATCAACACGTTTCCATCGGCATCCAGCACACGAACGACTCCAGCATCGGTAATTTCAAACGTCTTATCGTGCGATCCGTATTCTTCTGCCTTCTGAGCCATCAGACCGACGTTGGAAACACTTCCCATCGTGGTCACATCAAAAGCACCGTGCTGTTTACAGAAGTCAATCGTTGCCTGATAGATACCCGCGTAGCAACGGTCTGGAATGATCGCCTTGGTGTCGTGCAACTTTCCATCGGGTCCCCACATTTTTCCAGACGCACGAATCGCTGCTGGCATCGAGGCGTCAATGATGATATCGCTGGGAACATGGAGATTCGTGATTCCTTTGTCTGAATCCACCATGGCCAGGGGGGGACGCTTGGCATAAACGGCATCGATGTCTGCCTTGATGACCTGCTGTTCCTCCTCCGGCAATGTGTCGATTTTACTGTAAACATCTCCCATGCCATTACGGGACTCGATGCCCAATTGCTCGAAAGCTGCAGCATGCTTATCAAACACTTCGTTGTAATAAACATTGACAGCGTGGCCGAAGATAATCGGGTCTGACACCTTCATCATCGTTGCTTTCAGATGCAGGGACAGCAAAATACCCTGTTGCTCAGCATCATCAATTTCCTTGGCAAGAAATTCTCGCAGTGCACTTCGACTCATCACAGATGCGTCAACGATCTCCTTAGCCTGCAAAGAAAGATCGCTCTTCAGGACCGTTTTTTTTCCATTCGCCCCTTCGAGCTCAATACTGACAATCCCAGCCTGCTCCATCACATGAGATTGTTCACTGCCAAAGAAATCACCTTCCTGCATGTGAGCAACATGTGATTTGGAATCCGCAGACCAATCACCCATCGAATGCGGGTGGCTGCGGGCATACTCTTTGACTGGTCCAGCAACCCGGCGATCGGAATTACCTTCGCGCAAAACAGGGTTCACAGCGCTGCCAAGAATTTTGGCATAGCGGGATCGAATTTCTCTTTCCTGATCGCTCTCAGGTTCTTCTGGGAAATCGGGAACACTGAATCCATGATTTTGCAATTCCTCAATAGCAGCAACCAGTTGAGGGATCGATGCACTGATATTTGGCAGTTTGATGATATTGGCTTCCGGCGTCTTGGCGAGCATCCCAAGTTCAGCGAGCGCATCGGCCTGCTGCTGGTTCTCGTTCAGATGTTCAGGAAAATTTGCAAGAATTCGCCCCGCCAACGAAATATCCTTCGTTTCAACCTGTATTCCCGCCGCGCCTGCGTAGGCTCGGATAATCGGCAACAGCGATTGAGTCGCCAAGGCAGGAGCTTCGTCTGTATGCGTATAAATGATCTTCGGAGATTGAAGGGGCACGGTCTTCCTTTAATCGTTGAATGTCTGGCCGTTCGGCGAATGTCGCCACATGTAAAATCAGTCCAAATCGTAACAGCGCAGCGGTGAACAGGGGCGGGGGTGGATGCGGCATTTTTTCAAGACGTTCACCTGCACTCGGACAAGAATGCATGCAGGAAACACATGTTCTTCAACAGAAACAGTGGTTCCTTTGCAAATAGGACCTCTGCCCCCGTGAAAACATCAGCAGGACGCGTCGGATCCCCGTAAACTGAGCGACGGGTTGGCAAAAGCCGAGGGCATGAAACCAGCCAAGTCTGGGGGGAGACTCCGCCAGCTGCTTTGTGCCGCATTTGCCACAGTTCTGGGAGAGAAAATTGCCAAACTGCAACCGCCCATTTCACAATCGCCGTCATGCATTTGGGCTTCTGGGTCATTGCATCGTGTTTCTACTTACAACGATCGCCCAACCCCATCTTGTTTCTGCATATGACGAACGGATAGAAGTGATCCGTAGCGACGGAGGAATCGTTGTCAGCGACTCAAGAATTGCGAGTCAGATAGGACGAGATGTCTTGCTCGACGGCGGCAACGCCGTGGATGCGGCGGTTGCAACGGCTTTCGCCCTCGCAGTTTCGTGGCCCGAAGCTGGCAATATTGGCGGCGGTGGTTTCATGTTGGTGCGTCCTGCGAACGGAAAAAAACCTGTTTGCGTCGATTACCGTGAGACGGCCCCAATTTCCATGCAGAAAGATTCATTCACTCGGTCTGACACGACCTTCACCCAAAAAGCCGTCGGCGTCCCGGGAACAGTAAGAGGCCTTGCTTTGGCCCATGCAAAACATGGTCGTCTGGATTGGAGCAGGCTGGTGATGCCTGCAAGCAAACTCGCATTACAAGGCGTCCCGATAGATCCGCCATTGGCGAAATCACTGAACTATGTTTTGAACATTCCATCGGTCCAATCTGAAAACAAGTTTTCCGAACTCAGGCGAGTTTACGGCAAGCCAGACAAGTCCGATTGGAAAGCTGGTGACACACTGTTGCTTCCGGATCTGGCGGCAACGCTGCGACTCATCGCCCAACAAGGGCCGGATTCTTTTTATAAGGGAGCCATTGCCAAGCAACTGGTGGAGGAGATGGACCGAGGTGATGGAGAGATCTCGCTTCAAGACCTCGATCAATACAAATCGATCATCCGTCCAGCCATGAAGGGCAGGTTTCGTGGCTACACAGTACTGGGCGCTCCCCCTCCCTCATCCGGTGGCACCTGCATCATTGAAGCGTTGAACATCATCGAAAACTTCAACATGACCAAATGGGATCGATACGACCCCCAGTGCATTCACTTGATTGCCGAGACGTGCAGACGTGTATTCGCTGATCGAGCTCGTTATTTGGGAGACCCCGCGTACACACGAATCCCGGAATTCCTGACAAGCAAAAAATATGCTCGTGAAGTCGCAAAATCGATTGATTTGAATAAAGCAACGCCCAGCGGATTGATCACACCCGAAATCAACGTGACCAGCGAAAGCCCGGACACCACACACTTTTCCATCGTCGATAAAAATGGCATGGCGGTCAGCAACACCTACACACTGGAAGCCAGTTGGGGTTCACGCATCGTCGTGAAGGGAGCAGGCTTTTTGCTCAACAACGAGATGGGAGATTTCAACTGGTTCCCAGGTGAAACCAATCAGGCAGGGCGAATTGGTACCAAGCCCAATACCGTCGCTGCCGGAAAACGAATGCTGAGTTCTCAATCACCCACGATGCTTGAAAAAGATGGAAAACTGGTTTTAGTGACCGGCAGCCCGGGCGGTCGCACCATCATCAACACAGTCCTTGGAATTGTGCTGAGTGTGGCTGAATTCAGTCTGACACCAGAACAAGCGGTCGCCGGCGCGAGAATGCACCATCAGTGGTTTCCAGACCGACTTGATCTGGAGGCTCTCGATCACGTTCCCCATTCCCGCGTCCAGAAACAGTTGGCAGAAATGGGGCATCGAATTGGCAACCGTCCCAAACAAGGATCTGCGCACACGGTCGCGATCGATCAAAATTCGGATATGCGAATTGGAATTGCCGATCGCCGTCGCAGTGGGGGACCGGCAGCACACGAACATGACACCATCGCTCGCTGGGATTTTGACGATGCCATGAATACCAAGCTGCCTCAAGCAACCTTCCACGGAAAAACAAAACGGAAGTGGACCAACGCACTGCCTGCTTCCACCATTGATGGCAGCGGCTGCCTGAGCATCAAACGCTCAAGCCTCGAAGAGCAGGCAGACACTTATCTTCCAATAAACAAGTCCGCAGACCATCTGGCAGTTGAACTCGAACTGCGAGAGCTAAAGTTTTCTGGCGACCTGAGCAATGAAACAATACGGATCGGATTCACCAGTGATCGCGATCGTCCAAAAGTCGCAGCAAGCGTGGTGT
>JBPCVE010000419.1:0-14754 GCA_051010795.1 Rubripirellula sp.
GAAGTCAGGCGATTCGTCACGATGCGTGATGACCCATGCTTTGGTCGGACTAGCGTCCAGGTCACCAAAAGCAGCGAAGGTATTTTCTCGTAGAGTTTCATAGTCTGGCATTGCGGATTTGTCTGCACCAAATCCGGGACCCGTACCCATGGGCCAGCGGTCGGGTTTGAAATTGATGATGTAAAGATATTGGTCCGTGCGGATTGCTCGCTGGGGATACGGTTTGTTCCCTGTGCGGGCATGTGCGACATGTCGTTCCCGACCTGTGAAGACAGAATCTCGGCTCGGATCGATGAGTCCGGATGCGTTGCTTTTGAAAATTGGAGAAAGTGACTTTGCGGTCATGTTCCTGGGAACGTCTACACCTGCAGCTTCTAAAAAGGTTGGAGCCAAGTCAGGCAAACTAACGAAGTCGTCCACGACTCTTCCCTTGGCTTCAATGCCTTTGGGCCAACGAATCGCCAATGGTACTTGGGTACCCAAATCGTAAAGGCTGCATTTTCCTCGGGTGATACCCGGAATACCATGGTCACCGCTGACGACAAGGATGGTGTTTTCAAATGCATTGATCCGCTTCAGTTCTTCAATCAGAACTCCAAGGCCTGCATCAAATGCTTGTGCTTCGCCAAGGTAGTCTGCAAAGTCTTCTCGGACGACAGGAACATCTGGCAAAAAGGGTGGTAACTTTCCTTTCAACGAATCAGGGTCGATGCCCCACAATTCTTTTCCGCTGCCGGCAATCCACTTGCGATGGCAGTTGGTAGGACCGAACCAATAGCAAAACGGTTGATCATTATCAGCCTTTCCATCATTGTCAGCATCGAGAAACGATCGAACATTTTTGCGGACTTCTTCAAGCAAATTTCTTTTTCCGGCATCACGGTCCGGATTTTTCATGGCTGATTGCGAGAACTGATTGAACTTGGATCCATGGCGATTGTGGGCGCGCGGTTTTCCACCGTGGGGAGCATTTGCAGGGGTTCCCGGGCTCCATACTTTGTAGGTATGTCCGATGCGGTATCCCGAATCCTCTAGCAATAAGGGGTACGCGGGTATCGACATGTCCCAAACTGCGCCTTGCAGAATCGACGCACGCTTGCATCGCCAGAAATGCTGACCTGAAAGTAATGAGCTTCGGCATGGTGTGCAGGACGGAGCACTGACAAATGCTCGCGTGAATAGAAGCCCGTCTCCCGCAACGGCGTCAAAGTTGGGTGTTGAAACGTGGTCGTTAATACCACCGGGTACCAGTTTGCCGTAGGCACTCGCATACTTGCCCCAGTCATCGGCAAACGCCATCACAATATTGGGTCTGTCAGCAGCCAACACCGACGCGGGCCCGATGGCTGTGGCTAGAGTCAGCAACAACGCAGCTCGAAAGGGGCTCTGCAAAACCTTGCTGATTGACTGGATTTGGTTCATCGATTCGTGCCCATGAAATTAGCGGATGCTGTCTCACTCGATTTTAGTCGAATTCGTCCCGATAGTGTGCCGCACACCGGGTCGTATCGATTGATCAATATTGGCGTGCAATGAGCGGGAATTGCTTGTATGTGGTTTTTATGTACAGAACGAATCAACGAGTAGACTGAAACGTGCAAAATGAATCGTGCGGGAACGCTGCCCTGGAGATACAGGGGCGTTGCCATGGAGGCAGATGTGTGATGACAATGACGACGTCTGCCCGTGATTGCCACCTCTGGCCCTGTGACCTGATGACAACGTCGAGAGATTTTATGAACGATGAATCTGCTGAAGAGACGAAAGCGAGTCCTGTCCCTCTTTCCGCTTCGGCGCGGCGAGTCTTGGGGGTTTTGGTCGAGAAAGCCAAGACCACTCCCGACAATTACCCTCTCACATTGTCCGGAATCGTGACCGGTAGCAACCAGAAATCGAATCGTGATCCCAAGATGGATCTTGATGATGAAGATGCACTGCTGGCGTTAGACGAACTACGCAGGCTTGGTGCAGCGCGGGAGGTGCAGGGCTCGGGGCGGGCGATCAAATATAGGCACTCAGCATACGATTGGTTGGATGTTGATGGAGCGGGTTCTGCTGTGATGACAGAGTTGTTGTTGAGAGGTCCCCAAACTTTGGGCGAATTGCGCACGCGAGCGTCTCGAATGCATCCCTTCGCTGATCTGAATGTGATGAAATCAGTGGTGAGTGGTTTGGCTGAAAAGGGATTGGTGGAATCGCTTACCCCCCCAGGCCGAGGCCAAACATTTTCACACACCCTGTACCCGCCGCAGGAACGTCAATTTTTAAACGCGAAACTTGAAAAGCAGAATGCAGCAAAATCTCCAGTCGCTGCAGGTGAGTCTACCGATACAAATCGAACTGCAGTGGACCAACTGTTGGACCGATTAGAGACGGTCAATAATCGCATCGATACGTTGGAGAAACGACTTGCTGAACTCGAGAATTCCAATTCGTCAGATTGAGTCGCTGTATTTGGGAAGACTCACTTCCATTGGCAAAGGGAATCGACATAGTCCGCGCTGCCATCGCGTTTCCATGGATCCAGTTGTGCCTGTGTCTTGAGTTGCTGCCCACGCTTTAATGGTGTGGCGAAGAAGGAGCAAGCAACTTCCGGCAAGGCGCTCATGTCGCCCCACAGTTTTTCGAATTGGGCGACGGGAAAGACGTCTTCTTGAGCGTGTCCCCATCGTTTTTTGACATCTTTCAGGGTGATGTAGGTGGGAAGCCGTGAGGCCATTTGTCTGACAGCAGCGCTGACGCGTGTCTTGTTGGCGAGATCTTTTCGCTCGAGTCCGAATGAAGCAAGCAGTTGATCGATGCTAATCCACGTCGTCATCGAATTGTAGAAAGTCAGATTGAATTCGGCCTCATCATCAGGCATGGCAAGCCCTTCCACCAATCTTGGTCGACCATTGACTGACGCTAAGCCTCCGCCTCGATCGTCAATGCGTCGACCAATGACTTCAAAGCTGAGTGTGTTTTGCTGCTTGATGTGCATGCCCAGCAAGCCGGGGTCGACATTGGCTCCCAGAGTATCAATGTTGTGGAGCATCAGGTACACGAGCTCAGGTTGATCACTGAGCATTTGATTCAGTACCCCATTGAGTAACATATTGGGGACTTCGTACCAGTGACCAACGGGGTGGATGCATTGGTGTGGAAGATTGTCAACGTAATCAGTTCCTTCTCCCATCTGTTTGGCCCAGCCCATCAATGCTGCTCGCGCGCTTTCTCGCATTTTCTGTTGTTGTTCATCCAGAATCTGCTGGGCTGTTTCCTCCCAGAGAAAGCGAAGATCCCGAATCATAGGGATCATCCGCATTCCGATGCTTCGGCCAGTAGAAACGTAGACTTGATTTTTGAGGCCGTGATTCTGGTGCGTCGTCAGGTGCGTCCGAATGGCGTCATCAGTTAAGTAGCTGGTGGTAAAGACATGAGGAATCGAACCGTTGCAATCGTTACTCGTTTTACGATTCTTTGCCAGATGGACCTCAATGAAACTGCGGTGGCGGCCTGAGAAGCGGTTGAAGGGATGAAGTGCTTTGCAAACTCCAGCACCTTCTGTCCAACGACTCCCCACTCCGGCGGCCAATGTGACGACCCCAACTTTACCCTGCTGGATGGCCTGTTGGCCTAATTCAACGAATTGGGCAGGAACGCCAGATCGGGTTTCGATGAAATCCCCCGGTTTTATATCTTCCAATGTCAGGTTGTTGGAAAGACGGTTTTGAGCGAGACCAATTCTTCCGCTTTGTAGATCACTGCGAATCGCTTCATGTTGCTGTTGGTCAAAACCACAGCCACTCAGAATCTGTTGTAGATTCGCGGCTTGTGTGGCTGTTGTGGTGGCTTGCGGAAGAATGCTGTCGAGCAGTTTTGTATGCTGATGATTGTCACTAGCTCGGTATTGTTGCCCGAGATGCTCCAATTCGAGACGTTGGTCAGGACTTAGTTCCCTCATTGAGGCTCGCAACAGGCCAGGCAGTACAAGTGAATAATATTGCCCCGGCATCCCGGCTGCAGGTTCGTCAACGAAATTCGCTTTGGAACCGTCGTCGTTGATCTTAAAGTCGTAGACGACAGGATCCATCGCAAACGGCAGCGAGGTTTGCAGAAGCTGTTTGGTTTTGATCAGAGTTTGGCCGAGCCAGTCCTGAGCTGATTGTTTGATCTCAGGATCAAAAATGAATCCCATGCCCCCACCCGACATGCCGCCCAGCATCCAGAAACCCCAGAATTGATCACCAAACTGTTCGCGGCATTGTGTGATCAATGAATCGGTAAAGCGGTTGGTAGCCCACGGAATGATCGTTTGCAGTGGGCCTTCGAAATTCCGGGTTGTAGCATCACCGATTCGCTGCAAATCACCATCACTTAGCGCTTCGACAATTTCATCAAGCATACTCATTGCATCGAAACGCCCCTCCCACTCTTTTTGACTTCGAAGCAGGTAATGCTCTGTGACCATTTCCAAAATGGGACCGACATTTTGTGCCATTCCACCGTGCACCAGTACCAACGAGTCCTGTATTTTCTGTCTCGTTTCACGAGAGATTTCACGTTCGGACATCACATGGTGGGTCGGCATCAAACGCCCACGACTGATGCCAAATTCGGGATCACCGTCCTGAGATTTTGCTCCCTCGATGAGCTTGATTCCTGGCCAGACACCACCTGAATCCTGCCAACCGCCACCGCTGCCGCCAATCCACTCGCCTAAGATCGCGCGTGCTGCAACAAGCCGCCGATCGCTCTCCTCCAATGTGCCAGTCAGGCTTGTGGTCTGATTGGTGGCTCGCATCATCAATGAAATCAAAGAGCCGAGAAGATTTGTCGACACAGCCAGCCGAGACCCTTTGGGAATGTCGTTGATCTTGCTGACCACCTCGATTCCTTTGCCGCTACCTACGACGCGGGTCAAGAGTCCCGTGAGTGAATGTCCGCATCCTTCCAATCCGGGTGGAACAATGCCGGAGGCAATGACAGCTGCTTTGAGTAGTCCCAAGTGATCCTGAGCAAAGTCGAACATGCTGGCGATTGAATCAACTTCCACTGTGGTCCCCAAGTCCACGCTGGTCAGTCGTATGACTGGACGATCAATCACTCTCAGGTAAGTCTCGATAGGGGGACTTGTGGTGGTGTCACGGCCCCTGACCCCGAGATCGACAGATGCATTCAGTACGCGGGCTCCTTCTGGGAAATCCATTCCAAGAAAGAAAATATCACTCCAGGCGCTGTGGGAAAAATCCATGCGTACCGCAGTGACTTCACGCAGAATCGGCATCGCGCCGGTGTCTGGATGTGGTTTCAGTATTTCCGGTCGAATTCTTAATGGCTGTTCAGCCGGATGGCCCAACCGGAACATCCATTGGTTGCCTTTGACTGTTCGGACACTTCGGCGAACCTGATCAGCAAGTGTCTGGAATGCGAGCTGATGATAGGCTTGTGCCAAAGCACTTGCGACACCATCACAGGGACCTTGGTCTCCTTGCGTCATTAGAAATGAATCAATCGCTTCAACGAAACGTCGCGAAAGTAAGTGTTCGTATCCGGTGTAAGGGATGTACCCCGACTGTGTAGCGTTGAGCTGTTTTGGCAGATGGTAGCGATAGATCGCTGACAAAAAAAAGAGAGCACGAACACGGTGGTACAGGTTGTCTTCCTGTCGCCGGAAATGATCCAAGTCCTGACAATGGCCAAGCAGGGTTTCCAGTTCTGCACCGGAGCATACTGAATCGAGTGAGCGATTTCGAACTTCGTTCTCGTCCGAAAGAATGATATCGACCAGAGAACTCATGGAGTGGCACCGGTATCTGTCCGATTTGCTAACAGATCAATCAATTCAACAAGTATTTCATCTCGATCTTGACCACTGAGTCCAATGGCAAGTTGAGCCTTGAGCAGGCCGTATTGAATTCCGAGGTTATGTCGCGTTCCGTTCAAACGATACGCCAAGTATTTACCGCGCGTCAGAAGCATTGCGACCGCGTCAGACAGTGTGGGCTGTGCAACGATCTTTGAATCCAATAATTGACCTATCAAATCCATGATGTCACCCGTGAAGACATGCATGCCAAAGAAGCCAAGGTAGTGTCCTGCCCGCAAGCCGGGGGTCACTAGTTCCTGCTCTGCATAGGTGGGGGTTGGTTTTTCAACAACTCGATCGATTTGATAAAGCCCATCGGTCCTTGGCGTCGGCGAACCACTGACGATGCCAAAGTAAGGGAGATTGTTTTCTCGAGTCGACTGAACGGCGGATACCGAGCACTCATGCTCGTTGGCCATTTGCACCAGCTGTTTTGCACACGGTACATCTGTGTTGCTGAGGTACAAATGGTCTCCCACCAGATGCAGAAACGGCTGACCGTCGACAAACGATCGTGCACGGTAGACTGCATCTGCATATCCGAGAGGCTCAGGTTGCTCGACGAAGTGCAGGCTGCCAATTTGTGGCCCGGCCGCAGCTTGATAAGCCTCCGTATCACCCGGTTGAATGATCACGCAAACTTCATCAATGCCGGCAGCAACTGTTTCTTCGATAATGAGCTGCAACGCCGTCTTTTCCTGCCCATCCCGATCTACCAATTGTTGGAGCGGGAGGCGATTTTGATTTGGGGCAGCAGCGGTTATGACCGCTTTTTGTATCGGCATTGAGATGTGGCAACTGTGCGTAACGGTGTGTTGATGAGGAGCCTTTATCTGTCCCCCAATCTAATCAGGGAGCTGGATTGCAACAACAGAAACCGAGTTGTATTTCTTGGTGTGGAAGAGAAAATGCATCACTTGGCTACCGTCATGTTTTCAATGTCGACCGTAAATTACCAGTCAGGGCTTTGCTGGCGTTCGTGAAATGCTCAATGCCATTGGCGTCCCAAAACCAGGAAGGTTGGATTCAGGGCGTCAAAGCGAACTCGGTCGAGTTGATATTGGCCTCTGGCAATGTTGATCATACGAACATCGCTCCGTAGCCCAGCCTCGTCAATTTTGGTTTGCACGGCCACCAGATTGTCAGGGCTGGAGACATTGACAACGATACTTCCCCCGGGCATCAAGCGTGATAAGGCTGCTTCCACAAGGTCCGGCACCATGCGTCCGCTTCCACCAATGAAAATTGCATCTGGGTCGGGTAGCTCATCGAATGCTTCGGGCGCTTGACCATGAACTGGAACCAGTCCAGGCACATCGAACATCCTCGCATTTTCTACCATCAGCCCGAAATCTTCCGCATCCATCTCAATTGCGAATACCTTTCCTTGGAAAGCAATCGCAGCAGCCTCGATAGCAAGCGAGCCGCTTCCTGCACCCACGTCCCACACAATGCTTTTTTCCGACAACGACAGTTCAGACAACGCAATGCAACGCACCTCGGATGGTGTCAGTAAACCCCGTTTGGGACGTGACTGAAGAAAGAGATCGTCAGGGTTCCCGAACAAACGTTTTCGTCGGCTACCGCTGGGTGAATCTGCCGCTCCTTGTCGCCGGACTAAAACCATCACATTCATTTCGGAAAATGACTGTTCGCGGATCGAATCCAAATCACCCTGAGTGACCACCTCATCAGGTGTGCCAAGATTTTCGCAGACATAGACAGTGAAATAGTCGATCCGCCGATCCAGCAGGGCTTCAGCGACCACGGACGGCGAGATCACGTCGGTGGTGAATAGGCCCACCCGCTCTGCGGTACGAATGTTATCGACGACTCGGTCAAGGGATTGTGTGGCCAGATTGGTTAAGTAGGCGTCATCCCAGCTTTCTTTCACGCGAGCAAATGCTAGTTGCATGCTGCTAACGTGTGGAACAACTTCGAAACGTTCTTTACCGAAGGAGTCAGTGAGGTACCGAGCTATCCCATAAAACAGCGGATCACCCCCGGCGAGCATCACGGACGTCCGTTTGGGAAGCTTGACGATCGTTTCCTTGAGGGATTCCAAGCCACCCCCGATTTCAATGCGTTCAGCGTTTGTTTCAGGGATTTTTCGTAGCAGTGGTGCTGTTCCAAGTAGAACTTCTGCTTGTTCGATTAATTGCCTCGCATGTCCGGTGAGACCTTGGAACCCGTCATCTCCAATACCGACGATGTGTATGCGTGATGTCAACGGAAATAGTCCTTCTTAATGAGTTGCCAAAGTATGTTTTGGCAGGACAGTACGACGCTTATCAGGCGTATGTCAGTTTCGTATCAAGTGAGCGGGATGACCAACATGTGGTGATGGGCAAGATCTCGCTGACTCAGAGTTTTCTCAATTCGCGAAGAATTTCTTCTGCGGTACTTCTTCCAGCAGACGTGCTGCTAACTTTTTTCCACGCGATTCGACCATTCTGGTCAACGATAAATGTGGCGGGGTAGGCAGTCTGATTACGTGCTTCCCAACGTATTCCCCACTCCTTCACCATTTGCATGTCGTCATCACGAACCACCCTGATGGGATCGGGCAACCTCCTTGACCCAAGAAAACGCTTCGAGTTTTGCTCGAGTTGATCTGCCTTGCCTGGATAAACCAAGACGACACATTTGGATTTCGAGGATAAGGCTTTGGCCCGATTGACCACCGAATTGAATTGGTTCTTACACATTGGACACTGAAAACCGGGGTAACCCCGCAGCACAATCACCACAACAGGTCCGTTGCGATACTCGTCACGAAGGCTAAGAAACTTTTTTTTCCCTACCAGCGGTAGTTCGAAATCGGGTGCACGCTGTCCGATGCCAGGCTGGTTCTGTGGAACGCCTTGTGCGGGCAACCGATTCGCAGTTGGTATCCAGATGAGTAGCAGTTGGCAGCAGCATAGGCTAACCAGCAACCTTGCCCAAGACGAGCACGGTTTGTGTTTTGGCCAGGAAGCTTGTTTCGGTGTAGTCATGATCAAGATCCATTTGATGTGCGACCAATCGTTCATCAGGAAACCTCAATGCACTTGTCAGGTTCAAGTGATCAGTGAAGTATCATTGATTACGCTTTTCACGTTGCCGGCGGCTATATCGTTCCAGCAGTTTTCGTTCAGATGCCGTCAGGCTTTCTTCACCAGTTTGGTGAATCTTTGCCAGTAATCGGTCAGCTTCATCCGCTTCCTTGCGCAGTTTCTTGTCAGGATCATGAAGTTTCAATTTCATGCGTCGTGATCGTTGCCGCATCTTGCCACGGATATCGGGAGCTGATCCGAAACTCAGCCATCGGAAATTCCAATGTCCGTAATGATATGCCAATGCAAACCCGGCTCCAGCCAAGTGAACGGTGAACGCCGTGGACGTTTCACCACCGGCAAGTGTGAAAAGTGAACCCACCAGGTCCATGCCGACGCAAAGAGCTGCCAGAACCCAAGCCTTCATCTTTACAATTCCCCATAGGAATAATTCCTGCTGCGGGAAATAGCAGGCGAACATGACAACCAGTGCAAGGACTCCACCACTCGCTCCGATGGTGGGAGCAGCCAGTTGCATCGCGTCACCGGATTCTGCCGCTGCAGGCATTGAGTTCGTCACCAACCCAGTGATCGCGCCGATGAATCCTCCCACAATGATCGATATCAGATAAAAGCGGAGGAATTCAGCACTGCCCATCCGCGATTCGACCATGCGGCCGAATACATAAAGCATGAACATGTTGAACACGATGTGCCATATCGAATTCAGGTCATGGAAAAAACCATAAGTCAGGAATTGCCACCACATCCATGGTTCGAATAATGTGGTTGGCACGAATCCAAAGAATCGGAGAATGTTAAATGATTCACCACCTTTGGAGCCATTATCGAAGAACAGCATGCTGATCAAGAAAATGACGACGTTGATGATGATCAAAGTCACCGTCATGCTGCGTGGTTTTTGGACGCGATCCCACGACGTTTGGTAGGAATTTTGGTCGTAACGTCCATAATCTCGGTCATAAAGACCCATGAGTGGAATAGTCCTTGGAGCAAATGGTGCTGGTTACCGTTGGTAAGGCAACCAGATGGTGGATGATGTTGGGGCGACAGTGGTGCCCGTTGTTTGCGGAAGCCTCTTACGCCGTTGTCGGCTGCTTGTTGTCGCCACTTGACTGTTGTTTCAGGTATTCAACTGCACGTCGCAGTTGTGGGTCCAATTCGAGCCCTGTCTTCAGGTCAGGTTTTGCGCTGACTGCATCTGGTGTATCACCGGAGTCATCAGATTCTGGCTGCTGCTGGGAATCTGAATTCTGCGGTTCTTCTGCTACGTCAGATTTGTCATCAGCTGCCGATTTTTCGTTTGGATTTGTCTCATCTGAGTCTGAGGTTTTTGTATCTGATGCTTCCTCGTCGGGTGGATTTAGAGCAGCGTTGTCTTTCTTCCCTTCGTTGCCGGTCTTGGCTAGTGATGGGTACGAAGCTTCACGCCAACGCTTTGCCAAGTCAACAATGGTTTCTTCATCCAGTTCTACCTTCAGCCCCTCGTCGGGCTGAACGCCCCATTCATCATCTTCGGTCGCGTCTTTTCCTCGATGAATGTTCTTTCCGTTAGGACGATAGTATCTTGCCACGGTCAGTCTTAATGCGCTGCGACCGTACTGCAGGGGCAAGATGTTTTGAACTGTCCCTTTTCCATAACTACGCGCGCCTACGATTTTGGCTCGTTGGTTATCTTGCAGGCAGGCCGCAACAATCTCACTGGCGCTGGCGGAATCCGTATCAATCAGAATAGCGATTGGCTTGCTTGTGTCGACTAAAGTACCAGCAGTGGCATCAAAACGATCTTCGACTTCTCCGCCACGAATTCGAGTCGAAACAATCTTCCCACTGTTGATGAACATGTCACTGATCTCAGCAGCGGCGTGGAGCAGACCGCCACCGTTGCCACGGAGGTCGAGTACAAGACCGCTGAAGTCGTTGTCGAGGTTTTTCAGGACTTGTTCCAATTCACGGACTGTCTTTTCGCCGAATCGCGTAAGGCGCACGTAGGCAATCGAAGGATCATCACGGAGGCGGTATACCCAACGATTTTCTTTGTCTCTGTAGTCACCAATCACCGACTCAATTTCGATCCGCCCGCGCTGAACCTTGATGGAGACTGTCTCATCTGCACGATTGATGGTCAGGTCAACGTCGGTCCCAACCGGTCCCTTCAGCTTTTTGCTGACTTCACGCAGTTCCTCTGTTGATACGTCCTGTCCATTAACAGCGACAATCAGGTCACCCGGCAAAATGCCTGCTTCTAATGCAGGTGAACCAACAAGTGGAGTAATCACACGGACTGGTGTTTCGGGTTCCGGTTGTTCGACGAAGATCCCAATCCCCGCAAATTCCTGATTCAGGGTGTCTTGAAACGACTCGTAGTCTTGTTGAGGAATGTATTCACTGTGTTGGTCCAAGGTGGCTGTCATTCCATCCATGGCCGAGATCAAGAGTTGCTCTTTATCCACTGGGTCGACGTAGTAGGCGTCGATCAGGTCCAAGGCATTGCCCACGATCATTGCTGTCTTCGCTCGCTGATGTGCGAAGTAGCACAAGACACTGACAAAGGCAGTGATAATGATAATGTTGAGATTGCGTGGTGGCATGATTGGCTTGCAATTTTGATAGCTGGGCCACAATCCGTGTGCTCGTGGCCCCCGAGTCGTTCATTGTACCGATTTGGCACGTTTATCCGAACGCCGGGAAAAAACCCGTAAAAAGTGAGGTCAGACCCCGTTCAAAAATGGGACTGGAATCAAAATGGCATGCTGCTGTACCCAGGTCAGCAAACCATCCCAACTGGTGTACTGGGACACGTAAACGAATAGCAGATAAATGCCAATGACCAGCGGCATTACCATTCGAATCATTTTTCGTGAGATATTTTTCCAAAGGCCAATCGGTTCCGGCATCCTCCTTGCCCTGCGAAGGGCAAGACCTGTTGCCATCCGCGCTGGAAGAATGAACGCCACAAAAATCAGGCAGGGAGCCCACATGACTTCTCGTGGCGTCGCTTCGATTTTCAGGAGGTAAAGAGGGATAGGTGTGATCACCAAACACATGACCATCCCAGCGAACCAAGCCCACGGCGCCCGCCGAAAGTCTCGCCGAATCGTGCGCACGGCGAATAACGCACGGAATCGATTCTCGGCGGCAAAGTGAGCTTGCAGCATCGGAAGATAAAGCATGCCTAACCCCAGTAGCAGTAACGCTGCAAACCCTACCAGCCCGGCCAAGCCTGTTTCGCCGTTCCGGAAGGCGGCAACGATGACAAAAGAGGGCGAGATCCAAATCAATGTCCCCACTGCCCCGCGCAGTCCCAGCCAAAAATATTTCGGAGCTTGCAAATTGGTAGTGAATTCCCAGAGTCGATCTGGAACCGTTCGCCAAGTCCGCCAACGCCAGCCTTCTTTTAGAAAACGTTTAGGTTGTGGCCAGAGGTAATTGGCAAGCCGCCCACCACGATTCCATGCCCAAAGTAGGTAAGCCGTCATCAGAATTGATGTCGCGATCGCCAAAATCCGCATCTGGGTCGCTTGTTCAGATCCTTGATTGATCAGGTTTGCAACAGATTCGAGGTGCGCTAGCGCTTGCGTCGGTAACGCGGCCAAGAATATGGCGATTGAGGCTAAGCCTATTTGGCCAGCCTGTTGTAAGTGCGGCAGCGAATCTTTGAGTTTCGAACCGTTGGCCAGTCGCCCAGAAACATTCAGCAGATAACCAAACGCAATCAATTGAAGAATCGGTATCGCTGTTAATACCGCAAGAATGACTGTCAGAGAAACGAGACAGAATGTCCCCCGAATTAGCCACGCGATTCCACCCATGATCGAACGGATCAGTCCTTTTTTTAGAGGTTTTTTATCAACCGGCTCATGGGTTTCCAACTCTGTGGCAGTGATAGCTGCGGTGATGTTAGCGTTCACTGGCGGTGCTGGACTGTCGCTGGTTGGTATCACTGCAGGAGCGGCAAGGGTTGCAAGAATCGGCTGACGAACCTCGTCAGAAACTTGTGAATCAGTGCTGTCACATGGTTCAGCAATCATGGCATCCAGCATCGCATCGCCGTCGCCTGCTGAAAGCTCGAGAGCGGCTTCGTCGGCTTCGGGGTGGGAAAGCGGCACGGGATCGGGACGACGCATGCGTGAATGTGTCCGAGCGGAATGAGCGTGAATGGCCTTGATGGCGAGATGACTTGATTGGGCGTGGTCGGCGCGATTGGTGACGACTTGAACGCAGCATCTCTGAATGGCTAGCGTTTCAGATCGTGACACACTCCAAGATGCAACCGTTTTAACTCGCAGTTTGGGTGGTTTACAGTGTAAGTGAGGATTCGGCAAGATTTGCTGGATCTTGAAGATTCATTTGCCGATTAACCAAAAAGCAGGTCGTTCGAGGGGGGATACTCGACTGGACTTCCGCAGGTTGCTTCAAACCTGTGGATGCAAAGCAGAATTCATGCTCCTTATTCACCGTATCCCCTGTTTGTTGAGTTCGCTCGCCATTTCCATGGCCTTCACAGGGTGCGTCGGTCCAAGGGTTCCAAGCGATCGCTATCTTCAGGATGAAATCTCTACGGAGTTTCACGCATCTAAACCCTGTTCATCACAACCCAACCAGTGTGATTTGGATGAAGAGGAGCCCCCCAAGGAAATTCCTTGGCCCATGTTCCATCCGATCCCAACTCGGCCCGTATTCGGCAGTAGTAGCCTCTGAGAGTGAATATGCGCTCCTTTGCGGCCTAAATCACTTGACAAAAAAGCCGTGAGATTACGACCTTTTTGCTGAGGGTGTTAAGCTTGGCAAACCTTGCGGAGTGGAGTTCCCAAGTGTGAAGGGATGTCGCCGAATGTTCCGATGCAAACAGCCATACCGGTGTTGCCGGTATGTGATCGACGGAGGAACGTAGTTTCCGTCGGACTTCAAGCATCCGAACGATTCGGGTACGGGAATATATGCCAGCGACCACTCAAGTTTCCCGCGCCGCGACCCACCTGGTTTTGCTATCCGTATTTACGGGTGTTTGCATCTGGACGGTCCCGACCGCTGCTCAGTTACCGCAAGAGCGAATCTCCGAAGCGAGAGTGACGCCTACGGTGAAGGCCATCCGCCGGGCCTCGCCAGCGGTAGTGAATATCCACGGCCAGAAAACGGTTCGCGCAACGGCTGCAGGGATGGCAGGAGCCGAAGGCCCTGAGTCGTTCCGCCAAGTGAACGGAATGGGCACCGGAGTGGTAATCGATCCGCGGGGTTACGTGGTCACAAATTATCACGTGGTCGAAGATGTCGACAATATCAAGGTGACGCTGCACAATGGAGAGACGACCACAGCTGAGCTGATCGCGTCTCGCGTGCGGAACGATCTGGCGTTGATCAGGGTGAAGAGTGATCGCCCGCTGCCGACAATCCCGCGTGGAACGAGTAGCGATCTGATGACCGGTGAGAGCGTGATTGCGATTGGAAATGCTTTTGGATACGTCCACACAAGCACGCAGGGAATCATCAGTGCTCTGCATCGTGACGTGCCCGTGAATGAGACACAGGAGTATGTGGATCTGATCCAGATCAGTGCCGGGATCAATCCTGGCAACTCGGGCGGCCCTCTGTTGAATATTGAGGGCGAGATGATTGGCGTTAACGTAGCTGTGCGTGTTGGTGCACAGCAGATCGCCTTTGCGATTCCGATCGATCAGGTCGTCGAAATTGTGACGGAGATGATCGAGCAGCAGAATGACACAAGGCTGGCCACAGGCCTGCGAACCAGCGGCGGACCCCGCGAGGGTGATGGCGTGACCGTTTCCGATGTCTCCGCTAGCAGTCCTGCCGCACGGGAAGGACTGAAACCGGGTGACCGCGTGGTCCGCG
>JBPCVE010000420.1:0-10321 GCA_051010795.1 Rubripirellula sp.
ATGCGAACCGACGGTCCGAAGAAACGGCTCGCGTTTCCAATCAGCAGTGAATCCAAATCGATGACGGGGCCACCGGTTGGTCCTAACGCCAGAATTGGTACATCCAGCAACACGCGATCGGTGAACAAACGCTTCACGGATGCTTTGCTTTCGGCATCGCCGGTGGCTCTGATGTCCAAATTGGGTGCTATCAGGGCCAGACGATCACCGTAACGACGCCATTGAACGACCCAGTCGCCTGATTGCAGACCGGCGTACTTGTCACCGCTGCTCACAGTCAGAGCAATAAAGTAGTTCTTCCCCATGAAGTTTTTGGGCAATTCACCCAGCAACTGAGCTTCCTTGTCCTTCTTCCACAGAGTAAAGAGGCCCTTGGGGTTTTTCTGGTCATTGACGGCTAACTTCGTGTAGCCCTCAGAGACCTTGTCGAAGGGGGCTAGAGCGGCCTCGGAGCTCGCCAACGGAGCGAAAGCGAGGGCGAGAGCAATGAGTTTGTAGTGGTATTTCATTCCGGACACTTAAAATTAAGGATTGGATTCCTTGGGAAGGTTAGGTCACAGCAAAGCGTTGCAAGGAAAAGCGACGCTTTTTGAGTCGAATTGGAGCGGACGGGAGCTGTCTACTACGTTCAACGCGCGGGAAAGGTGCTTAGTTCAGCACAACCTACCGTTTTATCCGATAAAGTAGGGGGAATCCAAACATTCTTTCCTACTTCTTCGCATTGTTTCGGCTGGAGGTGCATTAAAAACAGGTCGGTTCGGCTCTCCGAAGTGATCTCGCGGCGGACATTGACGGTCTGCCTATTGACGCCGACAATCCATGGACAGGCGTTTTTCCCTGTGCCGATGCCGGGCAGACCCGGTTCACAACCCTCATCATCGAGAATAGGCCGAATGAATCCTTTGCAGCAGCAAGATCCAGCAGTCTGGGACGCGATTGAAGCCGAAGCGATCCGTCAGCAGGATGGCTTGGAAATGATTGCCAGCGAAAATTACACCAGCTTGGCGATCATGCAGGCCGCTGGTAGCGTTCTGACCAATAAATACGCCGAGGGATATCCGGGCCGCCGATATTACGGTGGATGTGAACACGTCGATGTTGTGGAGAATATCGCTCTTGAGCGGGCTCGGCAGCTATTCGGCGCCGAAGCAGCCAATGTGCAGCCTCACAGTGGGTCGCAGGCCAATACTGCTGTGTACCTCAGTTGTCTGGAACCAGGGGATCACGTCCTGGGACTTGATCTGGCTCAAGGTGGACACCTGACGCACGGGATGAAACTGAATATCAGCGGTCGGCTCTACAATTTCCACAGCTATGGGGTTGATCCGGAAAATCACCGACTCGACTTCGATCAAATCGCGTCACTGGCAAGAGAGCATAAACCGAAATTGATTGTGGCTGGAGCGAGTGCCTATCCTCGCGAAATTCCGCATGACAAGTTTGCTGAAATTGCAAATGAGGTTGGTGCACGACTCTTGGTCGATATGGCCCATTACTCAGGGCTGGTCGCTGCTGGGGTACATAATAGCCCTGTCCCGTACGCCGATTATGTCACCACCACGACCCACAAAACGTTGCGGGGACCCCGAAGCGGTCTAATCCTCTGCAAGGAAGATCACCTCAAATTGGTCAACCGAAATGTATTCCCCGGAACGCAGGGTGGTCCGCTCATGCACGTGGTCGCGGCGAAGGCGGTTTGCTTTGGCGAAGCCATGGCAGACGATTTCAAGGTCTACGCCCAAGCGGTGATCGACAATGCCAAGGTGCTCGCTGATACGCTGATGGCCAACGGCTTGCCGCTTGTGAGTGGCGGGACGGAGAATCACTTGATGCTCGTCGATGTTACCGCTGCAGGGCTTGGAGGAAAGAAGGCTGAGGCAGTGTTGGACAACTGTGGCATTACCGTCAACATGAACATGATTCCGTTTGACACTCGGAAACCGATGGATCCTTCCGGGATTCGGATTGGAACCCCTGCACTGACCACCCGAGGGATGGGGCCAGAGGAAATGAAACGCGTGGGCGTCTGGATCCAGCAGGCGTTGAACCATTCAGACGATTCTACGATGCATCAAAAAATCCGTGGTGAAGTACGTGACATGTGCGAGGACTTTCCTGTTCCTGCGGGACGAGTCGCAACCGCTCCAGCTTGCTGATCCACCGGCGTTTCAGATTTTCTGAATCGCTGGTACCGGACATTTTCCACCCGACGTACCCCTCTAATCCGTTCCATGCACAGAATTCTGATCGCTGACGACAACGACGCTAATCGGGAATTGCTCGAGGCCTATCTTGTGAATGTTGACTGTGAGATCGAGACATCGATCGATGGTCAAGACACCTTGGACAAGGTCGCATCATTCAATCCTGATCTGGTTTTGCTGGATGTCATGATGCCGCGGTTGAGCGGATTTGAGGTGTGTGAAAAGCTGAAAGGTAGTCCCGAAACCAGCCGTGTCATGATCCTGATGGTCACCGCGTTGAACGAGTTGGGTGATATCGAGCGTGCTGTCTCAGCCGGCACGGACGACTTTCTCAGCAAACCGGTCAATCAGGTCGAGTTGCTCAAGCGGGTTGAGAATATGCTCAAACTCAAGGGAACCGCCGACGAGTTGGAACGCTTGCGGCAGTACATCCAGGACATGGAAGAAAGCAACTGACCTTGTTGCTTTTTGTCGAGCTTCTTTTCTGTCCTCAAAGCAGCGTTCAGGGATAACCAGACTTACGAAGTTGGCTTGCGATCAGCGTCGGATGTGGGTCGCAGCGGATCGTTTTTGTTGAGGTCCAGTATCGTCTTAACAACGTCGATCATCTGGTCCAGTCTGAACGGTTTGAATAGAACACATTTTGGGTGAAGCCCGTTCTGCCTGGCTTTCACGATTGAATGTCCAGGGTCATAGCCGAATCCCGTCATCAGAACCATCGGCACCCGATGAATGATATCACCGAGCCGCAACATGAGTTGATAGCCGCTGAAGTCGGGTAAGCGAATGTCGCTGATAATGACGTCATAGCCGCTTGAACCTCCACTGCTGCGAACCATCATCACGGCTTCGGCACCTTTTTGTGCGGTTTCGACAACGCAACCGTAACGTTCCAGCAATTGATGCGCATCTTCGCGAACTTGCTCATCAGCATCAACCACAAGGATTCGTTTGTCCCTCAGGGCTGCGTGTTGTGGTGATTGCACACCGGCAGGAACCGCTTCCAAGGGTGTCATTCGCTGACCAATCTGCTGAATGGTCTGCTTGATGTCACGTGCATTGTGCAAAATTCGCCGCAAGCGATCGACCACTTCGGGACTGTGACCAATGTAGCCCTCCATGACATTCACTGCGTCATTGAGGATTTCATCAACGGGCATCGCAACCGCGCTGTGAATCGCATCACACGATTGCTGAGCCGTGTTGGCTTTTTGTGCAACCAAAAGCTCCAGAGTGTTCAGTGCAAAGGCAACATCGCGAGCGAAAATTTCAAGGAACTGAAGATCACTGTCGGTGAATGCGGCGGGTTCCGGGCTTTCCACATTGATTGTGCCAAGCACTTGATCGTGCAAAATCAGAGGAGCGGTCAAGGAACTGCGCGATGTACTTGTCCCCGGAATGAATAAAGGATCATTTTCGACGTCGTGGCAAACGTAGCTCATGCCGCTGGCTGCAACGTAGCCGGTAATGCCGTTTCCCTGAGGGTGTGCAAAGAGTTGTCGATCAGATGCATCCTGATCAATTTCGACGCTCAATAGCGGAACAAGATTACCTGTGGCATGTTCGAGCAATCGTATCTCGATGACCTCGAAGTTGAGTAGATCGCTGAGATAATGTCGTATGTTCTCTTTCAGAAGATCGATCCTGTCATCAACCTCCATCATGAAAATTTCTGTGGGACGGAGGTCTGCCAGCTCGCGACCTGCCTGATGAATAGCAGCTAATTTCTGCTGTTGGAGGATTTCATCGGTCACATCGTTGACTGTCACGATTAGCTGCCGTGAGTGATTGCTTTGCACAATCGGTGCTGCATGAATCTGATAGTACCGATTGCCATCACTGTGCAGCGTGCTGGTACTTTCTTCGCTCGTGGCCAAAGCGGTATGAAAAGGGCAGAAATCAGGCCCCATGATTTCAGGATTTGATAGTAAGTCGTAGAAATTCCTGCCTGCCACCGGCACATTGTCGGTGCCCGCCCATTCAATCAGGCGATCATTCGCCCACAGCACACGCATGTCCGAGTCCATCAATGCCACGCCTTCTGGCATGTCTCTCAGCATCAGCCCACTCTGAGCAATGCCCCGCAACTCGCTGATTTGAGGCAACTGATCCCGAGCAATCCATACACCACTGATCGCTGGCTCATTCAAAGCATCGACGACAGCAATGGAAGTATCGACGAGAATCACGCTTTCCCTCGCGATCTCACTGGGAAGCGTGGTTGGATCTCCAACGCAGATCAATTTGCCTGATTCGCTCATGGACTGTGTCACCGCCTGAGGCGATCGATTCATCGACCTTCTCCTATCACAACCCGTCTTGGCACTCCAAGACGTGGAGTCACAACTGAGCCGAAGCGTAATCGGTCACAATGGGACTGTTGCCGCCTGGGACAGAACAAAGAAATCGACGCGCCATGGACCAACCGTGAAACACGGTGGAGGCCCAAGGTTCTGCCACACCTTTGAATCATAGGGAACAAGGCATGTTTTGTCACAGGTGCCGACTTTTGAAGATGGGGAATAATATTCGCAAAATGGCCCCTCGTTTCAGGCTATCGGCTCTTCTTAATCGATTCTTGCCCCTTCGCTGAAGAAAACTACCTGCTTCCGCGGTGGGCTGTCACGGTGGTCGGATTGCTGGGATTGAGTGGCGTGTTGGCTCCAACGCTCGTGGCGGAATTGCCGGATCGGGGGCCCACTTGCCTGCTCAGTGCACGATCGATCACGACGCGGAGAAGGCCACGGTCTGACCGTAGTCATCGCTCTCAAGGTATGAACTTCGTGACTTCGGCTAGCCCTCGGCTCTTTCACCCAGCGAATGACCGAGGCTGACCCGAGGCGGAGTTTGCTGATCATGGATTCTGGGTCTGAATTCTGGATCTGATTGTTGATTCTAGGTCTGATCTTCCCGCGATCATGATCGCGCTCATTTCGGAAGATTGCTCCTGCGCAACGGTGAGCATTCGGAACTGATGAAACTACCCCCCCAAGTGTGTAGCCCTATGCAGAGGTATGCCAGTTTTAAATTGCCTCGTTTTCCTATTCTGGTCGAGCGGCGCAGATTGACACGCGTGGGGCAATGCCTAGACTCATGTCACTCGGTGGGTCTCTGCCTAAGCTGCGCAGTTGTTAGATTTTGCCACCGGGAATTCTTTTTTGCTTGCATTCTGCTGGCAATATTGGGAGGGGAAATTTAAAAATGAGATCGAGATTGAAGTACGGTATGCTCGGGATTTTGGCAGCGCTGTGGTGCAGCGTTGGAGCCGAAGCGAAAACAGCGTGCGGCACCCGCACGGTCACGCGAACTCAGTATGTGACTGAGACGCGGATGGTTCCCCACACGACGTATCAGCGGGAAACACGCACGAGAATGAATAATGTCACTCGGAGAGTGGCCAAAATTGAGACTCGTGAACAGACATACACAGTCAATGTTCCCCACGAGAAAACACGTACCGAAACCTACAAGGTTAATGTTTGTGTTCCTTATACAGAGGAAGTGACTTACAAAGTGCAAGTTCCAGTCACGACTGAGGTCGAGCAGACCTACCAGGTCTGTGTGCCTTATACAGAAGAGGTCGAGCAGACCTACACCGTTTGTGTGCCCAAGACTGAGGAAGTGACTGAAACTTACAAAGTAATGGTTCCTTACACCGAGAAGGAAACTTACAAAGTGATGGTTCCTTACACAGAGCAGGTCGAGCAGACCTACAGTGTCAAGGTTCCTGTCAAGAAGACTCGTGAAGTCGAGTATCAGGTTTGTGTTCCTTACACCGAACAGGTTGAGCAAACTTACACCGTTTGTATTCCTCAAACGACGATGACCAAGCAGACCTACAAGGTTTGTGTTCCTTACACCGAGATGGTTCAGCAGACGTACACCGCTCGTGTACCTGTAAAGGAAACAGTGACTCAGACTTGCATGGTCAAAGTCCCTTACGTCGAAGAAGTTGAGCAGACGTACACGGTGATGGTTCCCTACACCGAAGAAGTTGAGCAAACTTACAACGTTCGTGTGCCTTACACTGAAGAGGTCGAGCAGACTTACACGGTGCAGGTTCCGATGCAGGAAACTGTCAGTGCGGAGCGAACCGTTACCAAATGTGTTCCTGTGACCACGATGCGAACGGTGACCCGCGATCGGGGTAGCTACGAATGTCAGGCAGTGCAAGTTGCTTGCGGTGGATGCAATCGTGGTTGTCGCAATGGCTGTAATGATGGCTGTGGCGCAACTAAAACGGTTTACAAGCGTGTGCACGTCCCGAATCTGGTAACTGAAGAGGTGCCTTGCACGACTTACGAGCGTCAAACCACCAAGGTGCCCTACACCTACACAGTGACTCGTTGCAAAACTGAAACTCGCACCCGCAAGGTGCCTGTGACGCGATGCAAGACTGAAACGCGAACTCGCAAGTTTAGCGTTACCAAGTGTCGTGCTGAGCAACGAACACGGATGGTTAAAGTCCAGAAGTGTCGTACTGAGGAGCGAACACGCGATTGTGTTGTCATCAAGTACCATACTGAGCAACGAACGCGTGAAGTTCCGGTTTGCAGGACTCGTTTTGAAGAACGGACTTGCGAAGTGCCTGTCACGACTTATAGTCGCGAAACCCGCACCAAGACTGTTCCTGTTTGTAAAACACGAATGGAAACTCGGACTCGTCAGGTCGCTTACTGTGAGATGACTGTTGAAGAGCGAAAGCGGATGGTTAACGTTTGCAAGACGCGAGAAGAAGAGCGAACGCGTGACGTTACCAAGTGCCGTGTTGAGGAGAAGACACGTACGGTTCCTGTGACAACGATGGTCAAGGAAACACGAACTCGAAAAGTTCCTGTTACCAAGACACGCATGGAAGATCGTACCCGCATGGTCTCGCAGACCACTTGCAAGACCGAAGAACGGACTCGTACCGTAAAGCGGACGCGAATGGAAACTCAGGAAAAGACTCGTGAGATCAAGTACACGCAGTGCGTCCCTGAGGAGCGTACTCGTACTTGTAACGTGACTGTCTACGACACCGTTACGGAAGAGGTGCCAGAGGAATACACCGTGTGTGTTCCTGCGACCACGATGAAAGAGGTACAGGTTCGCGTGTGCAAACCTGTGACCACTGAAGTCTCCTGCAGTTGCTGCAAGTAATTTGCACCATCTGTGAGATTGATTTTGAAAATCAAGCCCCACGAGTTGTCTGTGAAGACGGCCCGTGGGGTTTTCTTTTGTCGTTACATGGCTGGTTTGCTGTTCTCAATTACGGCATCATGGACGCTTTGAATATTCTTCGATCCTGGGTTTGTGACCGGAGGCCCATTGTGCAGTACGTCGATGTCAAAGTTCATGCCAACGTGGCAACGATCCTGATGGATCGCCCGCAAACACGAAACGCGTTGAACCCACAGTTGATTGAGGATTTGACGACAGCTTTCTCTGATATCTATCAGGAAAAACGTGTAGCTTCCGTTGTTCTGACAGGGAGTGGAGATCACTTTTGTTCGGGAATCGATCTCAATGTGATGTCGGAGATTGCCCAAATGCCCGAAAGCACGGCTTTGGCTGAGTGGTTGGCGGTGTGGCGAAATCTAACCGAACTGTATGAAGCGATGCTTCGCTTTCCGAAGCCGATTGTCGCGGCAGTGGATGGGGGGGCATTAGGTGCGGGACTTGGGCTCGCTTTGGCAACCGATCTGATTGTGCCTTCAAACCGGGCAATGTTTGGAGCGATTGCCGTGCGTCGTGGACTGGTGGGTGGTGCAACGGCCGCTCTGTTGTCATTTCGATCGGGTGGGGCGATCGCAGCACGGATGGTTTTGACTGGGCAAACGGTTACTGCGGCTCAGGCAAGTCATTGGGGATTATGTGATCAGCCGGTGGATTCCAAGCAAATTTGGGTCGCGGCGACCGAGTTGGCTACCCAGTGTGCCGCAGCACCACAGGAAGCAATGCAGGCAACCAAACGCTTACTCAACGAAAGTGTGGGTGAATTGCTGCTGAGTCAGTTGTCGGCAGGCGCAGCCGGGAGTGCGACCGCTTGTACCACGGAATCTGCCCGTGAGGGGATTCAATCATTTCTCGACAATCGAGAGCCGATTTGGCCCAAATAGCGTCTTCCGAGTCGGATTGTGAGTTAGCACTCGAGGCTGGCATCCTGCAGGGAGGACGAAATGGCTGTCGATAGCAGGGCTCTCTTTTTTTGCCGAGAAATCGGGGTGCTGCGTTGATTTTTGCCAAAAATACCGCGTTTCTTGGCAATCACGGCGTTGGTGATAGGCAGATCTCTCCAATGCCCGTCACTGATTTCATCAGCGAAATCAGGAAAACACCCCATCTACCGAGAAAAACAAACCGATAACGCCACAAAAGACCCCCAGGAAGGCCTGTGCGCCAGAGGCAGGGGGCGTTAGACTGCGTGGCCCGAAAAGAACAGATACCAAACTTGTAGAGAGATAGTCCTATGTACGCCATCATCGTCGACGGCGGTCGCCAATATCGAGTCGAGCCCGGAATGGAGGTCGATGTCGATTACCGAGATGTTCCCCAAGGTGAGAGCCTTACTTTCGAAAAAGTTCTGGCCGTCAGTGGCGACGAGGGATTGAAACTCGGCTCGCCAACGCTTGATGGCGCGTCTGTAACAGCGTCGATTATCGGTCCAAAAATGGACAAGAAAATCTATGTGCAGAAATTTCGACGTCGTAAGAATAGCCGACGCCGAACGGGTCATCGCCAGATCCACACTCGTGTTCGCATTGAGAAGATTGCAGGCGTTTAGGCGTGGTCCTTGACGTCTGGTAACGGCTCATGCTGTTCCAAAGACGTTCGAGCTTATCTGGCGAAGAGTTGTTTGCGTGTGGTGCTCTGCGGAGTCACGTGCAGGTGATGGAGATTTAGCCAGTCATGCAGACGTTCCGACAGATTTCCGAATTTGAATTGGGTGACGTCCTTGGTGTTGGAACCGTGGGGACGATCTATCGGGGCACCGAGAAGTCATCTCGGAAACACTTTGCGATCAAAAAGCTGCACCCTGGAGTTTCTCAGGATCAGTTGATTCGTGCTCGCTTCCGCCGCGAAATGTCGATTCTGGAACGCTTGAGCCATCCGCACATTGTCCGTTATTACGGTGGGGGTGAAGATGACGGGACCCTGTTCTACATCATGGAACTTGTCGATGGCGGTACTGTCAAAGGATTGCTGCAGATCAAAGGTGCATTTGATTGGCCAATCGTTGTTGAGGTGACTCGCCAAATTTGCTCGGCTCTTCAGTACGCCCACAACAATGGAGTCATTCATCGTGATCTCAAACCGAGTAACTTGTTTCTGACCAAGTCCGGTGAGATTAAGCTCGGTGACTTTGGCATTGCTCGCGATCTGGATCGGAGTGATATCACAGCCAGTGGGATGACCGTTGGAACCCACGCCTATATGGCACCTGAGCAAATCACTGGCGACGAGGCTGTTTCAGGCAAGGCCGATCTGTATTCACTGGGTTGCTGTCTGTTCGAAATGCTGGTTGGCCGAACCCCATTTCAGGGTGATAATTTTGCCCAGCTTTTTGAGCAGCACCTTCGCACTGAGGCTCCTCATGTTCGCGATTTTTCCGGTTCTTGCCCGCTCGAACTGGATGCCCTTGTTAGCCGGTTGCTGGAAAAGAATCCCGAAGATCGCCCATTCAATGCGAGGCAGGTACAGGCGTTGATGCTGCAATTGGATGAAAATCTTGAGACTGACCAGAGTAAAGCGGGTAATCAACCCGACCAAGACGTTGGTGCCGATGATGTCGTCGCTCGTGGAAAGGAACTTTTGCGTCAGGAAATTAGCCAAGCAGGGGGCACACATTCCGACGAGGTGAGTTGGGGGCGGTTGGTTGTTTTGGTTGCTGTCGTGCTCGCTGTGATCGCATTTGCTTCTCTGCTAGGTCGGTAGGACCTGCTGGAGGGTTTCCCGCGATCATGCTGTCCTAAACGCTTCGAATAGCTTATTTGAGATCGAAACCGCGGTTTGGGGGCTATGTTCGGTTCTTGCCACGTTGTTATCCTGCTGTCAGGTTGATGGCCTCGGAAGTGCCATTTTGATGTTGCGGCCATGATCGAGTCGCTATCCTCTCCCCGGATCGGGCATCGTGG
>JBPCVE010000421.1:0-13768 GCA_051010795.1 Rubripirellula sp.
ACCCTTCCTGATCTGGTTCCCAACACCATCCGTGTGCAAGAGTGTTTCCACCCGTGAAGCATCGTTCAACCCGAGACGCCGTCGAAGACCTGCGAAAAGGTGGATACCTGATCCAGGTCGATGAACAGGTCGACGCCCAGTTGGAAATGGCGGAAATCCAGCGTCGTGTGTATGCCAACAACGGCCCCGCACTTCTGTTCACCAACATCCGCGACTGCCATTTTCCGGCTGCTTCAAATTTGTTCGGGTCGATCGAACAAGCGAGGTATTTATTCAGAGGAACCCTCGAGGCGGTGCGGAGGGTGATCGAGGTGAAGATTGATCCGTCTGCGCTGCCCAAACGACCACTTCGCTACGCGGGTGTGCCGCTTACCGCCCTGAGCATGCTGCCCCGCAAGGTGAATCGTGGCGCTGTCCAGAAGTCAAATTGCAAGATCACAGACTTGCCCGCAATCAAATGTTGGCCCGACGACGGAGGGGCCTTCGTCACGCTACCGCAAGTACTGAGTGATAATCCTAATGCCCCTTCGAACTTGATGCAGGTCAATCTTGGTATGTATCGGGTGCAACTTTCAGGTAACCAGTACGAGTCAAACGCAGAAGTCGGACTGCATTATCAGATCCATCGCGGCATGGGCGTCCATCATCGCGCTGCTTTAGATCGTGGCAAACCACTTCGCGTGGCGATCACGGTGGGTGGAGCCCCGGCGATGTCAGTCGCTGCAGTGATGCCACTTCCGGAGGGTCTTACTGAATTGACTTTTGGTGGGGCTTTGGCTGGTCGACGAGTCCGCATGATCACTGGCAATCATGCGCCAGTTTACGCTGACGCGGATTTTGCGATCGTGGGCACGATCAATCCCAACCAAACCAAACCAGAAGGACCTTTCGGAGATCATCTTGGGTACTACAGTTTGCAACATGAATTCCCAGTGATGCAGGTTGAGCAGGTATGGCATCGTAAAGATGCAATCTGGCCGTTTACTGTCGTTGGTCGCCCCCCGCAGGAAGACACCACTTTTGGGCAACTGATCCATGAGCTCACCGATCCCATCATTCCGTCGGTGATCCCCGGAGTGAAGGCGGTTCATGCCGTTGATGCTGCTGGCGTCCATCCATTGCTGCTGGCGATTGGTAGCGAACGCTACATGCCTTATCTAGAGCGACCAGAACCCCAGGAATTGCTGACTCAAGCCAACGCAATTCTTGGCAACGGGCAACTTTCATTAGCCAAGTATCTGTTCATCACGGATGATCCGAGCAATGAGCTTAACATCCATGACATCGAGACCTACATGCATCACATCCTTTCCCGCGTTGACTGGAAACGTGACCTGCACTTCCAGACCCGAACCACGATCGACACACTTGACTACTCGGGCAGCGGGTTCAACCAGGGTTCCAAAGTCGTGATTGCAGCGACCGGGCCACCACAACGCACCTTGGGTTCAGACCTGCCCCAAGACCTGACCTTGCCAGAAGGATTCAAGAATCCGAGAATCGTCGCACCGGGCATCATTGCGATCGAGGCACCTCGATTTACCGACTCTGACTCTTCAAACGATTTGCAGGGCTTTGTAAAAAGCATGGTGAGCAGACCATGTTTTGCAACACTTCCGTTAATAACACTTGTCGATGACAGTGACTTTGCAGCTCGCTCGATGAGCAATTGGCTGTGGACCACTTTCACACGAAGCAACCCTGCCTGTGACATGGACGGCCTTGGTGCCAAGTCTGTTCACAAACATTGGGGCTGCAGCGGTTCACTTGTGATTGACGCACGGATCAAACCACACCATGCACCACCATTAATTGAAGATCCGGAAATCACGGCGAAAGTCGATGCCCGTGCAGCTCGCGGTGGCAAGCTCGCAAAGTACCTTTGAATTCCGTCTTTTCGACACTTCACCAACAAATCACCATGTCCAAACTGCAAGAAGTTTTTGACTGTCCCGAGCCTGTTGCCTTGGTTACCGGAAGCGGTTCTCGGAGAGTAGGGCGGGCAATCGCCATCCACCTAGCCAGTCTCGGATGTCGCATTGCTCTGCACGCCAATACAAGCGTTGATCAAGCCAAGGACCTTGCCAAACAGATCAATGACAAGTATTCGAAACAGGCCATCGTTACACAAGGAAGCCTGTGCGATGAAGGGACGCCGGAACGACTGGTTGACGAAACAGTAACAAAACTTGAGCGAATCGACATTCTGGTCAACAGCGCTGCAATCTGGCAGCCAACGCCCTTGGAAAAAATTACTGCTGGTGAAATTCGAGAATATTTTGAGATCAATTCAATTGCGTCTTTCTTATGTGCCAAAGCAGCTGGGCTGCGAATGGTGGCACAGGCTAGAGGAGGATCAATCATCAACATTGGTGACTGGGCCACGGTGCGTCCTTATCTGGACCATGCGGCGTATTTCCCCAGTAAAGGCGCGGTCGAAACCATGACCCGATCACTTGCCGTTGAGCTCGGACATCGGAATCCACGGATTCGCGTCAATTGCATCCAACCGGGCCCAGTCTTGCTGGGCGAAGATGCGACTGACGAGTTTGCACAAAAGATGGCAACCAGCACACTGGCAGGCAAAGTTGGCACCCCCGAACACGTCGCGCACGCAACCCAGTTTCTTTGTGAAAACGACTTTGTGACAGGTACCTGCCTTCCAGTCGATGGAGGGCGGAGCATCTTCGCCCCTGATGGGATTCAGGCCGGGCTCAATAGTGGCTAACAGGTCAAATCCGCTAGGGGAGCGTAGTCATGAGTCGCAAAGTCACAGAACAGCTCTTCCTGAGTCGAAGCAGTGCTTCGGACGAACCCTAGTTTCGCGAGGCACCCCGGTCGTATACAGCCCACGTCATCGCGTCCCAAAGCTTCACTACCAGACCACGTGGCCATCCGCAAAACAGATTCTGGTTCGAGATCAACGCGATGCTTCCACAGAAACTGTGCTTCGCTCCACAGATTGAGATCCGGATTACTGGCTCTTGAGTCTGTCCCCAATGCCACCCGCACACCGTGCGACAACATGGTTGCCACGGGATGCGATTCATATTGGAAAAAATGATGGGTCCTCGGGCAATAGACGACCGTCATTTGGGGATATTCCGCAAGTTTCACTATTTCTGCTTCGCTCAAGTCGTTTGCATGAACGAGAAGCGATCGTGGAGCCCGTGCCAATTTCTCAATCAACCATTGAAAGGGATTCGTTGGCCATGGAAAAAGATCATCCCGCCAAACGCCCAGCGACTTAAGAGCCTCCGCAAACGGCCCGATACCCGCTTCCAGTAATTCCCGTTCGTGGGGTGATTCGGCGACGTGCATGGCCAAAGATCGATGCTTAGCATTCGCGAGCTGAAGACATGCTTCAAGAGTTTCCCTGGAGGTAGAATACGGTGCATGCGGGCTCACCCCACTGCAGGCGTTAAGCTCCAAATGAGCGTTCGCAACGTCAAGACGTTCCTTGCCACGTTCCGAGTTCAATCCCAACACCTCTGCAAAAGAGATCAGATCTGCCCCATTTATCTCTACACCCTTTGTCAGGGACGGATAGTTGCATGGCGGCGTTGTAATCTCACCAACCAGGCACGTCCCTGTGCGTGCACACTCCCTCATTCCACGCACAATGGCGTCACTACGGCTGGTCTCATCGGCGGCCCGACGTGTACTCACGACCTGACCTATCCACTCCGGTAACGAAATCCCAGGAAAACCAACTCTGTCTGCACAGTCCGAGAATTCAAGATGTGTATGCGCATTTACCAAGCCAGGCAGAACGGCAACATCACCCAGATCCTTCGCGGGTCGAGGTGCCGGACCAGATCCGAAGGCAACCACTTGACCCTCGTCAAGTTCCACCCAACCACCATGAAGGGGCGCACTGGTAACGGGAACAATCCACCGCGCTGATAACATTTGGCTTTGACGTTTCACCATGAAAATACCTTCCTCACAAGATCGCTTGCCACATTCATTCTACGACCGCGATCCCGTGCAAGTAGCCCGTGAGTTGTTGGGAATGTCACTACTCAGAAAAAATCGAGGCAAATGGATTGGTGGTCAAATTGTCGAAACCGAAGCCTACTTGGCCAACGGTGATGCAGCCAGTCACAGTGCTCGAGGAAAAACTGCTGGCAATGCTTCGATGTTCGGCCCGCCAGGAACATTGTACGTCTATCCAATCCATGCCAAGTATTGCTTGAATACTGTGACCCAGTCACGGGGAATCGGCAGTGCAGTGCTCATCCGAGCCATCGAGCCGATATGGGGTCTGCCCGCAATGCAGCGTCAACGCGGAACTGACGAACTGAGTCGATTGACCCGGGGACCGGCAATGCTGTGTCAAGCACTCGGTGTTGATCGCTCACTGGACCTCGCGGATCTTGTTCATTCCTCCCGCGTAGGTATTTTCCAGGGTGGGCAAATGGTCACTCGAGTGTGTCACACTGCGCGGATCGGTGTGACCAAAGCGCAGAAACGAAAGCTGCGTTTTTTCATCGATGGTAATTGGTACGTCAGCGGTCGAAGACAGGACCATCGAACACGACCTACCCACCCTGTAAGAATTGCTGTTTCCTGACACAATCAAGCGCGGTCATGTGCGTCAAAAAGTCATACGCACTGAGAGCGTGCAGCCGGCGACAACCTCGAATCGACCTCGGGCACAGGAAATGCGTTCCAAACCGCACATCCCGCATGACGATTCCGATCAGTCGCATCATGACGATTCGGTGGTTCAGTCCTTTTCTCACGAACCCTGCTGCGTCCTGAACACGAAACCCAGCACTTGCCATGATGGCCGTTCCCGCCCTTACCCGATGACCGTAATGGAACGATGGCGAGGATGCCTCGTACTGCTGAGGAATGAACGCGTGTGGTGCTGAGAACCTATCTTCGGAGAAGATCGGTTCCTGCCGGAACCAGTTTCCCCCGCCGCAACCCGAGGTCATTTCGAACTCATGCTGCCGCCATCATGTTCGGCAGCCTCGTGATGGCTGAAAGGAATCCAGTGCCATGCGAAGTCAGCTTTGGCCACAGGCTCTGATCATCGCAGCAGGGATCACGCTCACAGTGACCCTGACCCTCATGTATTCCAAGATCGCGCATTCGGTCGAACCAGTGGTAATTGATAATATCACGTTCGATCCCGAGAGCGATGCAGAGTCATCGCCATCCGACTTGGTGTTATCCGACTTCACGCCGATAGAGCGGATTGCAACGAAGCTTGCTGAGCCGAAATCCGTTGCTTCGGAAATGCCATCAATCATCGAAGTCCCGCCTAGTCTGATTCCTGCCTGCCATTGCAAAAACGAATGCAACTGCCTTCAGATACGTCGCGCCGCTTCGGCAATGCGTAAATCCTACCGTTGTCTTTTCTTCGACAACGACTTTCGTTATCTGAGTGATCCCTGCTACCGCGGTTCACACTATCCAGGTGACTGCTTGAAAGGGTTATCGCAACAGCGCGTGAACGTTGGAGGTGAAGCCCGCATCCGTTTCCAAGACGAATCAAACATCGCTGGAAGTGGCTTGACGGGTGACAGCGATGATTATTGGCTAACACGAGTGCGACTTTTTGCGGACTACCGAATCAATGACTGGTTCCGACTGTACGGTGAGTACCTGCACGGTGGTTCGACTGCTGAAATATTGTCTGCCGGCCCAGGCAGCCCTTCACTTGATCGTATACAAAACGGTTTTCTTGACACACAACTCACAGAGACACTGAGCCTGCGGATTGGGCGGCAAGAACAGTGTTATGGATCTCAAAGACTGGTATCGCCACTGGACTGGGTGAATGACCGGCGAACCTTTGATGGATTGAAACTCATCCACCGGGGAGACCGCTGGAAAACTGATGCTTTTTTCCTTCATCCGGTTGGTGACATGCATTCTGGACAGAACAGCAACCGAGCCGACGAAAAAGTTGACTTCTACGGAATTTACGCTGCACAGCGACCCACTGAAGACTTGAACATTGACGCCTATTATTTGGGGCTCAATAACCGACGCGAACAATACGACTACCAAACCATTGGAACTCGGCTCCAAGGAGAAACCGCAAACGGAAAGTTGTTTGCATTTGAAGGTGCCTACCAATTTGGCAGCAATAGTCCGGGGTATGGAAATCATGACGCAGGGTTTGTCACTGCCGGCATGGGTCACCGTCTACACAGACTACATCCGCACAAAAAAGGGAAGTCTCGTGTGTGGCTGTGGTACGACTGGGCGTCTGGCGACAGCGAGATTCCTGCCGCGAGAGGTGACGGTGGATTCGATGCATTATTTCCACAATCACACTGGTATCTTGGCTTCATGGACCTGTTTGGCCGTCGCAACATCAATGATGTCAGCCTGCAGTTCACGACCCCCGTCCTCGGTTCTAAAGTTGAACTGACACTCTGGTACCACTACTTCTTTCTGGACCAGAAAACGACTCCGTACAACGCGGACATGACAGCGTTCAACCCAACCAATGCGGCAGCAGACCGTGACTTGGGGCAGGAGTTGGATATTCTGATCGACTTCACATTGAATCCACGAAACGACCTTCTTCTGGGGTATTCAATCTTTCAGTCCGGCGAGTATTACAAACTGACTCCAGGCGTCCCCAGCGATGGCGATGGACAATTTCTGTACCTGCAATACCAAACTCGTTTCTAGTCAGACCCTGCCCCGCAAGAGTTCCTCTCGAATCAGCATTAAAAAGCTCCACGACAGCTTTTCGAATCACAAGCCAATCACTTGCCGATGCAAATCAGACCATCGATTGTGTGTGCAAACAAGGAATCATTTGCGAAACTCAAACTTGCTCGATTCCACGACTCGCCAACGGGCCCAAGATCATTGATCGCAACAATCGCATCTTCGTTGAGGGTCTCACTATCCCAACGAATGACGTACACCGTACCCGCCATCGTCGGTAAGTAGAGGCAGTCTCCGATTACGGTGGGCAACTGCGATGCATGATGCCCCCAACCATTGCCCATGGATCGCTGGTCACCCATCACAACGTTTCCACCAGCATCCTTCATGTCGTTCTCTTTGAACGCCCACTTTGTAATCGGGAGTGATGACTGTTTTTTCTTGGACCCCAACAAATCGTCCAACACCTGCGCGTCCATATCATCGGAACTCCACAACAACTCATCTTTTTGTCGCTCGGACCCGGCACGCATCTGCACGGGTAGTTGTAAATATTCAACACGTCCAGTTCTGGCATCGACCCGCCCCAGCCACGGTTCTGTGTAACTGCGGAAGTAGTGATAAGCCCCCGCAAGCACATTCGATTGCTGGATGATCGACCTTGGCTTCTTCACATTCTTAATATTTGTCATTTCTGTTTTCCACCCCCCGGCACTGTGCCGTCGAATGGAAACATCTTTGACAATGGAAACTTGCCGTTTGATTTTGCCGGTATAGGCATCAACCCACAAATGATTTCCAGCATCAAAAACGAGAATGTCGTCACCGATGAGATTGTACGTCATCGTACTCATGAACTTCGGTAACGGTAGTGTCCAGAGCGTCTTTCCATCAGCAGCATCAATCATGGAAATGCCTGTTGGTTTTTCGGGCGGTGAATGCCCACCGCCACGACCGACAACCATCACATCACGACCATCCGTGCGAGACATCAGCAATGGCACACAACCCATATTGACCCCACACCTCGTTGCCCACCGGTCTTCACCCGTCTTAAGATCAATGGCTTGCAGTTGCGTCCACTCTTCGATCGGCGCGTCACCGTGATCGTGTGTGAATTTCCCCGCTTGGTCAGGCATGTAGCTCTGTTTGATAAAAACCACAGTTCCTTGAATGAGTGTCGGCTGACTGCGGCCAACCGCCATCAACTCCCGACTCCACTGCAGTTCTCCGTCGAAATCAAAACATGCGATCGTTCCTGATGCATTGAAGAAGCAAACAGATCGCCCATCAGTGACAGGAGGGGGTGCAGTGCTATCGCTAAAGCATCCAGACAAACGCAGTGGATGCTTAGCTGCAATATCGCGTTTCCATAACGTCTTGCCAGTTTTCGCATCACAGCACCATGCGACGATGTCGGAGCCAATGATTGAATCCTGCTGAACGGGCGCCATCGTCGTAAAGAAGACCCTTTCACCCCAATTGACCACGGTACTCTGCCCAGTACCAGGAAGCATGACTTTCCATTTAATGCCCTCATCACGCACCACGCTCCAATGTGTTGGCGCAGAGGCCTGCAAAATGCGAAATCTGGCATTCGGACCAGTTCCCTGATTCCAGTTTTTCATCAGGCTTCGTTGAAAGAAATGAAGCACACGTTGCCTGACATCATCTGTACGAAACAGTGCTCCGCCGTGTTTTCCACCTTTCACAACATGCAACTCTGACAGCGCTCCACTCGCGACCAGTTTCCTGTGCAGACGAGTGCTTTGTGCCACGGGTACTCCGGTATCCTGATCCCCATGCATGATCAGAAAAGCCGCTGCATTACCACTCACATGATCCATCGCACTTGCATCGGCTGCCAGATCTGGGACCTCACGTACCGTCGCACCAAGCAACTTTGCACCGTTTGAACCAGCTACGTCCTCCGCGGTTCGTCCATTCCCGATATTGTTCGGTGGCATGGTCATCAAATCCGCTGGACCAAACCAATCACACACAGCCTGAACACGACTGGAAACACTTTCGTTGCCGGGAAAGACACGTGTCCCCATCAAAGCCACAAGATGTGCACCAGCAGACGTACCAAAAGCTCCGACCCGATCGGGATCAATTCCATAGATTTTTGACTGCCGCCGCACCCAACGCACTGCCTCGTAACAGTCGTCAATTTGAGCAGGCCACTTGGCGATATCAGTCAAACGATAGTTGATACTGGCCACTGCAAAACCATGATCAACAAGCCATGCAGCGTTCTGCTTGGCAGACTTTTTATCACCTCCTTTCCATCCACCGCCGTGAACGAAAACAACACAGGGAATCCCAGATCCACTCTCGACGATGGAGCGGTCATCCACATTGCTCAGCGCCGGAAGATACAAATCAAGTAGAAGGGTCTGGCCATCCGCCTTTGCGTATTCCAGATCGCGTAACACTTCGGACTCAACAGCGCAGGCGTGCAGCGAAACCATGCAATAACAAAGAGCAATCACGTACCGAAATTGCACAAGAACACCTCGGGAAACAGGGGACGAGATTCAGATGAACCCAAGCAATGAGTGCGAGCACTCGCAAACACTTAAGCTAACGAATAGCAATGGTGAGCCACCCACCATCGGCTTGTACCAGTCGGGGCCGAAATTCCAATCCCCGCAAAGATTCCATCTTGGCATCTTCTGCGACCTTGATAGCCCGCTCCAAGATGACATCTGGAAACACTTTTCCAAACGATTTTTCGATAACAGGTTTCATGCCAGCTTCGCTGATAGAAAGTTTCTTTCCACCAAAATCAACCTTGACCTTGCCATCCCGCTTGAGCACCACAGTCCCGTTTTCAAGCTTGGTTGGCTTGTAATCTGCGGTGACTTCAAGAGCTTTCTGGAGCACCCTTTTCCCTTTGGTGAATCGGCGACCACGCACACCAACACGAACCACCTGATCTCGAGCCTCAAACACGATGGGCCTCAGTTGGGAAAAGACGATCTCGAATGGCTCCTCGTCAGTTGACTCGCCTTCTCCTTGGACGGCTGAATCCTCAACTCCTCTGCTAATTTTACCCAGCAGCTCATCGAGTTTCTTTTCATTCAGCGTCCTTCCCGCCAAGACGGTTGCACAAGCATTTTCAACCGCTGACTCATGGATCTGAATAGCTACATCAAACGTTTCGTCAACGGTAGGCCGCGGATTCACCGAACCCAGTTGATGGCCGGCTCGAAAAAGAGAGTCGACCGCAAGCATCTGCTCAGTGGACGACCACTCATGAATGGGCGTTGTCAAAGACAATCTCTGTAAAGCCGTCCCCCCGTCTGCAAGAACTCCTGATTCAAAATCTAAATTACTTGCTTCTTCCTCAAATTGCTGGCTGACCTGCTGCTTAAGCCGTTGCGTTGCGATGCAGTCAGCCTTTGGTTTTTGCCGCCGGGCTGCCTTCCACGCCAATTTGCGTACAAGCTCCATTTTGTGGCAAATGGCATCGATGGTGGTATTCAATTCAACATCTGTCTTATTACCCGACAAGTGGAATCCAGACGAATCGATGTTGAGTGTTCTCGCTAAGTCGATGTCCCCCGTACCCGTGGTCAACAAACGCACCGGACCGTTATAGCCCGTGTTGTTGCTGTTGAACTTGGCTTTGAATCCCAATTCGATTTTCGCGCTATCGGTCGACGGCAGCAATTTCGCACTGACAGTGCCTGTCATAGTCGCCGTTCCCACGATACGCGTTCCAAGGATCGTCTGACGAACAGGCTCCTGACGTGTCAACTCACGGTCAACGGCTTTTTGCAATAACGGTGTTCCAACCAGCACTGCGACGTTTGGCTTACCAAAAACTTCACGAAAAGCACGAACCAATTCGTCACCCTGTCCGGACGAATCAATCGTTCCGACAAAGAAACCAATCTGTGCAAATTGATCCGTGGTAGGAGTCGCTTTTACCTCACCAATCATTTTCTTCAACGCGGCCAACGTGCCGACGACTCTCTTACCCTGCGTGCTGTTCAAGCTGATTGCCTGAGAGAGATGTAACGCTGATTCACGCAGGTTGCGAATCGCACTAAGCTCCAAGCCCGGCGTCATCCCAATCAGACGATCACGGAGTTTCTTCGCCTCAACCAACACGACAGAATCGGCAGCAGAGGACTGAATCGCTTTTCTGAGTGGTTCCAAATTGAGAAACTCGAGCCATGCGTCGCGATTTTGGGCATCAGTTGCACGTCGAAAATACGACTCAACAGCGGCCAAGTTCCCAATCAATTCTGCCTTCGCGGTATCGACATCAGGAAGCTTTCCAGCATCAAAAGCTGCCTCGGTCGACTCGATCACCTCAATCAGGCGGTCGCGATCCTGCTCACTAAATTGCCCGTACGTGGCCACAGGAGTAACGAGAAAGAGACAAACAAACGCGATCAAAAATCCAAGTCGTGACATGGTAAAAACGCGAAAAGGAGGAGCGTGCATAAAACCCGACGTTCAGGCAGTTTAGGTAGCCTAAGCTAAGTCTAACGTCCAGATCCACCTCAGTTCAGTGGGTATAAGAAACGGTTGAGACAAACCGAACCGCTCGTCCCCCCGAATGAATTGGCGAAAGCCCCCATAAATGCCTTCCATTCAGTCTTTTCTCGGCTCGATGGGCAGACCACCTCGTCAACATAAATTACGGGGTTTCTCAATGTTCCGAGTCTGAATACCTGATTCCAGCACAGAATTCTTCGACTGACTCGTTGACCTCGGCCTGGGAGCCATGCTGAATCGCAATGATGGTCAGGGCATGCTTTGCCAGCAGAAGTTTTCCAATTCTTAAATGATCAACCCGGACCCACTCAAGTGTACCGGCCGGGTGCTTTCCAACTTCCGGTTTGGCTGTGACCCCCTTCGGCGGCCATGAATCCAGCACATTGGCTTGCAACCGAACAACCGAATGGGAGGCCTGATGAACAAAGGCTGGGCGATAAGCCAGATGGTCCTCCTCAACGGCCAGATAAGACCAACCTGGCAACAAACGGACTTCTGCTCCCAAGAGTGGAAAATGATGTGTCTGGTTTTTTGAACGAATGATGATTTGCTTCTCACCTTTGCCGGGGACAAGCATCTCAATTGGTGTTTGCTCCGTCAGCATATCCATGGCGAAAACAAAACCAGCGATGCCCAATCCCACCCAAACCAACGGCGTCAATTCGTACGACTGGGAGGCTGGGGACATAAAACTCACTTGATGATCAAAAGGAAACCTTTGCTCAGAGTTTAGGCATTTTAATCACGCCATCCCAGTCATCCGGTGGCACACGATTATGACGCAAGATGATGGAAAGCAATACATCCTTAGGCCGATCCCAAGCTGGGATCGCATGCAAGAGGTCATAAGCTTTATTCCAATCCCCACCTATCATGGCATCAAGACTCGCTTCATACGAGGCGATTTGTTCTGAGCTCAAACCCTGAGCCTCAGGCTTGGGTGGCTCAAGTAGTTGCCACGCTTCAATGTCTTTTTCAAGTCCTGCCGGTCGAACGAGCGCCAGTCGCCTGAGTTGAAACTGGTGGTCATTCGATTCTTTGAGTGCCATTGCCGTCTCATGGTCAACGATGACTTTGGCCCCGAACAGTTTCGTCAAGCCCTCCAAGCGACTCGCAAGATTGACAACTGGCCCGAATGCGGTGACCTTGACCTGATCGACCGTTCCAATTTGACCAGCAACGGCTCTGCCTGTCGCGATCCCAATTCCGAATCCAAAAGTATTTTCTGCAAGGATCTGGTTACTTTCCATCACGATCCGTGATGCGGCCTCTGCCGCACGAAGAGCGGCGTCCTGCTGCTGAAATGGCCAACCCCAGAAGCCCATTGCAGCATCACCGTGAAAATCCCCAATAACGCCGTCTGTGTCGAGTATGTGTCGGGTCATGATCCCCAAAGCATCACTCACTCTGGCCAGCAGTTCCAACAATTGGTCAGCATCACGCTCACTTCGCTTGCTAAAACCCCGCAAGTCACAAAACATGACAGACAAATTCGCTTCCCGCGGTGCCAACACTTCATTGGTATCTCTTCCGGCAAGTGCCTCCATGACGACAGGAGCAAAGAATCGCCTCATGGCAGCTTGGCGGCGTTCCAATCTTCGGCTTTGTCGCAAATTGGCAATCATGGTGCCAACCAATTCTGCGAACTTAACATCATCTTCCAGAGTATCGGGCGCCGCCTGAAGCGAAGACTCAAGCCGACCACTTTCATCTGGCAACAATGCCCCCGTCACATAGATTGCCCAACCCCGACAGGCTTCGCTTCGCATGGGAACACAAAAAGCCCAATCTGCTTCCTCACTGGATGTGAATGTGTGGTTTTCATTCGCTGCTGCTGACCACAGGTGTAGAATACTTTCGCGGCGTTCAACCGCCTTTCTAACCAACCTCGCACTAACCGTTGGCCCATCTTTGTCAGGAACGCGACTATCATAATGCAGGATCGAAAATCCATCATCGACATCTCCAGTAGCATTGGCATCAACCGATGCGATCGCAACTGCTGCAGCTGCAGGCGTAGCCTGCAGCAAGACACTAATAACGCGTACCAACAGTTCCTCATCACTGCTGCTGCTGGTAATTAAATCTGGCAGACAGCTCAACATTTCAATTCTGCCGGCGGCATCACGAAAATTGCGTCGCCGCAACATCGCATGATCAAATTCATGCTCCGTCAGGTCAATGTCACTGGTAGCATCAGAGGCCCCCGGTCGATTCGCGAGCGTAAACGTTGTACTTCCAATGACAAAATGCTCACCGGGTACGAGCGTGAATCTCGTTGTTTTTTTTCCCCTGAAGAACACAGGATTGCGTGCGTTCGCCTCACAGTAAACATCGACACGATTGTCGGTCATGGGCGTCAAGCGAACATGAGCTCGGGAAATCTTACTGTCCCATGGCACGTTCCAGTCAGCCTCAGCACGCCCAATTAACACCTCGGTGCTTCGGGTTATCGCTGGCAATTCGCGTCGCCAGCGATGTTCACTCATCGGGCCTTGGGCAATCAAATCTGGCATAAATCCACGATTGTTGGATGACTCGGAGGCAGCACTTTCAGTCAGAGAGAGCGCCTTCAATCTAAGGTCTGAACACAGTCAGTGACTAGACCGCT
>JBPCVE010000422.1:0-2599 GCA_051010795.1 Rubripirellula sp.
GCCAACTGTACTACTGCGTTCTGTTTCTGATCCTAGGATGCGTCTGCCAAAATCTGCAGGCACAGGAACTAGCGTTTCGTGACCTCTTCAATGGCAAAGACTTAACGGGCTGGATTGATGTCAACACGTCACCAGAAACCTGGTCGGTCAAGGATGGGTTGCTGATATGCACAGGGCAACCCATCGGTGTGATGCGGACCGAACGCCAATACGAAAACTTCATCATCGAAGTGGAATGGCGTCATATGGAACCGGGTGGTAATTCAGGCATGTTTCTCTGGTCGGACGCCAAACCAGAGGGGAACCGGCTGCCTAAGGGCATGGAAGTACAAATGCTGGAACTGGACTGGGTGAATCAACACAAGGGTCGCAATGGCACCCTTCCACCGATCGCCTATGTACACGGAGAGCTGTTCGGAGCCGGAGGCATGACTGCGATCCCGGATAACCCCCGAGGATCACGCAGTAAGTCACTCGAAAATCGCTGCAAGGGTGTCGGGCAGTGGAATCGTTATGTATTTGTTGCCGTCGACGGAATGGTGAAACTATCCGTCAATGGAAAATTCGTGAATGGAATCCGCGATGCGTCTTACAAAAAGGGTTACATCTGCCTTGAGTCGGAAGGTAAGGAGATCCACTTTCGAAAAATACGGATCATGGAACTGCCGAACGGTCTTGCCGATGCGAGCAACACAGCTCCGCTCATCAAAACGCCCCCAAAGGGTGTCAAGGAGCCGAACCAGTGACAACCAACGAATGCTTTCTCGTCACAGGTGGGCTTGGTTGCATAGGCGCTGAAACGACCAAGTGGCTACTTAAAAACACAACGGGCAAGGTTGTCGTTTGTGGTCGTGATGTGAACTTGCAGCGTGTAGACCGTGTATTCCATGACGTCGACACAACGAATCTGAAAGTAATCGCGGTCGACATCACGAACCAACCATTGCTGTCGAACACGATTGAAAAAGAAGAAATCAGCCACGTCATTCACTTGGCAGCTCTGCAGACCCCGGACTGCAACCAGCATCGTGACCGTGGTATGCAAATCAATCTTGGGGGCACGCAAAATCTAATTGAGGCAATGAAGTGCCATGATGCACAAATCAAACGATTTGTGTTCGCCAGTTCCATTGCCGTCTACGGGCCGCGTGCGTTCTACCCAGATGGTCGCGTTCCAATTGACGCCGCCCCACACCCAGTGAATGTTTATGGCGCATGGAAGCTGGCGGGAGAAAACATTACACGCATTTTCAGCGAAGAAACAGGAATTGACTCCCTCAGTCTGCGTCCAGGCGTGCTGTTTGGCCCCGGAAGGGATGCGGGCTTAACATCCACACCCACAACAGCATTGAAATCGGTTGCCCTGGACATTCCCTATGAAATCCCATTTCAAAACAGGCAAGATTACCTTTACGCCCCTGATGTAGGTGCAGCATTTGCGCATGCGACAACTGAACTCTTCTCGGGCTACGCCGAGTTTACTTTACCCAGTCATACGGTTGACACTTCTCACTTTGTTTCAGCAATCACTGAGGCAGCGGAAGCCATCGGTATTGAGTCACAGTGCAACATCACGGTTGGGAAACAAACCGTACCTTTCATTTGTGACCTCGCATACGACACTTTTCACAACGCGTTTCCGAACGTCCCGCACACCCCACTGAGCAACGCTGTGCAATCATCACTGCGCACATTCCTACAACAGTTGGACAAAGGGTGGCTCCGCACAGAGATGATTCATTAGTTTTCCCACTCCCCACTTCAACTCTCACCCAACGGCCCGCTCATGCTTAATCCGAATATCAAAGATGCTTTACAAATCACCCTCGATGACCACCGAATGTCGCGGGGCGAAAAGCGCGCCTTGGCAAAGGTCATCGAACAGCATGTAGACAGTGATCACGAACTTTCACACGCGAGAAGTGTGTTATTTGAACTTGCGCGGCAAGAACTCTCTGACCCACACGCGCTGAAAATCCTCGATTGGGTGGAGGAAGCAAGCAAAGTCCTTGCAGAAAGACCCGACCCAGATAAATCAAGCAAGGCAGAAGCGTTTTTCAGCCCCGTGGATAACTGCACAAGCAAAATCATCCGTCTGTTTCAGGAAACACGCAGAAAAGCAGATGTTTGTGTCTTCACCATCACAGACGACCGAATCAAAGATGCGATATTGGATGCGCACCAACGCGGCATTTTAGTCCGAATCATCTCCGACAATGACAAGTCGAATGACCTGGGTTCCGACATCTATCAATTGGAGCGGGCGGGCGTCCCCGTGCGATGTGATCGAACGGATTACCACATGCATCACAAATACGCGATTTTCGACGGCAAGTCACTGCTGACCGGCAGCTACAATTGGACTCGGTCAGCAGCAAGAAATAATGAGGAAAATTTCATCGTTACCGCGGACAGTTCATTGCTGCAGCGTTTTGAAAATTCATTCGCTGAACTGTGGGAACAGCTGAAATAGCTACCTTCACGAATCTCGCTTGTCGACCTGCAATCGAAACATGCCCCGCATGGATAAGCTTATCTGCCATACCGAGCTTCGAATTCGGTATCAATTTTAGGGGGAGGACTGCCAAAACAATGGTGC
>JBPCVE010000423.1:0-45027 GCA_051010795.1 Rubripirellula sp.
GGCATTGGTTACGGTGGGGCAACTGCCAGAAGTCGAAAGTGTTCCCCTGGTTGAGTTGGCGGCTGATATGTTGACCGCAAGTTTGATTATGAATTTGGATGAGAGCATTACGCATGAATGATATCGCAGAACGAAATTCGGATCAGTTGTCCGTCACCAGACGGTATTTCCTTGGGCAGGGTGCGGGTGTGGGCATTGGAGCAATGGCTCTCAATGGCATGTTGGCGAGGCAAGCAGATTCGTCGGATTTGGTTACGTCCGATATCGTTCCGCACTTTGCTCCCAAGGCGAAACGCGTCATTTTTTTGACACAGTCGGGTGGACCCTCGCAGTTGGAACTCTATGACCACAAACCTGGCCTCGCCAAGCTTGCCGGGGAAAAGTTGCCTGATAGCGTCCGAGGTGGTCAACGACTTTCCGGCATGACCGAGGGAAAGCCTCAGCTGGTCATGCCTGCGCATTCCACCTTTAAGCAACGCGGGCAGTCGGGGGCGACCGTCAGTGATTGGTTGCCACACATTGCCGAAATTGCCGATGAACTGTGCTTCGTTAAATCGATGGTCACGGATCAGATCAATCATGCGCCGGCAATGACGAAATTTCTAACTGGCCATCATCTCACAGGACGGCCAAGTATGGGCAGTTGGTTTAGTTATGGTCTGGGCAGTGAAAATCGTGATTTACCCGACTATCTCGTTCTGCTTTCAAAAATGAAGCGAGGCAGTGACCAACCGCTGTATGACCACTACTGGGGGAGTGGGTTTCTGCCTTCTGAATATCAAGGTGTCAAACTGCGCAGTGCAAAGGATCCAGTTTTGTACCTGAATGATCCGGAGGGCTTGCCGAGAGAACTTCGTCGGGGGATGCTCAACGGGCTAAACGAGATCAATGCCATTCGGCAGCGGCAGACAGGCGATCCCGAAATAACGACGAGAATCCAGCAGTACGAAATGGCTTATCGGATGCAGGCCAGCGTTCCAGATTTGACCGACATCAGTGACGAACCTGAGTCGACATTCGAGATGTACGGTCCTGACTCGAGGCGTGGGGGCAGTTACGCCGCCAATTGCATTCTTGCTCGGCGGTTGGCCGAACGGGGCGTGCGCTTCATTCAGTTGTTTCATCCTGATTGGGATCATCACAGTCGGTTACGTAGTTGGTGCACAGCCCGTTGTCGGGATACTGATCAGGCGAGTGCGGCGCTGATCAAGGATCTCAAGCAGCGGGGAATGTTGGAGGATACTTTGGTGATTTGGGGTGGCGAGTTTGGAAGAAGCCCTGCCGGTCAGGGTAAATGGGACAGCCCCGAGGGCGGACGCGATCATCATCCACGTTGCTTCACGATTTGGATGGCTGGTGGCGGCGTAAAAAGCGGTGTTACCTATGGTGCGACCGATGACTACAGCTACAACGCAGTGGTAGACCCTGTTCATGTCCGCGACCTGCATGCGACTGTTTTGCATTTGATGGGAATCGAGCATGAACGTTTCTCGTACCGATCTCAAGGCCTCGACTTCCGCCTGACCGGGGTCGAACCTGCACGGGTCGTTCATGACATTCTTGCCTGAGTTGGCAGCTTCTGCCTTTGCTCGGCTTAGCGCGGGTGAGCGAGTAGAGTAGCGGTGGGTCTGCTGTATCCTTAAGACGCGGGCTCAATACGCCTTGAGAAATGCCGTTGAACGGCGTCGCATGAGCCGGTCCTCATTTAATCGACACAACCGTCAATTGATCCATTCTGAAATCACTTTGCCGCCGACATCCGTCAGACGATAATCCCTGCCTTGAAACCGGTGGGTGAGCTTGAGGTGGTCAAGTCCGAATTGGTGCAGCATGGTGGCATGCAAGTCGTTGATGTGGACACGGTTTTGGGTTGCGTGCCAGCCAATCTCATCTGTTTCCCCGTACGTCAGCCCGCCTTTGAGGCCACCACCAGCCATTGCCATGCTGAAGGAATAGGGGTGATGATCCCTGCCAGTTCCGACCTCGCGTTTCCCGTTGCGATTCTCACCCAAGGGGGTGCGCCCAAATTCACTACCCCAGACTACCATGGTAGAATCGAGCATCCCGCGTTGCTTGAGGTCACCGATCAAAGCAGCGATGGGCTGATCAACGCATCCGGCGTTGTAGGGTAATTCCTTGGGAATGTTGCTGTGGTGGTCCCACGAGGCGTAGATGATGTTGATGAATCGAACTCCGCGCTCAACCATTCGTCTGGCGAGCAGACAGTTTTTGGCAAAGCTGCGGTAGGTGTCGCCCTGCTTGCCGCGTCCACCAAGATCTTTGGGTTCGTCCCGATCCACGCCGTATGCGTCCAGAGTCTGCTTGGATTCCTTGCTCAGATCGATCAATTCCGGAGCGGCAGTTTGCATGCGAAAAGCAAGTTCATAGGACGCGATTCGGGCTGCAATTTCTGGATCATTGATTTCGCGGTATCGGTTGGTGTTGACATCTTTCAAAGCGTCGAGACCGGCACGTTGCAGGGACATCGGGATCCCGGCTGGGTTGGCTAGATTGAGAACGGGTTCCCCCTGATTTCGGAAAAGCACTCCTGCGTGAGTCGAGGGCAAGAACCCAGACTGCCATAAAGTGGCGCCGCCCGAGGATCCCCGTCCGCTGTTCAAAACCACGTACCCAGGCAAATTCTGTGTTTCACTTCCCAGCCCATAGGTTAGCCAGGATCCCATCGTGGGTAGTCCGAAAGTTCCCCGTCCGCATTGCATCATGAGCTGGCCGGGATGGTGGTTGAACTGCTCAGTGTGTAGCGAACGCACCAGCAAAAGATCATCTGCAACAGATCCAAGATTGGGCAGCAGTTCACTCAGGTTCATCCCTGATTCGCCATGCTTGGAAAATTTGTAGGGTGAACCCTGCAGCAGGGCTTGGTCCTTTTTGATGAAAGCGAAACGTACCTTTTCAAGCATGGAAGGAGGTAACGGCTCACCATGTCTTTCTTTTAGGACTGGTTTTTCGTCGAACAAATCCAAGTGTGATGGAGCCCCAGCCATGAAAATAAATATGCACGCTTTCGCCTTGGCGTCGAAGTGCGGTTCCCGTGGTGCCAAAGGATTCACTAACGCTTCAGACGCTGTAGCTGATTTCATTATCCCGTCATCAGTCAGCATGGATCCAAGTGCAGCCATGCCGAGACCACTTGCAGTGGTGTTGAGGAACTGCCGCCGCTGGTGCAACGGATTGCTGTTTGTAATTGCAGCTGGGTCGTGGGGAGGTCTGGGCATGAAGTTCACGTGCGATGGTTTGTTCTTTGAGCGTGGCGTAGGTAAAACCGTTGGTGGGATGCAGTTTTGGCCAGTGGGGGCCGTGACGGGGTTAAGGTTGACAGGTTTTGGGAGCAGCAAGTCCTTGTTCGTGCAAATCCTAAGTCGGTTGCCGCAGTGTTGTGGCAGCTTTGGTAGGCGGCTTTCGGTAATCAATCGCGGACGATGAACTCGTCAAGGTTGGTGATCATTCGAAGGGTGACGACCCAGGCGGCGTTCTCTTCCATGGAATGAGCCTTGCTTCGGTGCTGCGATGTCACTTGTTTGGCGTCATCGGGATGGTCAATGTAATGCGAGCGTGACTTGTTCAGCAAAGCTTCGAAACGCTTGGTTTCGCTGTCAAATGCCTCTCGCGTTAATACTTTCTGGATCGCAACTCGCAGCCTTTCCTGGTCAGTTTTTCCACCTTCTTCAAGCACCCGCTTGGCGAATGCTTGCGACGCTTCGAAGAATACTCCGTTGTTCAGAGTGATCAGCGCCTGCAATGGGGTATTACTGACGTCACGTTGTAACCGTGAGGTGTTGGAATCTGGGCAGTCAAAACTGATAAGGTTGGGATAAGGGGAGGTGCGTTTGAAGAACGTATACATCCCGCGACGATAGGCATCTTCCCCTTGGCTTGTTTTCCATTTGAAGTTATTGGCGTAGCTAAGTTCGGCGACTCCTGGTGGTAATGGTGGGAATACACTTGGGCCACCGACCTTCTTGCTTAGCAAGCCACTAACCGTCAAGTGCAAGTCTCTTACGACCTCACCACTAACGCGAACTCGATTTTGGCGGGCCAGTAATCGGTTAGTAGAGTCCGTTTCTGCCAGGTCGGCGCGATGATGCGAGGCCTGTCTGTAGGTTGAACTGAGGACAATGGTTTTGATGAGTGCCTTACGACTCCATTTCAGCCTGCGTGGATAATTCCACGATAACCAATCCAGTAGTTGGGGGTGCGTCGGTGAGTCGCCGCGGATGCCAAAATCATCCACTGTGCCTACGAGACCCCTGCCAAATAATTGCGCCCATACATGGTTCACGCTGACTCGAGGCGTTAGAGGGTGGTTGGCGTCAGTCAGCCATGTTGAAAGATCAAGTCGATCAGCAGGGTCCGGGTTCAATCGTTTCATCATGGGATGAGCACGACTGACCACGGATAGGACATCCGTCTCAACTTGCTCGCCCGGTTGCAGGAAATCTCCTCGATGCAGCACGCGAGTTGTTCTGGTGGCAGCGCTGATGACCCTTGCTGACACAGTCGCGAGGATGGGGGACTTGCTTCTTAATTTTGCCAGTCGCTCTGTGATATCCTTGGTTTTTTTGTGTCGTGATGTGAAGTAGTCTTCAAGTGCTTGCGCTTGTTCATCACTCCGATCGCTCGTGGGTTGCCTGAACGTTTTTGTGATTCCGGTGGGCAAACGGTGGAGGGTCGTATCCCCGGAAATGGTCGATAGGCGGAAATGGCCGATGAGGTGTTTTCCGCCGTACTGCTGATCTAGAACCACCTGTAGAAATTCGCGGTTCTCGGAGGTAGTCAATGGCTCGGTGAGGCATAGCAACTGATGGGGTTGTCCCATTTTTGGCGAGATGGCCCAACCTGATTTTGGGGATTTTTGTGTTGCTCCGGGCGGTGCAAAGTTAGTCTGCGCGAAATCCGCTTCGGCATGGGAAAACTCGATTGGTTCGTAATCGTTTTTGAATTCAGAGTCTTTCCCGGTATAGGCTCTTAGTTCGCTTAACACGAAGTTCCCGTTCGGTGGTCTGCCTGGACCTTTTGAGGGTAATGTTTCGTGCGGGAGAACCTCCAGCTTGATTCCGCTTAAGACTCGCGTCGGCAGCTGGAACACTAATGTGTATTTATCCTTATCAGTCACTGGTCCAGTGGCGAGGACTGATCCATCTTCGGCAATGTTCAAAACCGATCCACTGCTTGATTTGGCGGAGATTGGTTTCGCGACGGTAAAGGTAAGTGACTCCTCCTGCTTTTTTGCGAAACGTTGTTCCATCTGTTGGATCCAATGTTCAAACTCTGGACGGATTTGTTCTGTGGCGGATTTGTGTTCGGCTTCAAGCAGCGACACTTCAGCCTGATGTTCGGCGGTCAGTTGCTTGTGCTCGGTAATCGCACTCTTGCTGGCGGGCAAGTTGGTGTTGGTTTCTTTGAGATCATCGAAAAATGCGAATAGACGGTAATACTCTTGCTGGCTGATCTGGTCATATTTGTGATTGTGACAGCGAGCGCACGTCATCGTGAGCCCAAGCCAGATGGCCGCTGTAGTTTCTGTTCGGTCAAATGTTGCTTCAACCCTGAATTCCTCTTGATCAACGCCACCCTCGGTATTGGTGAGAGTCTGCCGGTGGAATGCAGTGGCAAGCTTTTGCGGAGCGGTTGGATGATCGACTAAATCGCCAGCTAGCTGATCCCTTGTGAACTGGTCAAATGGCATGTCCGTGTTGATTGCATTGATGACCCAATCGCGATACAGCCACGCATTAGGGCGCGGCCGATCTTTTTCATAGCCATCGGAGTCTGCATAGCGAGCTTTATCTAGCCAATGCCGTGCCCAGCGTTCTCCGAAATGTTCCGAATCAATCAGTGCGTCAACGAGGGCCTCGTAAGCCTGTTCGTCAGGATTGTGCAAGAAAACGCTAAGTAGCTCGGGATCGGGTGGAAGCCCGGTGAGATCATAAGCGAGTCGTTTGGCAATTGTTGCAGGTTTAGCTGGCGGTGATGGCTGTAGTCCTGCCGACTCGAGACGTGCAAGCACATATCGATCGATGGCGTTGCGAATCCATGATTCATTGGAGACGGACGGTGGCGCATGATTCCGAACAGGACGATATGCCCAGTGTTGGTCAAAGTTTGCACCCTGATCGATCCAACGTGTCAGCAATGCAACTTCATTGGCAGTGAGTGGTCGTCCCTCTGGTGGCATACGCGTGTTGCGGTCAGTTGACATTACACGCTTGATTAATTCGCTCTTTTCTGAGCTTGTAGGGACAATCGCGATTCGATCTGACTCAAGTTTCGAAGTCACACTGGCGAACTGATCAATGCGTAGGCCTGCCTCTGCATCGTCAGGACCGTGACATACAACACAGTGCTTGGCGAGAATGGGTTGGATATCCGTGCCGTAGACGACTGGCTCTACAGCGTTGACACGTGGTGCCAGCTGGGCGTAGCCCATCGACAAAGACACGCTTAGCAAAAGACCAAGTTGATAGGGCGTTTTGCAGTGAAATACAGGGCTAGGCATGCTGAACAAGCTGGGCTGGAAGCTGGTGGGGAGGCAAGGGGCCCCAATGGTAGGTTGAGCCTAAGTTATACTTGGGAACTGCACGTGGGGGGAACCGAATTCCAAACCAAACTTTCTGCAATCCGCTTGATCATGTTCAGTTGAACAACGAAAGCCGAGTTTATTCACGCGGTAAGGACGCGGCAAACTGTCTGGCTACAAAAAAAGATTCTAGATGCTACTAAGGCAGGTGTTTGCAGAGGCTGAATCATTTCAGAAAGGCAGTCAGTTGCTCGCCTGACACGGTGAAACACTGGCTTTGAATCCCGCGCGAGTATCTTAAAAGAAGTGCGTTGATTGCTGCGGCGGTACAGCACCGCAAGTTAGAAACTGTCTTTCAAACAAGTGTTTTGAAGACGAGAAGCGGACGCGAGGAACGGTTGCGAGCTTGTGGTCGGCTTCTGATTGGGCCGAGCGCCGTGCTCGCGGTTCACTTGATGTCTTGTAGATAAGCTGCCCAGTTGGTTTGTGCTCCATCGCTGTCCATCTGAGGCTTCGCTTTTGCGATGTCGTCTTCAAACTTCTGATAGAAGGTTTCTAAACTCAACTCAAAGTGTTGTTCAAATGCTGGTTCCCATCCCAGTTCGGGGACTTTGTGGAGGAACTTGAACAGTTGAGCCAAGGTCCCTGCACGCTTTAAAAGAGTGGCACAGGCGATCGAACCTCCTGCATACACAACAGGGTGAACTTTGTTGATTTTTTCCAGACGTTGCCAATCATCATGAGTCACGCCTGAGCGTATTGACATGTTCGCTTTTTGATACAGGCTAAGATTCCGATTCATCTCATGGCTGAATCGTTGCCAGGTCATCGATCGCTGAAGTTTCTGGAAAAGTTGAGGGTGTTGATAGCTGTAGAGGTACGAGATCAACACCGCTGAACCTTCTCGCCACCATGCGGGCCCAGTCCAACGGGAGTGTCCCATCTGATTTCCGTCGATTGCCTCTGCTGAAAAACCATAGGCGGTTTGTATGGCATGGGTGTATTCATGAATCGGGCCGATGACAAATTGTTGTGCGTCACGCAATGGCGTCATCGTCATCGTGATTGTGAGGTGTGCGGGTTTGATACTCCAACCTGCCCAGTGATTCCCGGTCTGCCAATCAAGGTATTGCCCGTCGGAGTTGTGGCCCTGGAGAGTAGCGAATTCCTGTTTGAGTGAACGAAGCGACGCCTCCAGTTGACTTCTTCGTTTATCAGTGAGGGTGGCTGGATCCCAGTCAGTATTCTCGACAAGAAAAATATGAGTAGGTCCGACGCGCCCCCATTGTTTTGCGTAGTGCTCAATGGTGTTCTTATAAATTGCTTTCCATTTCTGGGGGTAGCCTGCTGTGCTGTGAATTACAATCTCAGCATCTCGTGTCTTGTAGGCAGGTGCGTCAACGTCTGGTGCTGCTGCATGGGCGGCATGTGAGACAAAGAGCGGTAGGGCCGGTGTTGACGCTAGGAAGCTACGACGGTGCATGCTGTTGGCTGGGTTGAAAGTTGGATGCGGAATCTCAACGGTTTTGGCAAGGCTGGTAATGATAGAGGACAGCGAATTGTCCAAGCTTCGTACCGTTTACCGGCGTTGGCGTGAGTTGAAAGAAACAGTGTCTTGGATATTTCTTAACCCAACGCATGTCGATTCAGGCAGAAACTGAGCGTTTGAGGTAAGCTGTGGCCGTGCATGCGGAATGCAAAACACAGGTAGAAGCCATCCGGTCGTGTTCAAGCAGCCTGTTGTGTTTAGGCATTCGTCGTGTTGAAAAATCGTGTTGAAAAATCGGGTTCAACAAGCATTTCAACGATGGTGCACGGCATGGGATAGATTCAGCTTTACTAGGAATTATAGCTATATGCGAACGCTCGTTTCACGAATGATGGTGTCGGTTGCGGTTTGTTGGGCGATGGTGGGGTTTTCCACTTGCAAAGTTTTGGCGGAACGTGCCAAGCGTCCCAATGTCATTGTAATTATGACGGATGATCAGGGATATGGTGACTTGTCTTGCCATGGAAATCCAACCCTGAAGACTCCGAATCTAGATGCGTTGGGTGCCGAGTCAATTCGGTTCACGGACTTTCATGTTGCTCCTTTTTGTACGCCAACGCGCGCAGCGTTGATGACTGGTCGTTATCCGGGACGCACCGGTGCTTATCGCACCTCGTCCGGGCGGACTAGCCTACATCAACGGGAGAAGACACTGGGAGACCTGTTCACGATCAACGGTTATGCCACTGGAATGTTTGGGAAATGGCACCTCGGTGACAATGCCCCAGCCCGGCCGATGGACAAGGGGTTCGAGCGATCGGTTTGGCATCGCTGTGGAGGCGTGACGCAGATTTCTGATTATTGGGGCAATGATTATTTTGATGATACGTATCTGGTCGGGGACAGGTGGAAGAAGTTTGAGGGCTACTGCACGGACATTTGGTTTGATGAGGCGATGAGCTTCATGGATGGTGTGTTGACTGACGCTGGTGGCAATAAGCCGTTCTTCGTTTACTTGGCGACGAATGCTCCCCATGGACCCTATCTTGTGGGATCGGAGTGGAAGAAGCCTTACCTGGATGCAGGATGTCCGCCGCAGCAGGCCGCGTTCATGGGAATGGTCGCGAATTTCGATTGGAACTTGGGGAGGTTGCGTAGCTATCTGAAGACTGAACAGTTGGATTCCGAAACGATCGTTGTGTTCCTGACCGATAACGGGACTTCTGCAGGTGCCTTGTTCGGAGAAGGTGGACGGATCACCGGGTTTCCTCTCGATTCCAGCGAGAATGGTTTTCGGCGTGGTGGAAAAAGCTCCGCGTACGAAGGGGGACACCGTGTGCCACTGTTCATTCGGCACTACGACCAACGACTCAACAGCCCCAAGAATGTTGATGCCTTGACCATGCACTTTGACATCACGCCCACCTTGATGGAACTATGTGAGTTGCAGCGTCCAGCCGATTGGCCGGCCTTGGATGGCAAGTCGTTGGTGGGCTTGATGGGTAAACAAAATACAAGCTGGCCTGAACGGACTTTGCATACACAGATGCATGGTGGAAATGGCTTTTCGGACCCCGATAGCCCGTGGCTGATTGGTGCTGCGATGACGCCGCGGTGGCGGTTGGTTGAGGGACGCGAATTGTACGATATTCAGCAGGATCCCATGCAACGAATGGATGTCGCTAACGAGTTTCCCAACGTGGTCGCGAAGTTGCGACGTGAGCACCTGGAATGGTATCAGGCAGTAAAACCGGGCATGGTTCCGTCACGGATCGTGATCGGTAGCGACTTGGAGAATCCGACGGACCTGACGAGTCAGGAATGGGTGATGCCATCGGGGGGACCACCGTGGGCAAGATCACACGTGTTGCGTCGAAAGATCGCGAATGGCAAATGGGCAATTGATGTCGCTGCGGCTGGTACGTACCGCTTCACCCTGTCCAGATGGCCAACTTATATCGAGCGGCCTATTGAGTCGACATTTGCAAGAGTTCGGATTGCGGCGAAGGAAGAAGCGGGAAACATCCCACGGCCAAATCAACAATCCATTGTGTCTTACGAGCTTGAATTACCTGCGGGCCCCACCGAATTGCAAACTTGGCTCACGACGTCCGAGGGGAAGACTCATGGTGCTTATTTTGTCACTGTCGAACGGGTCAAGAACTCCGCTGCAGCAGTTCCTTCGTTGCTGTGGACCCAATATGGCCTGTCGAATGAAACACTCAAGATAGCAGCGCATACCGATGCTGATCCTTTGGATCCTGTCGAGGCGGTGGCCGAGTTGTGGTTCAAGCAAAACGGAGCTTGGAAAAAAGAGATGGACGCAAGCGTCGACCCTTTGACCGCCATGGCGGTGTTCAGGATTGAAGAGTGGCAGCAAAAAGAATACATACCGTACCAAGTGAGGTCTGGAAATAGTCGTTTGGAAGGGGTGATTCGTCCAGATCCAAAGGAAGTGGCGGTTTTGAATTTAATGGTGGTCGCCTGCGTGAATGACAAGTGGTTCCCTTATGAAGCAGCGGTCAAGCAGATGGTTGACCAGGATCCTGACCTGGTGTTCTTTGCTGGTGACCAGATTTATGAAAGTAATGCTGGCGGAGAGGTGGTGCTTTGTGAACAGGAATCAGAAGTGCCTGAAGCCATGTCAAACTATCTTGCCAAATGGCGAAAGTTTGGTCTTACTTTTCGGGACCTGCTCAAGGATCGGCCCTCAGTCATGATCACTGATGACCATGATGTTTACGCTAGTGATCTGTGGGGCGATGGTGGGCGACGGATGACGGGGACACGTACGACGGGTGGGTATCCGATGCATCCAAAATGGGTCAATGCGGTTGAGGCCACTCAGACGTGGCACCTTCCCGATGCGGCTGCAAAAGGGCCTTGGGGTGATGGGATCAATGCCTACTTCACATCGCTTGACTATGGCGGTGTCAGCTTCGCTATTCTCGAAGATCGAAAGTTCAAGTCACCGCCCTCTTTGGTTGTGAAGAAGGCGATCAATGATCCTCGGTCGAATCGCCCGAATCGCACGCCCGAAGTGATCATGGATCCAGCTTATGATGTGTCTCTGTTGGATAGCCCAGACTTGCAGTTGCTGGGTAAGACACAGGAGCGTTTTGTGACAGGCTGGGCGTCACAGGTCGCTGCGAATAAGAAATTGGCAGCCGTGCTGTCTCAGTCTCCATTTGTGAATATCGGTAATTACGATGTTCGCTACGGCGACATGGATGCCAACGGATGGCCGCAATCTGCCCGCAATCGGGCTCTGGCAGCAATAGCGCCGTCAAAAGCAATCATGTTGTCGGGTGATATCCACTTTGGGACGCTCCATCAGCATGGTATCAGCGAGTGGGGCGATGGGCCTTGGGGATACTCTGTTCCCGCGTTTGCGTCGAAGCAGAATCGAAAGTGGGGACCCGCTGTACCGGCGCAGGGAAGAGCGGTGCCTGGGTTGGCAGGAACAGGAAATCACCATGATCGCTTTGGGAACAAACTAACGGTTGCCGCGACCGCTCCGGGAGCCAACGGTTATGGAATGGTCAGGTTCAATAAACCACAGATGACGATTGTTTGCGAATTGCATAGCATGAATGCAGAGCGTGAGCCGGATGGTAAAGTGATTCCTGGATGGCCTCTGCGGCTTGAAGTGAATCACGAGTAGCAGACGCACACAGTCCATCGCGGCGTGTGGATCGGTGTCTGAGTTGGGGGGGTGGCTTAATCGGCGGCTTTACTTAAAAGTGGGTGATCAGGCTCACCGTGCGTTGCCTTGCATCAGCGTACTTCAGCCGTAAGTAATGGAGAGATTTACGATGAGAAGATGTGAATTTGGTCTCTTTCCTGCTGTTTATGTTGCCTTACTATGCGCGCTTGCTGCTGGGTCCGGGCAGGCGGCCGAACGGCCGAATATCGTTGTGATTCTCGCTGATGATCTGGGGTATTCTGATCTCGGGTGTTTTGGCAGTGAAATTGAAACACCCCGTCTGGACCAATTGGCTTTTCAGGGCTTGCGGATGACGCAGTTGTACAACGCTGCAAGGTGCTGTTCGACGCGTGCTTCGCTGCTGACTGGGTTGTATCCACATCAAGCCGGGGTTGGGGCGATGTCGGTTGATAACCAGAAACCGGGCTACCGAGGATTCTTGACAGATCGTGCAGTGTGTGTGTCGTCGTTGTTGAGGGATGCTGGGTATCAGACATTCATGGCGGGAAAATGGCATCTGCGTGGGAAAGGCAATCAGGCATGCATCCCCACTAACCATGGATTTGATGAGTTCTTCGGGCATTTCAAGGCATATGCCAGTTATTACCGTAGCGATTTGTTTGAGCGGTGGCCTGCAGAACGAACCAAGCGGCAGTACAAGCCTGGTGAATTTTATGCAACCGACGCGATTACTGATCACGCCGTTGATTTCATTAAAATGTCGCAGGGGACAGACGATCCCTTTTTTCTCTATGTCGCCTATAACGCACCTCACTTTCCGTTGCAGGCACCGCGGAATGAAATTCAAAAAGGTTTGGCGACCTACCGGAAAGGTTGGGACGCCGTCCGGGAAATGCGAATTCGAAAACTGAAGGACCAGGGGCTGATTCCTAAAAACGCGGTATTGTCGCAGCGGGGGCATGTGACTGCGGTGCCAGAACGCAATGCTGACTCACCCTATTACGACCGTGAGATACCGGCGTGGGATGAGTTGACCGTTGCCAGAAAAGAAGATTTGGCAAACCGAATGGCCACTTACGCCGCGATGGTTCGAATCATGGACCGGAATATTGGGCGAATCATTGATTGTCTTGCCAGACAAGGTTGCCGTGAGAACACGTTGATTGTATTTCTCTCTGATAACGGTGCCTGCGCAGAGTGGGACCCTTTGGGGTTCGATAATAATCCTTACCCTCGAAATCGGCTTTATGATGGAGATGATCTTCAGAAAATCGGTGGGCCTGGAACGTTTCATAGCTACGGCACGGGCTGGGCTAACGCATCGAACTCGCCTTTTCGGCTTTATAAGCACTACAACCATGAAGGGGGAATATCGTCGCCGACGATCATTTCCTGGCCCAAGCAGATCAAACGTGCGGGAGAGCTTGAGCGAGCACCTACACATGTGATTGATCTGGCGCCAACGTTTCTCGAACTAGCCAACGCTGACTATCCAGACGGTTCTGAAGTGCTACCGTTGGCTGGCAGGAGTTTGTTGAACGTGTGGCAAGGAGTAGCCCAGCCAGAACGTACCTTGTACTTTGAGCACGAGGGAAATCGCGCGGTTCGGCGCGGTAACTGGAAGTTGGTTTGGATCAATTATCTGAAACGGTGGGAACTGTACGACATTGAATTGGATCGTACTGAGTCAAATGATCTCGCGCAGAAGTATCCCGAGTTAGTGGCTGAGTTTGAGAAATTGTGGCTCGATTGGGCGAGGGAAAACTTTGTTGAACGGCACCGCGTTGAACAGCCAGCAACCGGGATGCCCAAAATCTACTATTGGTGAATTTGGGTGGCTGGGGAATGCCTGAAGTACGGTGTGCTCTGGGTTACTGCTGCCCGCTCACTCAGTCTTAGTCTCCGCGTTCCTGATACAAAACAGGTGCGTGGTGCCACGGATGAAAAAACGCCCCTCAGAAACGGCCATCGAGGCAAGGCATTTTTCATCCAGAGGGTTTCTTGCTAGCTCTGTGTACTTGTCGCCGGGGGCCAGCACGAGCGTTGTTCCAGTTTCGGACAGAATGTAAATCCTGCCATCAGCATACAAGGGTGATGCAGAGTGCGTGCCCGTTAAACGTTTGTTCCAGACTGGGAAGCCATCAGAAGTACGAATGCAGTACAGGATGTTGTCGCGCGTAATCGTGTAAAGGTAGGCTCCGACCAGTAACGGGGATGGCATGGCGGGGACACCTTTCTTCTGTTCCCAAACGATGTGAGTGTCAGTGACATCACCTGACCCCCCCAAGCGAATTGCGCGGATGGTCGGCTCTTCAAATCCAGATGATGTGTAGATGATTCCATCACCTAAGGCTGGCGTGGGAGTGACTCCCTCACCTTGGCTGTAGACGGACCAGATGCGTTCACCTGTTTTCGTGTCAAAGGCAGCTACTTGGTCGCCGGCTGCGCTAACGATTTGACCACCTTGGTTGATGGTGATCGGTGTTACGTGCCCGACCCGTGATGCGCCGCGCTTCCCCTTCCAGGCTGTTTTTCCCGTCTCGACATGAACTGCGAGCAGGACCGCTTGGTCCCACGGGATCTTCCAGCCCAGCTCCTTTTTGTTCGAGCTACTTCCATCAAATGGCATGATCAACAGATCATCGACAAGAATGGGCGATGCACCCAGTCCGTGCAGACTGTGGAATTCTACATCCGTATTCTTCCACAGCAGTTTTCCACCTCGGTCCACGGCGACGATGGTCCCGTCAGCAAAAGCAGCGTAAATTTGATTGCCGTCAGTTACCGGGGTTGGAGTAGCGTAGGAGTTTTGTTTTCGTTTCGCGCCTGGGCTTTGGCGATGCACTTGGATGTCCCAGTTCTTGGCCCCGGTCTGGCTGTCGATCGAGAGCATGCGGCAACAGGCACCCTCTTCCGTCGCGGTTGTGACATAGACGGTGCCGTCGTAGACGATGGGGGATGACCAACCCTCGCCTGGCAATTTAGTCTTCCATGCGATGTTCTGGCTGTCGCTCCAGTTAATAGGCAGTTGTGTTTCAGCTGAGTGTCCTTGAGCGTTGCCGCCTCGGAAACTTGGCCAGTTTTCTGCCCACGCAAGACTGCAGCATGTCGTAAGTAGCAGGCACATGACGAAATCAGATGAACGTAATTGCATCGGGAACGCTCGCGTAGAGGCGGGTGAACTAAGTAGGGAACCAGAGTAGTCTCATTCAACTTTGTTGAGACCCGCTGTCGTGCCAGTTAACGCTGGACGGCCTTTGGAATCAGAATGACCTAGTCTAACTCGGATACGACACGAGAGACAGCTTTGCGTCGGGCGCTTGAGGCGGCGTTTAGTTGAAAATGTCGTGAGGGCTGGGCCCAGCGGGGGCGGTACGGAAGGAATTATTGTAAAAAAAAATGTTGAAACGTGTCGGGTACGCGTTTGGCCTCGCGGCGGGTTGAGTGTTGGCAACTTGTCGGTTGCGCAAATTAGCGGTAATCAGAAGCCGTTGGTCGAGTGAAAGTTCACCCATTTACGAGTTTTTGAGATGGAAATTGTAAAAGTCTGTCTCGCAAAGACATTCGCTTTCAGGCTTGCAACAACCCAAAATACTGATGCCATGGCACAGCAATTCAAGGATCTTGCTAAGACTTCGAATGTCTATCTGTACCAACAGGAAGTAAAAGGAAGCCATAAGTACGAGAGCGAGTTGAGCCTGAAAGCATCCGTTCCTGTTCATACCTTCGAAGACAAACTGCTGGTAGAGATGGTTGACGTGTACCTTGGGGGACTGCTGGAAAAATTGGCAACGCAATTTAACCTGAATGAGTTAGACATTGTCACGGTTGCACAAGTTGCATGGCCACCGGAATTGATTCGTATGTTAGCCGTTGACCACGGCATTAAGCGATCGTTGGTGGATCCTTGCTCGTCCCCGCTGGCAGTCATGGTCGGCTTGGTGCTGTCAGGTTATTCAGATACGACCGTCCATGAGTTACTTCCCGCGTTGGTTGACTATCGAGATGCTCAGATGCTGAAGAAAGTAGAAGCTGAAGTTTCCTTATTGGAGATTCGTGAATGGTGCTGGACAAAAATTCCTTTCCCACCATTCCCGTTTCCTGGCCGATAAGCTGCCCAATAAGCCCCGATCATCCAACGCACCCTCCCAAAACACTGGTGAGGGTGTTTTTTTTGGTGGAGTAAGTTTGGTTTTGAGGCTGCTGGTTTTCATCCTGCTGGTTCAGGCCATTTGCTTCGCTTGATCATTCGGTTTATTGGTTGTGGGTGGGAACAAATACCGGGTAAACACGCGTCTCTGGAGGGGCAGTACAATGATTCGTGGTAGGGTGCGATCAAAGGGTCGTTAGTTCAATGGCAATGTCGTTTTTTTGGTTACGGTAACGGGGTGAAGTCGATGGTGGGTGGCGAAGGAAGCGATGCTGGAAAACGAAAATTAGACGCCACCGGGGAGGGACATGACCCTGAGGGTCGGGGGGACGTAGAGGAAGGCGGCGAGGATTCCCGCTGGAGTGACAGAAACGATGATGCTCTCGCTTCCAACGACGCAAGCATGCACAGCGCCAGTCTTGGTCGTGGTGATTCCTAGTCAGGTGGAAGCGGCTTTGATTCTGCCGCCGATGAACATTCAATCCGACCCGTTTCATGCGTTGATGAATCCGTTTGACATCGAGGAGACTCCACAGGAAGAATTACCTGGCTCGGTTTCGATTCTGATTTCCAGGGTCAAAGAAGGTGACGAGGAGTCGGTGCGGGTATGGTGGAACAGATATTCGGGGGCCTTGGTGCGTGCGGCGCAATCACGCATGAGCAAGCAGGTAGCAGCGAAGGTCGGTTCTGAGGACCTTGCACAAAGCGTTTTCTTTGCGATCTACCGAGGTGCTGTGAAAGATTAGTTTGATCAACTGAATGATCGTGCTGGGTTCTGGACTTTAGTGCTGTCGATTACCCGCCGCAAAGCTGTGGACAGAATCCGGAAGTTGACGGCAGCGAAACGCGGTGGGGAAGCTGCTCTGAGAGCCTCGCAAGGATCGATCGGAGATTCTGGTGAGAATAGGGTTGATCGGGCTCCATCACGGGAAGTGGATCCTCAGGTGGAAGTCGAATGCGATGACTTGCTCGAGTCACTCAAAGAACAACTGGACTCCGAGGACGCCACCGGAATGCTGACGAGGGTCGCCATGTCACGGATCGCGGGGCTAAGCGTTAAGGAGATTGCAGTGGAACTGAGCAGGACGGAATGCACTGTGGAGAGGAAGCTCAGTTTGATTCGCTCGTTGTGGAGCGAATCGATGGCCAGCCTGTAAACCGGTTCCTGGGGTTTGGCCGGTGCTAATACGCCTGCTTTGCATGCAAAACGAGGTTGCGTTCTTCGGTTCACTCACATTAAGTTGCCACGGCATGGGCGGCAACATCGCTTGCTCGCACGATTGCCCGTATGATGGGCGGTGTTGTTGCTAATGATGATGCCAATCGTCGAGGCTCGGAATTTCGGGTGAAGGAGCTTCCAATTTTATCGCAGGAACGGAACGATAGCGACATTAGCACGAAGCAAGCGGTATTCGTTCAGTTTTGGTCCCGCTGGGGCTCAATTAGTGTAAGTCGTACCTGTTTGTATTTACTGCTGATCGGCGTGGTGTGTCAGGCGCTGACGGTTTGGATCACGTTACCACTGTGGGGCGAGCGGCTGAGTCCGCCAAATTTACCCACCTTTCCGGTTCCGCCGTTTGATTTTGCATGGCCCGTGTTCGGTTCGTTGGCGCTGATTTTGATTTTGCCCCGTCCTGGGATGGCGTTGCATTGGGGCTTGCTGATTGCAGCCGGTGTCATGGATCAATATCGCTTGCAACCGCAGTTTTATGCCATCGCGGTGTTGATGTCTGCTTGTGTCTGGCCGTCGTGGCACAACATTGCGCGTTGGTTCCTTGTTTCAACTTGGCTCTGGGCAGGTTTGCATAAACTCGTGTCCGCAGACTGGTATGGACATGCTTCCTATTGGTTGCTCAACCGGGCTGGGATGGACGATGCATCCAACCACTACGTCGCGTTTGCGATCATGGTTGCGCTGTCTGAACTGGGGGTGGGAATCTTGGGCTGCGTGAAACCACGGTGGGCAACGTTTGGATGCGTACCCATGCACCTTGGAATCATGTTGACGTTGTCGCCGATTTGTTTGGACTGGAACGCGAGTGTGCAACCTTGGAATGCAACCATGGCGTTGATCGGTGGCTGGGTGATGTGGACTACGGCTGAAGCTTTGCCAAAAACTGCGATTCAGCGGTCGGTTGCCTTGGTGTGGATGGTCTTTCCGCTGGGATTCTTCATTGGATGGGTAGATCACGGTTTTTGCGGTGTTCTTTATTCGGATTCACTTCCTCGCGGGCAGATCACGACGGTTGACGGGCCCCAACGAATTCGTGGCTGGGGTGAGCTTCATGTTCCATTTCCAAACGAGAGACGGACCCTTCGGATGTTCTTTGAGCAATCAGGGAGTCCTGGAGATTTTCTGCATATTTCCGATCCACGGTACCTGTTGAACGATCTGTATTTTGTCTTGGACGAGGACGGAGTCGCCAAGGAGATCACTGCGGCGGACTTTTATAGCGGAGCGCATGCAACGCAGTCAGGACCTGCGTTTGGATATGGGCTAGATGAATTGCGAGCGATTTTTCCATTGCGAAAGGCGGGGGTCACGATGTTACGTGAGGCTCCGGGATTGCCTTATTTTGCAGTTGCTTTCACAGCAGAGAATTTTGATCCCAGCTTGCTAGTTAGTTTGAAGGGTTTGCCTAATATTCGACAGGTGCAGCTCGCAGGTACCGGAGTCGTCGATGCGGATCTCAAGCATTTACGCTCTTTGCCGATGTTGACCGGAGTTGGGTTGGATAACACAGCGATTACTGACGCGGGGGTGTTAAATCTGGCACCGTTGGCGTACTTGAGCAGGATTGAGTACGAGGGAACCGCGATCAGCGAGAACGGGTTAAAGCAAGTTCTGAAGCCGCTCCCCTGAACGTGACGGCACTGTTACGTGCTTCTTCCGCTTTGGGACGACCTGTTCAACGGTTAAGTCAGCGGTACAGTGGTGGCCTGGTACTGAAATAGCGGTGGCCGGCTACCGAAATAGCGTTGGCCTGGCTGTTTTTTTGAGCTTCGGAATCTGTACGCCGGATTTCTGGCACCGACGCGTGCGTGAGAGCGTTGCATTGAATACAATGCGAGCCTTGCCCCGGTTTCTCAGGGCGAATTTTTGTCGCATACTGTGCGGCAATCGCCATTTCACAGAAGATTCACTCGCGAATGTTGTCTGTGAAATGATCGTTTGGGCTTCGCCTAGGCTGGTCATGGCAGTTCGCGCTTCATCCTTCCTCCAAGAATTGCACGTCATGATGCGTATTGCATTTCCTGTTTTTGCTCTTGTGTTCTGTTTGGGTAGTGTTCTGCAGGCTCAAGTTTATGACACTCCAGAGAAAGCTGCCGAGGATCCAGACTTCGCGTTGCAGGGTGAGTACACCGATAGTACGCGTGGCTTGCAGGTGATTGCTTTGGGTGATGGCGATTTCAGGGTGGTAGTCTACACCGACGGGCTTCCGGGAGCAGGCTGGAATGGCAAAGACAAGCAGCAACTCGAATTGGATGCTGACCAACTTGAAGCGATGGTCAGCAAGTTTCAGCGGGTTGAACGTAAAAGCCCCACGATGGGCGTGAAACCTCCGCTTGGGTCAGTTGTCTTGTTTGATGGAACTGCGGAGTCGCTCAAGCAACATTGGAAGGACGGTGCACGCATCACGGACGATGGTTTGCTGATGGAAGGCTGTACAAGCACGGAGACATTTGGTGACTACTCGATGCATCTGGAGTTTCGACTTCCCTACATGCCCAAAGCGAGAGGGCAGGGACGCGGAAATAGCGGTCTTTATCATCAGGGCCGTTATGAAACCCAGGTGCTCGATTCATTTGGGCTTGAAGGAAAAAATAACGAAGCAGGGGGTTTGTACTCGATCAAAGCTCCTGATTTGAACATGTGTTTGCCGCCCATGGCCTGGCAGACGTACGATGTCGATTTCACGGCTGCCAGGTTTGATGGCGACGGCAAGAAAACTGCAAACGCGAAGATCACTGTCAAGCTGAACGGAGTGGTGGTCCATCGTGATGTTGAGCTTCCTCAGACAACAACCGCGGCACCTGTCAAGGAAGGCGTTGAAGGCGGTCCGATCTATTTGCAAAACCATGGGAACTCTGTGCGCTTTCGCAACATTTGGGTACGACCACGCGATATCGAAGCCGAAGCACGCAGACCGATTGTGCCGGGGTTCGAACGGTTCCATGCCAATGGGGTTGATGCAGCGGCAGGGGGGCGACTTTTGATCGGTGAACTGAATTGCACCGGGTGTCACGCAGCCGGTTCGAGCCATCTGGCTATCCTTTCATCGAAACAACCTCCCATACTCGATGCGATTGGTGAGCGGGTGCACCCGGAATGGTTGCTCGATTTTGTTGCCAATCCGCACGATGTGAAGCCTGGCACGACCATGCCTGATTTGATGTCAGGGATGTCGGGAGAGCAGCGACGAGAGGCGGCCCTGGCGATCGCTAATTATCTGGTGGGTGACGCGACCATTCAGATGGGAGGAAAAACTGCCAATACTGGTCAAGGAGAGCGAGTGTTTCATGAGGCGGGCTGCGTGGCTTGTCATATGCCGCGTGACGGGCGAAAAGCGTCTGTCGATACATCGGTGCCGCTCATTGGCTTGGAAAATAAGTACAGCCGGGCGAGTCTCGAAAAGTTTCTTAAGGATCCACTTGCGGTACGGCCGTCAGGACGGATGCCGAAAATTGACCTCGGCGGAGACAATTGGCGGCATGTGGCTCAGTATTTAACTGGCGATGACGCGGGGGTGGCGTTTGGCAGTCAACGTGATCTCCCAAAAGAACCGAATATGAAATTCTCAGCCTATTTCAAAGGCGTTGATAAAATGCCTGACCTCGACAAACTCAAGGCCGACAAAACAGGGGTCTCCCGAGGTTTGGATATCGGCGTTGGTGGACGCAACGAAAACGTCATCATTAGTTACGAAGGTTTCCTGCCGATTACAAAAAGCGGAAAATACAGCTTCCGCCTCAGTTCAGATGACGGCAGTATGTTGTACTTGGATGGCAAAAAGTTGATTGACAACGATGGTGTTCACCCCAACACGGCGAAGGAAGCAACCATTAATCTGAAGCCGGGAATGCACGCCATCCGTGTGAACTGGTTTGAGAAGGGCGGAGAGGAAGTACTCGCACTTGATTGGGCGGGCCCGGGTGTCAAGTCGGGAGGGATCGACAAGGCGATCGTGATGACCGCCGATGGAATACCGGCACCCCTGAAACAGGCAGTGGAAGAAGTGGATCCTGATAAGTTCGTGTTCGATCCAGCGTTGATGGACCGAGGACGAGAGCTGTTCTCCTCGTTGGGTTGTGCAGGCTGTCACGTCAAGACCGAGGGTGGAAACCCGGTTAAGTCGTTGGTCAAAGCGCCAGCATTAGCTGATTGCTCTGATGATCAAGGTTGTCTCGCCGCAGCGGGTGTTGCGATGGTCCCCAATTTTGAGTTGACCTCGATTCAGCAAGCAGCTGTGAAAGAGGCGTTGCGGCTGAAATCCGATACTGCAGAAAAGGCCGGGAATGATGAGGTGTTGTTATCCCATTCGATGGCTGCGCTCAACTGCTATGCGTGCCACCAACGCGATGGAAAGGGCGGCCCCGAATCCGATCGTAATCCACTGTTTGTCAGCACCATTCCCGAAATGGGAGACGAAGGGCGTTTGCCTCCACCACTCGATGGGGTTGGGGACAAGCTGCGGGAAGATTGGTTGAATCGTGTGATTGGCAATGGTGACAAGAGCCGACCTTACATGAAAACGTACATGCCCAATTTTGGTGAAGGAAATGCCAAGGCACTTTCTGGTCACTTTGCCAAGTTGGATATGATTACCGATGCAAAATTGTTGGACTCAGGTGAGACCGAGACACGCAAAGCATCGTTTGGGAGACAGATGGTCGGATCAAAAGGATTGGCGTGTGTGAGTTGTCACAGCTACGGAAAATTCCAATCAACAGGGATCCAGGCGATCGCACTTGACACGATGACCCAGAGGATTCGAGAAGACTGGTTTCACCGTTACCTGCCTGACCCGCAGAAATATCGTCCGGGAACTCGTATGCCAACAGGATACCCCGAGGGTAAAAGCACCGTGGCCAACGTTTACGACGGCGATCGCGATCTCCAGCTTGCAGCGATGTGGGCCTTCTTGAAAAAAGGTGCGAATGGTGGAGTTCCAGAGGGCATTGTCAATGGAATGATCGAACTCAAGGCTGACAACAAGCCTGTGATCTATCGGAATTTCATCGAAGGTGTAACGCCACGTGGCATTGCGGTTGGCTATCCCGAACGGGCAAACTTATGTTGGGATGCGAACCGCATGGCGCTTGCACTGGTTTGGCAGGATCGCTTCATTGATGCTTCCAAGCATTGGGAGGGACGCGGTCAGGGAAACCAGACTCCACTCGGTGGCAACGTGACGATGTTTGAGAAGGTCGCGCCTGTTGCCGTGCTCGACGATCTCAAAATGGCGTGGCCCCAGAACGCTCCCAAGGAACGGGGTTACAAGTTCGGTGGTTATCGGCTCGACAAGCAAGGACGCCCAACGTTTCGCTATCGCTTTGCGGATGCTGAAGTTGAGGATACGCCGTTGCCAGTGGCCGGTGATTTTAGCGGCACTTTCAAAAGAAATGTCAACGTCACCCCGACGGGGCAGCAATCCGATAGCGGAATCTACTTTCGCGCGGGTGCAGGAAATATCGAATCTCTTGAAGATGGATGGTTCCTGTTAAATGACACACATCGAATTCGGGTGACAACCTCAGGTAAGAAACCGTTTGTCCGCAAAATCGATGGAAGCTCTGAAATTTTGGTGCCAGTCAATGGCCCAACAATGATCACACAGGAAATCGTCTGGTAGTAATGAAGCAATGATGATGCACATGAAAAACTATCTCCCTCTATTGTTCTGCCTGTTGTGCAGTCCTGTGCTTGCTCAGGATGCGCCCACAGAAGCTGATTACTATCCCATCACCCGCTTCGAAATTCCGGAGGGTGTTGTTTTGGAAGCAAGTGGTTTCCAAATGATGCCGGATGGGAAAATGGCGGTCTGTTCACGCAGAGGTGAGATTTGGATGATCACGGATCCCTTTGCGAAAGAGGTAACGGCCGATCAGTTCAAGCGGTTCGCACACGGACTGCATGAAACGTTGACCTTGGCCGAGCGTGATGGCTGGCTCTATACAACTCAACGGTCGGACGTGTCGCGGTTGCGAGACACCGATGGCGATGGAGAGGCCGACGAATTTGAAGTGGTAAACGATGGCTGGGAAATTTCCGGCGATTATCACGAGTATGCATTTGGTTCCAAGTTCGACAAAAATGGTGACATCTGGGTCGTTCTCTGCCTGACGGGGTCGTTCTCCAGTCAAGTGCCTTACCGTGGTTGGTGTGTGCGAGTGACTTCCAGTGGCGAGTTGATTCCAACTACAAGTGGCATCCGGTCTCCCGGTGGCATCGGCGCGAATCATCTTGGCGACATGTTCTACACGGACAATCAAGGGCCATGGAATGGAACTTGTGCATTGAAGCATCTACCAGTGGGTAAGTTCGTTGGGCACCCCGGAGGGTTCGAATGGTACAAGCTTGCTGAGCCATTCATCGGTAAGAAGCCAGAAGAGCCCAAAAGTGGGAGTCGCTTCATGACCGAGGCGAAGCGGTTACCAAAATACGAGCCTCCGGCGGTCCTGTTCCCCTATAACAAAATGGGAAAATCGGCTGCAGGTGTCACTTGTGATACGACAGGTGGTAAGTTCGGACCGTTCGAAAATCAAATGTTCGTCACCGATCAGTCCTACAGTACCGTCATGCGTTGTTACATGGAAAAGGTAAAAGGACATTACCAGGGAGTTTGCTTTCCTTTCCTTGAAGGTTTTGGAAGCGGCTCCCTTGGCTTGGAATTGACGGAGAACGGCAATATGTTTGTCGGTGGTACGAACCGTGGTTGGGGCTCACGCGGCCGGAAACCTTTTGCCGTGGAACGCGTGAATTGGACAGGTAAAGTGCCATTTGAGGTGCTTGAGATGAAAGCCAAACCCGATGGGTTCGAACTCGTCTTCACTGAACCTGTTGATCAGGATACCGCTGAGTCCCTCGACTCCTATCGCATGACAACATACACCTATATCTTCCAATCAGCTTACGGCAGTCCAGAGGTTGATCATACCGAGCCCAAGATCACCAAGGCGGTGGCGGCTAAAGATGGAAAGAGTGTTCGGTTATATGTCGATGGGCTGCAGGAAGGGCATGTACATGAACTGCATTCCGATGGGGTTCAATCCAGGACAGGTCTTTCACTGTTGCACCCCGAAGCGTACTACACGCTGAATTATATTCCCGATAACTGACGCGTCTCGGGACACGCCTCAGTTTTGGAACGATAGGACGTGGTAAGCTCTTTCGTGTGGAGCGACTACAGCTCGTGGTGCCGTCGACGGTGGGAGTGGCGAGGGCGGTTGCTGATAAGTCAGTTGTGCACTCACCCCGAGGTTCTGCGGTCATTGTGTCATCCGCGGAGGCGGTTTCTCGAACCGTCCAGCCACGGGATTCGATGATCTCAGGAAATCCAGAGTTGGACGGGGATGTGCTGGCGATTCCAGCCTGCGGGTGCCTGTTTTGGGTCGGAAATGAAAAGGTGGGTTCCGAGTGAGCAAGCGAGTTACCGTTTTGGAACATCTCATTTCGGGTCAGCGTTTGCTGCGAGTGATGTGTATTTCGGCAGTCGGAATGCTGGTGTCGCCGTGTGTGGCCCTCGCTGAACGGGTTGCCACTGTAAAACCGACCGCTCCTGTCAGGTTGGCTGAGGACGGAAAGTTCAAGATGTTGTACGACGCCAGGCAGCGTCCACAGGCAATTGGGCTTGCTGGAAAAGTTTTCGTGGTGTTCAACGGCGACGCGTCACCCACGGGGAACGAGAAGGGCAGAGCCTTTCCGATGTTGGTCATCTACGATGTTAAATCCCGTACGTTTTCGCGACCAGTGAAGATTGCGAAGGAATCCAGCTCTGACCATCACGATAGCCCCATCATTTGGGCAGATCGTGCAAATCACCTTCATGTTCTCTATGGATGCCATAAGTCCCCAGGTGTTCATCTGGTTTCACTCAACCCAGCAGGAAGCAACAGAGACCGAGTCGTGTGGCGGCAAGGAAGTCAAATTGCGCCAATGCTGTCTTACCCTTGTGTGTTTCGAATGAGTGGAAACCGTGACCTGATTTATTATCGCACCGATGGTCATACCAGTTCCTGGACTTATCGAGTCACGACTGATAATGGATTGACATGGACCGGGCCCACCTCGGATGTCACCGATCTTGATTCAAGAGGCCGTTTGGACTGGTCTTCGTATCAAACTAAAATTGCGGGGAAAGATCGGCGATACTTGCACGTGGTATACACCGACTATGACGACAACAAACACGATGTTGATCCTCAGCGTTTCTACAATCCAAAATACGACACCTTGGTTTCAAACGAGTGGAAATATAATCTCTCGTACCTACGGATCGATTCTGAAACTGGCGCGGTGTGTAACTCGGATCAGCTTCCGTTGCAAACTCCCATCGATTTCGCAACCTCAAAAAAACAGTGCGAGATCTGGGATACACAATGGCGTGGAGCAGGGGTACCACCCGCAGTTGCTTTGGACGAACGAGGTAGGCCTGTTTTTCTACATGTCTTATCTGGAGACTCGATAACTGATCATGCTTACTTTTATGTCCGGAAAGTGGACGGATCTTGGTTGAAGACACGCATCACGAGTTCGACACATCAGTGGAACAGTGGGCATCTTGTTTGCGATGGCGAGGGTGTCTTGCATGCGTTTGTCGTCGGCGGTGACAAGCATCTCTCCGGAGGGTACATGGATCGGCATGGCGGCGGGGAAATTGAGGAGTGGACGTCTTCTGACCAAGGACACACATGGCAGAAAAAACGATTGTTTTCTCCTTCTGATGAGCAATATGACGACTGGAAATTTAATAATGTTCAGCCAGTATTGAATGCGGATGGCAGCGTGTTGCATGGCATGTGGATTTTCTACGGTTGGAAGGATGCTTCCGAACCTGAAGCTAGCGCATTTCTTGTTGATGAAACAGCCAAGGGCGAACGTTGAGATGAGTATACGAAGCCTTGTCAAGGAAGCGGTCTCGAAGCGTGTCGTGTGGATACGACTAGTGGTTGCCATGTGTGCGGCGTACATCGGTTGGGAATGTGGCACACTGGGGTTTGCTCAGGGATTCGAAGAACACGAGTTGCCCAGTCGCTGTGACCAGACAGCAGCAACACCACCTGTCGAGTTTGAGTTGGTGTGTGCAGGTGTTCTGGAAGGGGCGACGCAAGAACGTAGGGCTTCGGTTGCCTCCGAAGAGGTACCCAATGCAGGGAACGCCGATCATGCACATCCAAACGTACTGTTTTTAGCGATTGATGATTTGAATGATTGGATAGGAGCGTTGGGGGGACACCCGCAGGTTCGAACTCCCAATCTGGACCGTCTGATTTCAAAGAGTGTGTTGTTTTCCAATGCTCATTGTGCCGCTCCGGTTTGTAGTGCCTCGCGACACGCGTTGTTCAGCGGACTGAGGCCCTCCACCACAGGGTGGTACTCAAATTCTTCCAAAGGCTTGAAAAACTATCTCAAGACGCTGGGGAAGACGGTACCCATGCCCGCTCATTTTCGGAACAACGGTTACAAGACGATGGCGGCGGGCAAAGTGTTTCACAAAGGTACGTCTGATGTTCGGGACTACGGTTACTGGGATGAGGAGAGACCCAAGTTCAAGTGGCCCGAGCATTTGGTTGCTCGAGGCCATGGGTATCAAGGAAAAGGTGGTGGGCATTTCTATCCCTTTCCTAAAGACGGCGGGGCAGTTTACCAACGGTATCAAGAGGGAGTTGATGGACAATCCCTGTGCTGGGGTGCCTTGGACCCGTCGGATATACCGGCTGAAGGGATGCCAGATGAACAGGTCGCTGCTTGGGCTGTTGAACGCCTGAGAAGGCACCATCAGAAACCGTTCTTTATGGCGGTTGGATTCGTCCGCCCGCATGTTCCGTTCACTGCGCCGCGGGAATACTTTGAGCTGTATCCACTGAAAGCGATCAAGATGCCGGTAGTTCCTGATGATGAAATGGATGACATTCCGCTTTGGGGGAAAACGCTCGCATACGGCACGATCAAGAAGGGAGATCATCGCGTGGTGCTAAGCGTTGGTGTTGAATACTGGCGTGAAATGGTTCGTGCGTATCTGGCGTGCATCTCATTTGTCGATGCGCAAGCTGGAAAAGTACTTGATGCTTTGGAGAGCGGACCGAACGCGAAAAATACCATTGTCGTTTTCTGGTCTGATCATGGCCAACACCTCGGAGAAAAGCGACACTGGCGGAAGATGGCGCTATGGGAAGAATCAACGCATGTACCTCTTGCAATCAGGTTGCCTGACCAAGGAAACGGTGGAAGTAAGTGCGTGAGTCCGGTAAGTTTGCTTGACCTGTACCCAACGCTCATCAGCTTATGTGGTTTACCACCGGTTCATGGCTTGGAGGGACTTAGCCTGATGCCCCAGCTACGTGATCCGAAACGCAAACGAACCACTCCCGTAGTCTCAACTTGGCAATACAGAAACCATGCGGTCCGAAGTGCGGATTATCGCTACATTCGCTACCGCGATGGGAGTGAGGAACTTTACGATCATCGTTCTGACCCTCGGGAACACCACAACTTGGCACAGGAACCGGCGTATCTGCCTGTGAAGCAACGGCTTGCAAAAGCGATACCAAAGCGTAATAAGAAACCGTCTTCGCTTGAGTCAGGTGGCCAAGATTCCTACGGAAAAAAATACGAAATGCTGCGAGAGCAAGGCGTGCCTGAGTGGCTCGGAGCGGATCCCGTGTCGCCACGTATTCCATGAGTTGGATAAGCGGAATGGTTGCAGGGCGTGAATCAGGAATGGGATGTTCCAACTTCTTGAGTCGACATGAACTTCGATAGTAGTAGCGATGACAAGGCAGGGAAGTGTTATGAGAGCGTTGTCTGTTTGTGTTCTTGGATGTAGTTGTTTTCGTGTGTTTTTCTTTAGCCTTGTTCTCGGTAGCCTTGTTCTCGGTGCAGAAGGTCCCGCTTTGAGTCTGCAGTTGGAGCAGATTACCGACGGTGAGAAACATCATTTCTTCGGATACATCGGACAGTGTCAGACCATCCCATGGTGTAGGTCGGGACGGTACATTCTCGCGATGGAAATTGATGAGATCGCTCGCATGCCGCGTGCGTACGAGGCTGCCACCATTTGTTTGATTGATACTCGGAATCAAAATAAGATCAAACCGATAGAAAAAACCACCGCATGGAATCCACAGCAGGGAACCATGTTCTTTTGGAATCCAAACGCCCCAGAAACGCAGTTCTTTTTCAATGACCGAGATGTGGAGAGCGGTAATGTATTCACTGTGTTGTATGACATAGTACAAAAGCGGCGGGTTAGGGAGTACCGTTTTCCTCAGACACCCATCGGTAACGCGGGCGTTGCAGTGGATGGTTCAGCCTGGTTGGGATTGAACTATGGCCGCTTGGCCCGTCTGAGGTCAGTCACCGGCTATCCCGATAGTCGTGACTGGTCCCGCGACGAGAAAGCCCCAGCGGACGATGGCTTGTTTCATGTGGAGATAGCAACAGGGCGAAAGAGGCTGCTGGTTTCCTACCGCGACCTTGAACGGAAGATCCATGAAGTCAGTCCACGGTTAAGACATACGGGGTTATTCATCAATCATGCCCTGTGGAATCGTGACTGTGACCGCGTTTACTTTTTTGCCCGGGCTGGCTGGAGTCGGAAAGACGAAGTTAAGGTCAATATTGCCTTTTCAGTCCATGCCGACGGAACCGGATTGATACTCCACAAAAAACATATCGGTGGTCACCCTGAGTGGGCCGAGGGTAGGCTTCTGATCGGGCGGTCAGGTCGGCGGCAAGTGGTTTACGATGTAGATACGCAGCAGGTTGTTGACGCCTGGGGCGATGAGTTCGTGTTCCCGAATCCAGAAGGAGATATCTCGCTGTCTCCGGATGGGAGATTATTCGTCAATGGGTATAAAAAAGGCAGCAAGAATTTCTATGTGGTGTATCGCCGCAAGGATGGCATGCATGTTCGGAGTCAAGGAGTAAACAAAGGAAGTTTCTCCGGTGACATTCGAATTGACCCCGCGCCACGCTGGAACCGCGCTGGAGATCAGATTCTCATTCCTGGGCTCGCGAGTGATGGAACACGGCAGTTGTTTGTGCTGCGTCTTAGGGTAACACCCAAGTAATCATTGCATTGCATTGACCAGAGGCTTCTCTTAGGCCTTTGACAACGGGCCTCATGACAGACGCGGTTAGAGTTGCGTGTTTGTTGAGAGTGGGTTTCGCTTATCTGGGGTGATTAGCAACACTGTGGCTGGCGGCAGTGCGGTGTAAGGTGGGGAGAATGCCGGAAGGAATCGAATAAAAAAGCGGGTATGACTCGGTGTCACACCCGCTTGGCGTTTGTTTCGGATGGAGCCTGTAACCTACTGGTTCAGCTGCTCTTCGATCGATTCTTTTCCGTTCTTGGTGCCTAACGCGCCCCAAAGACCATAGGGGCTTTCACGTCCAGCTCCACCTTCCCAGCCACGACCATCTCCGTTGTCACGACCGTAAGCAACATGATTCTGGTCGCCAGATTCGATGGAGTCCGTGATGAAGACGACGGCTCCGTCGCCCATCAGGATATGTGCTCCACCTTGATGGTAGCTCGAAGCACAGAAAGCTCCAGCTTGACCATGCCAGCGTTGAATGTTGTAGCTGTTCGGAGGCAAGATCGTATGGAAAGAACTGTATTCCAAACGTCCATCTGACCAACGACGACCACGCATGTGGTTCGGGTTACGCTCGTAGCAAGGTTTTCCACCACAAGGAGCCAAACCACCGGTGGAGGTGTTTGTATTGAGGTAGGCAGGGCGTTCGGGATCCATGTACTGCTTGAAGTACCCAGGCGGGTTATCCCATACCGCGTTGTCAAACTGCATTTGGATTCCTGAGGCACGACCGTCAAGCGACGCTACGATGCATTCGCCGCCCATGATGGTGTTGGATAGACCATCGGTGATGTCACGGAATTTGGTGAAGTGTCGCGTGCGAAACACGCCTCGAGCCCATCGCTCGGTAGATTCCTCACCCCAACTGCCGCTATTGTTGACCTGCCCTTGGTTATTAACACCACTTTCGGATTGTTCGAAAAAGGCGTCGCCAGCACAACCCGTGTAGTTGTTGAACGCCACGCGATACTCAACTGGTTGGGTTGGGTCACTCGGACAGCGATAGGTTGGCACCTGCGTCAGCCAGGGTTGGTAGTTTTGGCTCCAAGGGTTGGGACCCATGGCAGGGTACGGTGGGTTGCGAAGGCTTCCGGTGCGATTGACAGCAAGTGGGTTCGCGACTTGCTCCCACAGCGCTTGCTGTTCAATGAAAGGAGTCAAAGGAACAAGCCAGCTCAACCAGAAAATGTTGCTGTTGTCCGCGCCCATCCCCGCTGTTTCGTGGGTGCCACCAGCCAGCATGGGCAGATTTTTATAAGCAGCGTGATAATTATGGAGGCCAAGTCCAATCTGCTTGAAGTTGTTGCTACAGCTCATTCGGCGAGCAGCTTCGCGAGCTGCCTGTACTGCAGGAAGCAGCAGGCCAACAAGGACCCCAATGATGGCAATCACGACCAAGAGCTCAACAAGTGTGAAGCCCTTTCGTTGCGTGCGTTGTGGTTGCATGAATAATTCCTAAAAAGTCATGTGCAAAATACGAAAAACATATTCGTGAGCTAGAAAAATATACCCGAATGGGGGGACCGTTACATCATCCTGTTTCAAAAAATCTTGAACTTGAGACAGATTGTCGAGTTCAGAAATGTATCTGGGGTGATCTGATAGAAACCCATCGAATCCCAAGTTGGTCCTCAGTCTTTAAGGTCGCACGAAGACGCGCGACAACTGCACGCTTTCCCCCCCCGAACGACAAAATTTTGTGTGGGAACAGTGTTTTGTATAGTTGGATGAACGGTAGACGGACGTTTTCAGTGTCACTCAGTCGCGTCCTCGGGGTATGACTTGCCACCGGCATGCTGTACTCGCGTCAGTGGCTGGGCTGTGCGGGAACAGCAACGTCTTCCGTAGGTTAGCCTTCGGTTTCCCGCAGGGAACGCTATCCCTGTGCCGAATTGCTGCACGTGTTGGATGAGTCACTTCAAAACTCGTGGGTTTAGTCCTTCCATGGGATCACTTCCTAATTGGTGGCTTGCGTTCACTGGATTTTGTTGACTCTGATATTTCGTTCACAGGGATGAACTGGACTGCGTCAGCGATCACATACTTACCATCTGTGCCGCCGGTTGCGATTTTGAGCCACGCTCCCGTGCCCTTCGAGAACCTGAATCGGCCTAACGTACGGAAAAGTTTTTTATGCTCAGGAACTTGCTGTTGGTTGACTTCCACGGAAGTCTCGCCGTCTTGATGGCCGATGGTGATTCGTGTGTTTTTCGAACGCCGAATGTTATAGCAATGAGACATACGGACTTCGTAAAACCCGGCCTTGGGGAGAGTGGGACGGTAAGTGACTGACTTTTTTCCTTTTCCACTCTTCTTATCGTGCAGATAACCGATTCCAACGTAGGGCGGTGTGTGTGTTGAATACTGCCATTTACCTACTAGTTCAGCATCTGTTTCATCCAAGACGATTCCGTCCAATTGGTCTGGGGTGTTGACGATGAAAGGCACTAGTTCTGGTCGATCGACTTCACCAGCGGCGTGCCGATTCGGCTCGGCAGATGGATGCGGAGTCTGTCGTTTTGGTGGTACCGTTTCGGACGCGCAGAGTTGAGTCAACAGAAACACTGTGGTCAAAGCTAACGGGAAAAGGTGTTTTCGGTTTTTCATGGTGCGGTCGCCCGAACGATTATGCCCATACGATTGGAGCGGCCTTTCTAGTCCACTCGAGGGCCAGGCAACGCTCAGTATCAGTTTGGGGATGACGGTAGCTGAATGGGGATGACTGTTGCATTTCGAGGGGGCACATGCGGTGGGTGCTACCCGTAGTTTAGTGTACGAACGCTGTGTTCGTTTGCACGGTTCCCTGACGTTTCCTCATGCTTCATTACGGGGCGTCTTTGTTGGGAAGTCTGGACCGAATGCAGGCGTTAGGTGAGTGCTTTGTCTTTGGCTGTGATGAACCTGGCGTGTTCCTGGAACAGTGTGGTTTTGAGATTGGAGCGGTGGTCACAGCACAGGATTATCTTAATTCCTCCGATCCCAGCCTCAGTACCTATCAGTTTGTCGTGTCGCGGGTTTCTGCGTGACCGGCCTTGGTGACAACATGTCTTGGTTTGGGGGGCATAGCTGGGTATGAGAGTGGGCAATGATAGAGCGATCGATGGACGAGCGGGTGCATTCGACCATGCGGTGACCCTGGGCAGAAAAGTTGCCTCGGGTTGCATAACGTCACGAGTGTTGCAGGCGTGTCTTAGAGAACGTTCTTAGCTGTGCACGCTTCCTGCAGGGCAGTGAAAGAGGTCGCAGTCAACGTTCGGAGACGTGGGAATCGGGCGTGGCCGATCTCAATCGCCCGCACGGTTGGCAATTTTGAACGGGCTGGTACTTCTGTACGGGTTGGCAATTGAGTGATGACGGTGTCCAGAGCGTACTCTTTCAAAGGGCACGCGTTCGGGATGCGTGGTCATTCAGGGTGTTGGGAGCTTGCCATCGGGCTACCAATCGTCAATGCCGCTACAATTGCAAGAGCAGGAGCATTCGGCACGGCGCGGGTCATCGGATGACGATTGAAGGCATCACACGTGCTGGTTGCTTGTCCTCCGGTTGTTAGGTGCCACAATACCCGTGAGTAGATTTCCGCTGATGTGGGTTCGACAGCATAACCGGAGGTTTGGTTGGCTGGTTTTGAAAAGTAGCAGCGGAAATGCCAGTTTTTCAGGGTACCGATGTGCTCAGTGACATGTTCTTGTTTTTGTACAATCGTGCAGAATGAGGAACGGGTGATTGAGGGGAGTCATGGTAATTAAAGAGACGCGCACATTTCGTCGGTTCCTCAGGACAATCGCTAGTACGGCGGTTTCGGGAATCGGTCATTGGACTCGAACCGGACAAGAGGGAGCAGATTTATGTCTTACTTGTCATGGAGAAGATGGGCGTAAGCTAATGGCTGTAAATCAACTGGACGATGGGCATGTTGAGGTGTTTGTGTCCAGCACGCTTGAGCCAGTTCAGTACGTTACCGCTCATGAAGGGCTTTGCGGGATCTTCATTGACCCAGATATCTTGGGAGAGGCAATCGATGATGACTTGAGCTCTGAGTTGCAGCCTCCGCTGGTGGAAACCACCAAGAAGATCAAAGCAGTTGCGAGAAGTTTGGACGGGGTCGATGCGGCTTCGCAGAACATCTCCGAGGGCCTCATCGCATTGCGGCTCAGCGACGAGTACGGCCAATCGCATCTAGTGTTCCTCGTGGCCAATGAGTCTGGCCACTTTTGTTATTACCGCAACGACATCTTTCACTTGGCGCTGGCGATGGTCGCTGCGGCTTGTTACCAGACCGGATTTCACGTGTGTATGCTTTCCAAGAGCACGGTGATACATCGTGTCAAGGCGTTCAACGGACCACAACAGGAAGATGAATTGCTCGCGTTCGACGTAAATGAATAGTGGCACTTGTGGTGCGTGCTCGCTTACTGCTGGACGCAATGCATTGGCTTCGGACGCCTGACGAGAGAGCGGCTTCTCTTGCTGGGCCGTGGTGCAACCCTGGATCGCTTATGTGCTGAATGTAAGGGACGCGTCTTGCGATGATGACTTTGCAGAGCGCCGGACCGACGCATTCAATATGACGGAAAATGAAGCCTTTTTTCACGAGTGATCGTGCGTGGACCTTTCTGGTGTGCAGGTCGCGCAGTTTGAAAACGTGGGCCATTTGAGCAGTTGGATGTGTTCCAACTGTCGGAAGATGGGGTGGACTTGGTCAAGTGCGGTGTTTGTCGTGCATTGTCACGATCGGAAAATTGACAGCGTGGAGAAGCCGCTGACTGTTCCTAGGCTAGCATGATAGTCAAAAAGAGGGGGGGCGAGAGCAAGGTTTAGGGGGCTCGCAGCGGGCTTATGTTGACCCAGGCTCGTGGATGCAACAAACTCTAGTAGTTCACGAATGATGTGGTTGCCGGGTGAGTGTTTAGACGTAAGACAGATGAGGCGGGAAGCAGATGCGAAATAGTGCTTTACTGACTGGAATCTTATTTTTGCATGCGCAGTAGGCTGTTTCCGCGGAGCGAGTGAGTTAGCAACGCTCCAACGACAGGCGGCAGCGGGCGACGTGATCGCTCAATACAATCTTGGCTGTATTTATGCTGAGGGCGATGGTGTCCCCAGAAATAGTGTCGAAGCTGTTAAGTGGTTTGTGAAGGCCGCAGAACAGGGTGATATTGATGCCCAGTACAACCTCGCAGTGATGTATGACGACGGTACCAGAGTTGAGCAGGATTATGTACAAGCAATGCACTGGTACCGTCAGGCTGCAGAGCAGGGTGATGTAGATGGACAGTTTAGCGTCGGTGTTATGTATCAGCTGGGCGAAGGCGTCATGGCTGATCAAGCGACAGCCTATGCATGGTTCTCGTTGGCGGCGAATAATGGCCATTCTGAGGCCGACGAAAAGGTGACGGGTCTGCAAGAACAGTTGAGCGAAGAAGATCTTGCGAAAGGCAAGACTCTTCATTCAGAGCTCGTCGAACGTTATGGTATGTAGGAAACGGTGGCTTGTCGGGCTGCTCGTTTTGTCGAACGCGTGTGTGGCGTCGAAGACGTTTATTCTCTATTGCTTTTTATGAATTCCCTATGAGTCGTGTGATCCACTCATGCGAGGTCGCTGCCAGTCTCCATGACTTCTGGTCTCCTCGTATCGTTGCTGAGGTGAATGATTCGTTTGTAAAGGTGGCGAAAATCAAGGGAGTGTTTCCATGGCATTCGCACGAGCATGAAGACGAGATGTTCATGGTGCTTGAGGGTGAGATGAGGATCGAGATGGAAGATCGGACGGTTCGGTTGAAGGCTGGCGAAGTGTTTGTCGTGCCCAAAGGAGTGCGACATCAGCCGGTGGCTGAGAGTGAGTGCCTTATCATGCTGTTTGAACCAAAAACAACAGAGCATATGGGTGAACTGGTGCAGGAACGCACCCGGACGATTGCAGAACAGCGCTCGCAACCGTGAAAAACACAACCGCAACGATTGCTTGAGTCGCGATTCAAGCAAGGAATGCTTTCGTGTTGGATGTTCGATTACGGAGCCCGTTAACGATGCGGTTTTGCATCGCTGTACCGCAGGCATCGATGATTTGCGTACCCAGTGCCTTGGACCCAGGAACCGCTGGTTCGGAGCGTGCAACCACCAAACGTTCCTCCATGCCGCGTTCAGTCTTCCGACATCCAAGCATGCAGCGTCAAATGGATCAGGTTACTTGCCGTCTGTGTGTGGACGTCCTCAAGCGTCCGGAAGCTGGTGATCCCTGCTAGTCACCTCAGTTTTGATCGTCAACGAATTGTTTGATGACCGTGATTGGTAACGCATAGCTCCGGACGCGGCTGTTCCTCGCGATGTTCATACCGATGAAATTGCCGGCGAGGTCAAAAACTGGTCCACCGCATTTTTCCGGTTTCAAGGTGGCATCATGTAGAATCACAGTTGAGAAGCCATCTCTTCTGCCACTTTTGTCCATCCGATCTGCCGCATGGTTCGAGTTCGACGGGTACGCGCCCAGCGTGATCGCCTTTTCGATTTCTTTCCCTTCTCTCAGAACCTTGGCGATGATGGTGACCTTGGGGTCAAGTTTTGTGAGGAAGGAACGCATGTCGCGGTCGGTCTTGATGGTCGTGTCGTTCATCTTCGTCACGACGTCGCCCACCATTAGTCCCGCTTTCTTTGCGGCGCCGTCAAGGCGGACCTCATTCAGTACAGCCCCCTCGCGTTTCCCGAAGGTCGCTGGTACGACCCCCAAAAAACCGCGGCTCATCTGTTTTTGGGACCGAAAGGTTCTCGCGCTGACGATACTCACTTGACCAGGGCCCGATGCGTCGGGCGCGATGATGAAGACTCCTGCAGGGGTGGTTGCATCTTCTGATGCGCTGAGGGATACGCCTTCAGCGTGTTTTGCAGGTGCGCGAAGCAGAACGAGGTCATTTACCGTATCGCGTTGAATGACCTCCAGTTCGGATGGGGTCTCACCCAAATCTGCGGTTGGTTTGACGCCGACCATCGAATTCTTGCTGACAATCAAATCCGTATTTGCGAGAAGAGTCCCAGCGATAATGACCGAATTTTTGTCATCCTCGGTCCCAAATTCGCTGCGAATTAAGACGCAAGCATCATCAAGTCTGCTTTCTAACTCAGAAAACTGTTTGGGTAAGTCTGCCAGTTGTTTGATCGCTTCGGGAGCCGGGAAATCAGTGTTCTTGTATTTGGGAAGATCGATGTCCGGTGGGGGGAGTTCAGTTGAGAAGTCAGCTAATAGTGACACAACTTCGTCTTTGCGTTTGACTTGCACTGAGACCTTATCGAGGCGTTTCTCGGCGGCCTTTGCCAAAGCCGCTCGAAGTGCTGTCAACGAGCCGGTGTCGTCGCCGTTGATGACTGTAATCACATCGTTAACGAGGATGCCAGTTTTCGCAGCGACGCTCTCTTCCCGAATCTTTTCCACTGTGATGCCGCTGGCGTCTTCGCGCTGCCGTGCTTCGATACCCAGGATCAATCGTGAATTTCCAGTGAAGGTGATTTCCGCATTCAACTCGTTCCAGAAATTTTTGTAAACATCGATGGGGACTTCATAGTTCTGTGTCATCGAGCGACCAATCCGAGAGTGAATTCCGATCACACGCCCATTGAGGTCAAAGAGGGCTCCACCAGAATCACCGGGTTCCATTAACGCGGTGGACTGTAGCATTCCTCCTGACCGCGCACGCCGGACAATCCTCCCGAAACGCACTGCCGGTTGCTCGCGCGTTCCCTGTCCGCCAGGGAAGCTGATGCCGATACACGGCTGATTCGGTAAAAGATTGGATGACTCGCCAATCTGAACAAACGGCAGGTCCGGAACGTTATCGGTGATTTGTACCAAGGCACAGTCAGCCTTCGGGTTGGACCCCTTGCCTCGTGCCCTGAAACTACGCCCATCAGGAAGGATCACCTGATAACGGCTGCCAGGCTTGACCGCGTGTCCTGCGGAAAGGACATGCCCGTCGGAACTGACAATCACTCCACTGAACGCGCTGCGGGAACCGCGAATGGCAACCACTGCCGGTTGGGCGGAATTTATCGTCTTTTGAATATCAGCCTGAAGTGCGGTCGCGTCGAACTCAGCTTGGAGAGTACTCAAACATCCGAGGCTGCAAATGACTGTGATGAGAATTTGATACGTTCGCATACTTGTTCACTTTGATGAGGTCGAGATACCTATTACAGACTAGCCGATCAAATCAGCATTTCCCAATGAAGTATTGGGATTTGGCAAGCGTTGGAAGAATTTTCAGGAAGCTGTGGGTTTGTGTGTTCTAAATTGGCAAAGTTTGACGGAAAAGGGGCGGTATTGGTTGGAGTTGCACCAAAAGATGAAGCAAAAGTTACACATTTCAAATGTTGGACACTTGGTGATAGCCCGTCGGGGGTAAGCGTCGTGGCGGATTCTTTGCGCCCTTTGAGGACGAACCAACCGGGACGGCGGTGATGGCCATGCGGTACGGCAGAAACGCGTGTTCAGTGAAAGATGTGCAGCTGAGGTTTGAGCATGGGCCCCAGGGTGGTTCAGATTGTGGCTGGTTCAAGGTCTGCGGAAGACAGCTGACCTGAAGGTAGTTCGCCGCATGGGCGACGCGAGCAACGAGAGGCCGTGGCGATGGTTCTCGCCAAGTCTTCATCTTGCTTTGTTAAAAACACGGGTTGGATCTGTTTGGGTTTACTCAAACGAACAGCTGTTAGCGTCGTGAGTGGAACCGTGCTTTCCTGCAAGTGTGACGGTTGTATTGGGACCGACACTCGCAGCATACAGTGGAACATCCATCAGAACCTCACCATGAACATGTTGAAGCCCTGCCGTGGCCTGCTGGGATTGTTAGACTTCGGACTGGTCCTAGTGAGGAGCCGATTCGCATTTGAAAACTACCAGCCTGCGAATCCCGTCTCAGGTACGACGGGGGCGGTCGCTGGCGGGTACTGCAGCATTGTGAGGCAGGGTTGTTGAGTGGCGGTGCTCCTCGGTCAAGCGGCTTTGTGGGACGCCTCTGGGGTCAGCCTTAGGGTGCTGGATTCAAGTTGTCCTCGAGTGATGGAATTGTGTAGGATCCACGTGATTGAATCAATGGCGTAGTAACGGATTTCTAGGGTAAAGAATGCAAGGCCGCATGCTGCTACTGTTCGGATGCGACACGCGGTCGCTGGCTGCGTTCCGAGTTGTCATTGGTATTCTGATCTTTCTCGATGCGGTCGTGCGATACGGCTCCGCTGAGTCTTTCTACTCGGGTCAAGGCTTCCTGAACGCCGCTTTGGCAGAGCATGCGTCGCCTGGGGCTTACTCTCTCAATTATGTGTCTGATAGTGTTGGCTTTCAGCAGTTTATTTTCCTGTCGCTTGCTTGTTCAGCCGTGCTATTGTGCGTTGGTTGTTGTACGCGTGTGGCTACTCTTTGCTGCTGGCTGTTGATTGCATCAATTCACGTCAGAAATCCGATGTACCTCATCGGGGGTGATACTCTGTTGCGGATGCTGGTTTTCTGGTCTCTTTTTATTCCGTTGGGCAGGACATGGTCCGTCGACCAGTGGCGCGAAAGCAGGAAGAAAATACCTGCAATTAACCAGATCACAGAAGGCGGGGTTGTCTGTTCCGTGGGAACTGCGTGCCTACTGTTGCAAGTTTGTGTGATGTATGTCACTGCTGGTTTGTCAAAATGGAACGAGCCTTGGCTCAGTGGTATCGCCATGGATTTTATCCTCCGACAGGATTGCTACGCACGTCCGGTGAGCGACTGGTTGATTCAATTCCCAATGCTTACCGCGATGATGAGCTATGCAACATTAACGATCGAGTTGCTCGTTCCTTGCTTGATATTTGTTCCGTATAGAACTGCACAGGTGAGGTTGGCTGCCGTTGCGTTCTTCTGGACATTTCATCTTGGCATTGAAATGACAATGGATGTTGGCAAGTTTACGTATGTGTCGATGGCGGCGTGGTTGCTGTTTCTGCCCCCGATGTTTTGGGATAAGTTCCGTTGGGCAAGACTGGGTGGTGGCTCTTCAGGGAACATTTCGGTTGGACCCGTTCAAACTGCTGGGCAGGTGAGACGTATCGGACACAAGTTGTTTACCGTGTTCCTTCCACTTGGGTTGTTTGTTTACATCGTCATTTGGAATTTTGCTGGACTGTATGGTGGTCCCGGTACGACTTGGTTGGTGCGTAACCCCGATGGTTTTTACAGGTTTGGAAATGTAGCGATGCTCCGCCAAAATTTTCATATGTTCTGCATTCCCGCTCGTTTTAATACGACCTACGTGTTCAACGGACGTACTGCCAGCGGCGAACGAGTTGATTTGGTGCGCGGGATTCCCGTCGCGGAATCTGGGCCTGGCGCAGCGCTGCCTGAGGAGCGGGAATGGAAGACCCTGCATTGGTACCTGATTAGTTTCGGCGGGGATCCGAAATTGTATGAGGCGTTGCTCGAGTATCACGCAAGAAGTTGGAATCAGACGGCCAACCCCGATCAACAGGTGCACCAAGCTCGTTTGGAGCGATTTGCAGAAGACATCGGCCCAGGCGTTGAGGCGGGATCATTCGTTCACATTCACAATCTGGCCGACTGGGAAAACCCGGATTGGGAAGAGAGTCCAGATGACCGATTGGAACAGGATTTTGACCGAATGATGGATCGAATGGAAAATGGTGGGTTATTTCCCATCGAATCCAATTGAAAAACAGCCGACCAGGTGCATAAAGAAAGCAGCAGATAGATGAAGTACCCGAGGCGTTGGGGCAAAGGGACGACGTCGCCTCTGTTGTCCGGGTGGCGTTTGGTCACGTTCATCACCGATTGAAGTGCGGCGCGGCTGTAAGTGCAGCGGCTGTAAATGAAGTCGCTTGAAATGGGCCGCTATTCGGGGAATCGTCCCTATCGTTGCGACTTGGTTCGGATGAGAATTGCTGCAAGAACACAGGTTGCCTAGGGAGAGCTTGCCGTCGATGATCTGTTTTGTTGCGCTGTTATTGTTGCCGGGAGGGCCAGTTATCCTTCTGCTCTCCGTTCGGTGTTTTTTCGGCTGGTATTTTGACTTGATGTTTTTGCATGACCTCTTCAAGTGCTTGCGCGGTGTCTAGATCTGGTTTGAAGTTCCCGGGGCGATCGCCCCTTGCGATATCCAGAGGCGTTCGGCCCTGTTTATTCTTGCAATTCCAGATGTCGATGTTCGCACCTTTTGAATCAAGCAAACGGATCACCTTTGGGAGCGATTTGTAGGCTGCGGCGTGCATCACACTTTGGTTGTTGGAGTCAAGTTCATCAAGATTGTGGACTCCAAGCCCTAGTAGGTACGTGACTGCTGCGAGATGCTCCGCCGCGGTTCCGGGCCCGTCAGCGTTGGGGCCCTCGTCAATTCCTGCGGCCATCAACAAAGCATTCTGATTTTTGGAGGTTGTCGCTGTGGGGTCCGCTCCCAGTGCGAGTAACGTTTTCATGTATGCAATATCGGCAGTTGAAGCGGCGCACAGAAACGGGGTCGCACCTTTGACCGAAATACGTAAGTGTCTCCCGCCATTTCTCCGCTTAGGTAGATTGACGTCTGCTCCGTGCGCAACCAACGCCTTGGCAAATTCTAAACTCGTGATCGCACCTGAGCCGCGGGGAGGTGGGTTGCCACGTTCGTTATCACCGATCTCAGGCTTGCGGACCCATGACAATGCATGCAGCGGCGCGAAACCTGTTCGGTCATCATTTGGGTTGGCTCCGGCTTGTAGTAGCATGACAGCAAGTTCGTAATGAGCGTTCTCGACGGCAAGCATTAACAGAGATATGCCGGTTTTTGAGTTGGATTTTCCGGAACCACTTTTTTGCAGCGTTTGATTGATATCCGTATCATCACGTAGCAATTGCTTTACCACGTCGGTGTGACCATTACGGATTGCGAACGTCAGAGCTGTGAATCCGGAGGGCAAAGTGACGGATTGGTCGGCATGTTTTTGAAGCAGAACTTTGACGACCTCGGTGTTTCCGGCTGCCGCTGCCCACATTAACGCCGTTTGTCCGCTTTTGTCTTTGCGGTCGATCAAGGCGCCTGCAGCAAGCAGGGACTTGATGGGGCCAGAGTCTGCGGCACGGGCTGCTGTTGCTAATGCAGCTTCACCGCCATCGCGGATGGTATTCGGGTTAGCTCCGTGGTCCAGCAGCATTCTTACGATGGATTCGGATCCGTTTTGGCACGCAATCGTCAGGGGAGCAATCCCGAATTTTGTAAGACGATTTACTTTTGCGCCTGCGGCAATCAGCTGCTTGGTAAGTTTGGGCCGGTCGTGGTAAACAGCCCAATGCAACGCGGTCATGCCATCACCTTGTGTTGCATTGACGTCGGCTTTGGACCCCAGTAGACGCTCAGTCAAGGCAAAGTGATTCTGCTCCACTGCGTCAGCCAGGATCGGTTCGTCCGTTTGCTGACCCTGTAAAGAGCAGCTCAGGATCAACACAAGCAAGAAGGATGCCGCGCGTGGCAGGTGGAATAGAGGTCGGAACATGTGCAAGTTCGGGATCTTATTTTCTGCGCGGAAGTGTCAGTTCCGCTGAGGGTCCTGTGGAGTCCGCAAATGATTCCATTTCCAGGCCGACACTCTGGAGAAGTGTCAGGTGAATGTTCGCTAGAGGCGTATGTTTTGGATATTCGATGTGGGTTCCACCATTGAATCCTGCAGCGTTTCCGCCAGCGACGATGGTGGGCAGGTTGGTGTGGTCATGCACATTCGGGTTCCCCATCCCACTGCCAAGCAAGCAGACGGTGCTGTCCAAAAGAGGCGTGCTGCGTTCGTCGGTGGCAGCAAGGCGTGTCAGCAGATACGCAAATAACGAGACATGAAATCGATTGATTTTGGCAAGACGCTCGATCTTCTGCGGATTGTTGCCATGGTGACTCAGAGGGTGATGGGATTCAGGTACGCCTACTTCAGGATAGCTGCGTTTGGAAGTCTCTCGGGCGAGTTGGAAGGTAATGACTCGAGTGAGATCGGCCTGCATGGCGAGCACTTGTAAGTCAATCAGCAACTTGGCATGTTCTTCGTAAGATGCTGGGACGCCCAAGGGCCGCTCAAAGTCGCGGTGTTTGCCGTTGTTCTGCCCAGACTCCGCCTTTTCCAAACGCTTTTCTACACTGCGAATAGAGTCAAGGTATTGGTCAATAATCCGTTTGTCAGCAGGTCCAACCTGATGCTTCAATTGCGAGATTTCATCGGCCATGGAATCGAGCAGGCTGGATTGTTGCTTGCGTGAGTTCGCACGCTCGCTTGCAGTACCACCTTGTCCGAACATTGCCTCAAATACAATTCTCGGATGAGCCTCCGAGGGCAAAGGTGTGGTTGGTGACGACCACGAAAGGTTATTCTGGTACGCACAGGCGTAGCCGTTATCGCATTGACCAGCCATCTGCGTCAGGTCCATCGATAGTTCCATTGACGGCAATTTGGTTTCATTGCCGAGATGCTTGGCCGCGATTTGGTCGGCGGTGGTTCCCAGAAAGTAGTCGGTCGACTCTGTGTGTTTTGCGGTGGCGCAGCTTAGAAAGGCGGAGTTGGAGGTCGCATGTGACCCTGGGTATGCCTTCGCAAGCTCCAGGTTGCTGAGCACGTTGATGCGCTCTCGAACTGATTTGAGTGGCGCAAGAATAGTTGGCAGTTCGCTGAGATTCGCGTCTTTGGGTGTCCAACGTGAATGATCACACCCCATGGGCATATAAACGTATTGCAAACGTTTTACTGACTGCCGTGACCATGAGTGGGCTGCCGCCGGTCCTGCTGGTAACATCGCATCAAGCAGCGGGATTCCCAAAGCAGCACTGGCAGTTCTGAGAGCGGTGCGGCGTGAAAGGCATCTGCCCGTGATGTATTTTCCTGCGTTGAAACTCATGGGGACATCCTTAGTTGGAACGGGACGCTGCGAACAATGCCTTGAATGATTCCTGAAAGACGAAAATTATCCGCTTTTGCGTCTCTTTCAATTTTACGTATTGCTGGACCATCGTTTGATTCTGTCCCCCGCCCCAAAGCGAAGGTGAGCAGCTTTTCGGTAAAGGCCGTTACAAACCGCTCAGGTTGCTCTAAAAGTGCATCTTCGAGGTCGTCGATGCCATCAAACTGATTGCCACTTGGAAGTTGTCCGCTGGTCAGAATGGGTTCGTCTTGGTCGCGCTCCCGCCAGCGTCCGACGGCATCATAGTTTTCCAAGGCAAAGCCAATAGGATCCATCAAGTCGTGGCAGCTCGCACAGGCGGGGTCTTGGCGGTGTTGCAACAGCCTTGTTCTGACGCTAGCTGATTCACCAGCGGTAGATTGTTCTTCCAGGGCCGGGACGTCGGCCGGTGGCGGTGGTGCAGGAGCCCCAAGAATATTCTCTAAAACCCAGTTGCCACGTACAACAGGAGAGGTCCGCGTTGCATAAGAGGTTACGGTTAGAATGCTCGCATGACGTAACAGACCGCCTCGCCTCTCCTGACCTGTCAACTTGACGCGACGGAAACGACTACCTGAAACACCTCGGATTTCGTAGTGCTTTGCGAGTCTCTCATTCAAAAAAGTGTGTTCGGTCTGTAGCAGGTCGAGGATGCTTCCGTTCTCTCTGATTAACGCCTCAAGGTGCAGTTCGGTCTCACGACGCATGGCTTGACGCAGGTTGTCATCAAAGTCAGGAAACTTGCGTGCATCGGGTGTTATCGCTGCAAGGTTTCGCAGTTGCAGCCACTGACTGGCAAAATTGGTTGCCAGGTTTCTGGAACGCACGTCAGCCAACATTCGCTGAACTTGAGCTGGCAGTATCTCAGGACGATGCAGTTGACCCTGTTCCGCAAGGCTCAGAAGCTCTTCATCGGGAAGTGAGCTCCACAGAAAGAAGGATAACCGTGACGCGAGTTCAAGATCGTTGATCGCGTATGCTTGGTTCGGGGTTGACTGGCTGGGGGCTGCCTCCAGTTTTAGAAAAAAATGCGGGCTGGCAAGGATTGCTGCGATGGCAGATTGGATGCCGGCTTCGTACCCATACGCCGCGTGTTCAGTTTCGAAAAAACTTAACAAACGCGTCATATCGCGGGGGGTTAATGGACGCCGGTATGCCCGGCGTGCCAAGGGTGTCAACACCTGAGTTGCTGCCGATTTGGCGGTCAGATCAGCTTCTGGCCGAGCAACGAAAATCCGTTTTCGGCTGGGGGGCTCTGTTTCAGGTGTGGGACTCTGGGATGGCGTGTCGTCGGCATAGGGCCCAGTGATAGACAGTTCGTAAATTGCTGGACTTAATCGCGGGTGCCGGTGCAAGTTGTAATGAACGTTGAGAGGTTGGCGTATCGTTTCTTCAAGCGAGCCAGACGTTCGGCGGAAGGTAACGCCGACTTGGTGAGGACCCGCAGGTACACGTATTCGTGTGGTGAATTTGCGGTCATCAAAGTCGGCAAGGCTGCCGCTGGCTGGACGTTCTACGACAAGGCTGCCTCGTACGTCTTTGTCAATAAGAACAAGAAGCTCATGCTTTCCTTTAAGTCCCTCAACTTCATCATTTCGGTCACGCGTCAACCTTATCTCAACTTGGTAGGTGCCTGACTGCTGGAAGTGGTGCAAGAAGGATTGACCGCCACGCGTTCCCAGTGGCAAGCCAAGGACGTGCTGCTCTTGAGTCACATCTGGTCGGATCCGGTAGGTGTGACCGTCTGGAGAAGAAGCAGGCAAGCCTACGGCTAACTGGGAGATGCGGCGAGCTGCATTCAAGTACCGAGTTATTAAGGTGGGTGAGAGGTGTCGCATTCGCGTGTGATCAAATCCGTCACTTGATTCGTCAGCGGGCAAATATTCAGTGGCATCAATCTCGAGGTCAAGAAGATCCCGGATAGAGTTTTGGTACTCGGTTCGACTAAGTCGCC
>JBPCVE010000424.1:0-2779 GCA_051010795.1 Rubripirellula sp.
ATGACGCTCTGGTGGGATGGCATGGGACTGACTTATTTCAAACGCTTTCGGATGGAGTACGACCTGAGACATGGCGTGCCAGAGTCCGTTCCTGTGCCGCTTGGCTATGACTTGGTGCCGTATTCAGTGGATTTGATTCGAGATCACGCAACCGCCAAATTTCACAGTTTTCGTTGTGAGCTGGATGCCAATGTATTTCCCTGCCTGGGTCGACGTGATGGTTGTCTGAGATTGATGCGGGAAATTACTTCCCGTGCCAGCTTTGTGCCACAGGCGACTTGGTTGTGCCGCTATAGGGATTCCGATTCGGGAACGATGCAGCCGATCGGTACGATTCAGGGGCTGCAATTTGAGGGCTGGGGAGCTGTTCAGAATCTGGGGATTGATCCTGGGCACCGAAGTCTTGGGTTGGGTTCTGTTCTTTTGGAGCGGGCTGCCGCAGGTTTTCGCGCCGCTGGTTTGCAGCGCATGCACTTGGAAGTGACGACCGATAATACGGCTGCGATCCGCCTTTATGAGCGGCTCGGTTTCAAACGTGCCAAAGTGGTGTTCAAGGCGGCGGAGGTCGCAGGAGTTTGAGTCGCGAGTGTGTCAGCGGGTTGTGCAGGTGACCCAATAGCGGCTACAGGCAGCGCCGGGTTTTTATTGGGTACCGAAAGGCAGATCACCGTGGATGAAAACAATCCCATGTCTGATCCCGATCAATGGGAAGCCGATCTTGCGCGACGGTATCCATCGGCGGAACAGGATGAGCAATCAGTTTCGGAGTTCCGGAACTATCAGGCGGAAACAAAGCCATCGGTCAAAGCTTTTTATCGTCTGAACCACCAGCGTCAGACGTTCGATTTTGTGAAGCAAAAACGCCAACAGTTTCTGTCTCTGAATCGTCAACAGATGGGTGTTTGGGAAGCGATGGAGTTTCTGAACACCCTGATTGATGACAGTGATCCCGATACTGAATTATCGCAAATCGAGCACTTGCTGCAGGCAGCCGAATCGATTCGAGCCGACGGGCATCCTCGTTGGTTCATCCTGACTGGGCTCATTCACGATCTGGGAAAGATCTTGTGTCTGTTTGGTGAGCCGCAATGGGCTGTTGTGGGTGACACGTTTCCGGTGGGCTGTGCTTATTCACCCAGCATCGTTTACCACGATTTTTTTCGATCGAATCCTGATTGGGGGCACCCTGTTTATTCAACCGAGTGTGGGATTTATCAACGTCATGCAGGTTTGGAAAATGTCATCATGTCGTGGGGGCACGATGAATACCTTTATCATGTGACAAAGCTATATTTACCGATCGAAGCCCAGTACATGATTCGTTATCACTCGTTCTATCCTGGGCATCGAGAAAACGCTTACCAGCATCTTTTTAGCGAACGAGACCATCAGCTCTTTGAATGGGTTCGTAAATTCAATCCCTATGATCTGTATTCCAAAAGTGACGAGCGGCCAGACATTGAACAGTTGAAGCCGTTCTACATGGATTTGATTGCAGAGTTCTTTCCTTCAGAACTAGCTTGGTAATTGCCAGCGAAGTCAGTGAATCGCGGGGATTTGCTTTGCCATTGCTGTCCGTTCACTCGTTCTTTTTACGATATTCCCGCCGGTTGGCCGCGTAGGCATCTGAGTCAGGCAGAAGTTCCGTATCCGTGTCTGGTTGTTCCATCAGGCGTTTCAAAAACGGTCTGCACCATCCACAACCGGTGCCTGCTCCATAGCACTCGGACAGTTGGCTCGGCACTGTTGGTTGATTGACACGGATGTACTGCATTACCTTCCGTTTAGTGACATGAAAGCAGAGGCAAAGCTCATCATCATCCTTCATGACCTGCGCCTTCAGTTATCAACCAGGTCGCAATTTTGCAGGCATCCAGATAATCAGCGATGACCAGCCTTTCGTCGGCTGTATGGATATTCCGTTGTCCGCATCCAAGAGTGACAGCTTCGATTCCGAGTCGAAATAACCAGTTGGCGTCCAGTCCACCATCTGAAATTTCGGGGAAAGGTTCGCGTCCTACCACGCGAACCGCGTCACTTGCTGCGGCGATCGAGGGGTGATCCTCTGCAAGTGCAAAGGATTCGTAGTCAACGTTTGAGGAAAATTCGACTGATCCAGCAGCGCCCTCGTGGTTGGTGACTTCGGCAGCAGCACGTTCAAATGCCTGTCTGATTTCGCTGACAATGCGAGTTCTCATTTCGGCACTATGGCTTCGTGCTTCGGCGCGAAGAATGACTTCAGGTGTGATGACATTGGTTGCTTCACCACCCTGAAAGACACCCACGTTCGAGGTACCGGCTTGATCTCCTTGTTGAACTTTTCCGAGCCACCCGCGGGCATCTAGATCAGCGATAGCTCGAGATGCCATCACAATGGCGCTGGCGCCTTCCTGAGGGGCGACACCGGCATGAGCTGGGATGCCAGTGACTTTGATACTCATGCGTTCGCCACCGATGGCACCGATTGTCAGTTTTTCGACCGTCCCACCGTCAAAATTAAAGGCACGATCGACCTGTCCGACTTTGGTGATGTCCAGATTTCGGGCACCCTCAAGTCCGATCTCTTCCTGAACGAGGAAGCTGACAACCGCTGGGGGGAAATTTTCATCTCCTTGTTTGAGCCGTTCTATGATCGCTGTCAGGATGGCGCCACAGCCTGCCCTGTCATCCGCGCCCAAGCCGGTCGGAGCACTGCTATGGACTTCATCACCCTCCACGACGGGTTGGCTGCCAACACAGATTGGGACCGTGTCCATGTGTGCAGAGAGCAGCGTACGGG
>JBPCVE010000425.1:0-8904 GCA_051010795.1 Rubripirellula sp.
GGGATTTGTGGGCAGCAGATGTGGGGCAGAACGAATGGGAAGAAGTTAATCTGATTCGTGCGGGTGGGAACTATGGTTGGAATCTGCGAGAGGCCGCTCATGCCTTTACGCTCGCAGGTGGCCCGGGGTCAGGCCCAAGTGCTGAGTTGATCGATCCGATTGCTGAGTATCCCCACACGGAAGCTTGGGGAAAGTCAATCACAGGTGGCGCTGTTTATCGGGGCAGCAAGACGCCGATTCTCGATGGTTATTATCTCTACGGTGATTACATCAGCGGGCGACTGTGGGCCTTGAAATACGATTCCGAGAACACAACGGTGACCGAAAATCGACCAATCATTTGGGATAATCTGCCAGTATTCACCTTCGGTCAAACCGACGATGGAGAGGTCCTGATGAGCACGATGTCAGGAGGAGGGCGGATCTTTCGATTTGTCCAATGACTGCTGCACGCAGGTGTAACGATCAATCCAACGGCAACATTTGCCGTATTCCTGACTCTGCCACAACTACCAGCGTACGCCGACGGCTATCCCCGTTTAGCCTTCTTTGCTTACAGGCAGGCGGATGATAAAGGCTGTGCCTCGTCCCACGGTGCTTTCCACGCGGATGCGTCCTTGGTGACTATCGATAATTTCTTTGCAGGCAGCTAAGCCCAAGCCTGTACCACCCTTACCCGACTCATCAGGGCCATCTTTGGTTGTATAGAAGGCATCAAAGATGTGTGGCAAGGTCTCGCGCGGGATACCAGATCCTGAATCACGGACCACCAATTCCACAAACTTACCATCGCTGCTTGGACTTAAGCGGATCAGGATGGTGCCCCCATCTGGCATGGATTGTCGTCCATTAATTAGGAGGTTCAGCAGCACACGCTGAATCTGATTTCCGCTAGCCACAACTTTGGGGGCAGCCGGATCAAGTTGAGTCTCGATTGCGATACGGTACTTTCGCATTTCCCGTTCCAGCAATACGAGCGAATCAGTAATGATTGCCGCCAAGTCCGTGGGTTCCATGCTCTCGCTTCGATTCTTGGCTTGTGCAAGGATCGTTGCTGTGATTTTCGCTGCTCGCTCAGAAGCCTCCAGAATTTTGCTGAGTGCTTTATCACGACTGGCTTCATCTCGATTTCTGATCCCAAGTCGTGCATAGTTGATGATGGTCATCAGCACATTGTTGAATTCGTGCGTCGCAGTGCTAGTTAATTCGCCGAGTGCTGCGAGTGCCTGAGCTTTCTTCAGTTCGTTTTTCAGATACTGAATTTGATGCTGTGGGTCGACGACCTCAGCGGCCGTCGCTTGTGCGGGGACCGGGGTGGCTGGCGAGTGACTTGTGTTGCTGGAATGCTGCGACTGCATGTTGACTTGGCCGGCCGGAAAAATGAAATTTGACAACAGCACGTACTCGTCCTGTCCCTGACCTGATCTATCGTCGAAGCCGGTGCATTTGCTACAGACCGAAAAATCGATCCCGCACAGTTTGCCACGTCGGTGTCTGACCTCGGCGGGTGGGTAATTTGTTTCGCTTGCAGTGGCTGCGCTGCTTGGCCCGTCAAACCACAGGACCCCCAATGATTGCAAAAGGAAAATTTGCCGCCGTTGGATCGCAAAATGGCGATTTGGCCGCGGATAACGTGGTTTCAAGGCTGAGGCAACGCCTGCATGATGCTAGGGCAACAGGTTTCAAGGTCCGGATGGAAGTGCTTGATGACGAGCAGGCCTCGTGGTGTGTCATCTCAGGCGTCCTCACGCTGTTTGTCGATCTCTCACAGACGGCATCCGAGCAACTTCAGCAGGTTGAGGAAACTCTGAGTGCTTATGAAGGTTGCTCAGGCCGTGAACTCAATCATGCCCAAGATATTGGGAAACGAGCGGCGTGAAACAGGTAGCCTCTACCAATTGACTCGCCATTGTGGCCACAATGGGGTCAGTGTCCGGTCCATTCATGTCGTGTGAGGCTTTTTAGCGTGTTTTCTAAGCGAATGCCCATTTCTGCAGCAGCCTCATTCTGCCATCGCTTCGGTACTGGATTGCACGCGGGTGCAGACGTCCTTGTGCTGTTGAAGAGCGAAGCAAAGATCGGCTCCGCAAAGCAATGTCGGGCGATGGAGGGATTGATTGAGGGAGTGCAAAAAGGTGAACAGCTCCATGTGTTGATGGGCCAAAATGCTTTTTTTCCGACATTGATGAAGGTCATGGTCCAAGTTGGCGAAGCCACCGGTAAATTGGAATATCTGCTCTTCTTGCTCAGCGAGCACTACCAACAGCAAGCCCAGCTAAGGCGCAGTTTCATTTCTGCGATCATCTTGCCCGTTCTGCAATTGGTCTTCGGAATTTTCGTGATCTCGTTATTAATTTACATCATGGGAATTCTTGGTTCGGGAACCGGTGGTGGAATGGCTGACATTCTCGGGTTCGGGCTGAGTGGTGGGAAAGGCGTTCTGATTTTCTGGATGTACCTCTTCGTGTTTTTTGGCATCATTGGTTCATGCATCTTGTGCTTTTTCAAGAACGTAGCCGGTGTGCAGAACTTGATTCCTCTGGTCTACATGGTTCCCGTGATTGGAGCATCCATCCAGACAATTACGATTGCCAGGTTTTGTCGGGGCTTATCAATAGCGCTGGGATCCGGATTGGAGCCAACTCTGGCGATCTCGTTAGCACTGGACAGCACCGATAGTGATTACTACTGCGCCGCTGCTGATGATGTTGAAAAAGCGATTCTTGCAGGGGCGACATTGTCGGGTGCGCTGGAGTCGATGAAAATTTTGCCAGCTGATTTTATCGGAAGGGTTGAAATCGCGGAGCACTCTGGGACTGACTCCGAGTCCATGGCTCACCTCGCCGATGAGTATGATGAACGAGCAAGGGTTGCGCTGAAGGTCATCTCACGCACGGTGTCGGCCATTATTGTTGTCACAGTAATGTTACTGTTGATTTTCATGATCTTTCGCATTGCCTTATTTATTTTTGGAGCTTACGACAGCGCACTCAATGAACCCATTTTACCGCGGTGACATTTCTGCCGTTTTTGTGATCTGTTGGATCACATCCTCCATTTTTTTAAATTCATGGTGAGGCATGTGTACCCGTTGAACCGGTCGGTTGATGATCGAGAAAGAAGGTTGATTGGCCATGTTGCCGTACCATTTTTTCGTCCCGAAATTGACAGTTGCTGAATCGCTTATTGATTGTCAGTGTCCGGACCAAGCTTACTTTCCAGGCTGTTGCTAATGCATCAATGTGCTCATCATCACCCGTCTGGTCAGTCTTATGGACGGGCATTTGCAATCGGCGTCATTTTGAATCTTGGTTTTGTCGGCGTGGAGGCGTTTTTTGGATGGTATACCGGATCACTTGCATTGTTGGCTGACGCAGGACACAACTTGAGCGATGTTCTGGGTTTGTTAGTGGCGTGGGGTGGTTATGCACTGGCCAAATTGCCACCCAGTTCACACCGAACCTATGGTTGGCGTGGTTCCACAATTTTGGGCGCTGTGTTCAACGGATTACTTTTACTCGTTGCGGTGGGTGGAATTGCTTGGGAAGCCCTCGGTCGTCTGGCAGAGCCAACACATGTTCCTGCTGGTATGGTGATTGCAGTGGCGACCGTTGGTGTGATCATCAACACCGGCACAGCGTTGCTTTTTGTGCGAGGAAGCAAATCGGATCTCAATATTCGCGGTGCTTATCTGCACATGGCTGCGGATGCTTTGTTGTCACTCGGTGTCGTCTTCGCCGGTTTTGTGATCATGTGGACGCAATGGTCGTGGGTTGATCCTGTTTCAAGCCTCGTGATTGCTGCTGTCATTTTTATTGGTACTTGGGGCCTGCTCAAAGACTCAGTTCATCTGGCACTGCAGGCGGTGCCACCCGATATCGATTTCGAAGAAGTACATGACGCGTTGGCGGAATTGCCCAATGTCACTGAGGTGCATGATCTGCATGTGTGGGCGGTGAGCACAACTGAAGTTGCCATGACAGCGCACCTGGTAAGGCCGAATTTGGAGAATGATGACCAGTTGCTAAGAGATGCTAGCGAGATGTTGCATTCACAATTCAATATTGATCACACTACGATCCAGATTGAAAGATCGGTCAGCGATGCGGATTGTGGACAAGCTGAAGAAGGAACGCTTTAGAAACAGGTTTCGATTTGGATAGAAAAGGCTGTCTGCTTCTCACCAGCGATGCATCCGACCACCAGAAAAGTTTGTTGATGTCAGTTCGTTTGATCAAAGTGACTGAAATCATTTGGGCGATCCGGCAAGTTGCGTGGTGTTAGCAATTTAGCGTTGATCAGATCATCCGGTTCAATTGAAGATTCATTCTCGCGACGAAGCAGATCGTCGGTCGCCAATTCAGCTCGCATCAGCATCGAATCCAAGTCAAGGATTCCCATCAGATAACCATCAGAATCCACCACGGGAATTTGTCGTGTTTGTCGGCTGCCACGCTGGATCGCGGTTTCAAGCGGTTCATCGATTCGTGCTGGCCCCAGATAGTTTTTTCGATCAACCAGTTCGCTGGCAGGGGTGAGTCCATCCTGCTTGGTTGTGATTGCGAGTTTGACATCTCGAAGGTGAAGCATGCCGACGACGACGCCATGGTCGCTAACGACGGGTAGTGCCTGCATCGGATGAGATTGCCAAATGCGAAAAATCTGAGTGAGTGGGGTGTCCATTGGGATGCTGGCATTGGTTGGCACCATGGCTTGTCGGACAGTCAAACCGCGTACCGACTCCATGGTGTCGACCTGTTTTGCTTCTGCGATGCCAGCATATCCAATGAAAGCCGCAATCAAGACTGGGATCCACAGCACCGGAGTGGAATTCAATGCGAAAAACGCCATCGCCGCAGCACAAAGAAGGCCTACACGTGAGGCAATCCATGTGGCTCGCCGGTAACTCAGAAACATTGCCAGAAGGCTACGAAAAACACGTCCACCATCCATTGGAAATGCTGGAAGCATGTTGAACAGGACTAGCATTGAATTGACGCCGACCAACATCATTGCGTAACCCGTAAAGGAAGGACGCATCAGGACAGCCTCCATCGTCTGAAGAGTCTGCTCATCCATGCCCTGCCCCGAGATCGCTGAGGTCAAGGCACCTTTGAAAGCGTATAAAAGTGCTTCATTGGAAAAAAAGATGAATCCACACAGCAGCAAAGTGACAATCACCACGTTCACCGCAGGGCCAGCGACTGCTACGACGAGCTCCTGCCATGGTATACGGGGCATGGACTTGAGTCGGGCAACCCCACCAATGGGCAGCAACGTGATGTCGACCGCGCTGATGCCGTACCGTCTGGCTGCCAAGACGTGCCCATATTCATGCAACGTGACGCAAAGATACACGCCAAGTAATTGTGCGACGGAATACAGGACGCCCACCATTCCATCACCCGATGCACTCAGGGCGATGTAGGCGATCATGAGCCCAAAGGACCAATGGATATAGAGTCCAGTCCCGAGGAACGTGCCAAGTTTTAGTCTTCGATTCAACACACTTTCCGATAAAACGCGTCTCCGTCACAATGCGGCTTTCCGATTCGTAACCGCGAAGGGACGCTAGTCGCTACTATCGTAGCGGAAACATCCGATGAGACGAGATGCGGTCGTTCACCGTCCTTACCTACTTTCACGAAGAGTGTGCCTGGAATGCTACGTCACAAGCTGATTCATCCACAAATTAACGCCATTTTGGCTGCCTCTGGACACCACAGTACTGTGCTGATCGCTGATGGGAATTATCCCGCAGCCAGCAAACGGGGGCCACGCGCCGAATTGATCAGTCTTAATTTGATGCCGGGCGTTCCGACCTGCAATCAAGTTCTGGAAGCTGTTCTGTCAGCCGTGCCCGTGGAAACCATCCAGACCATGGAGACCGAAACAAGCGGTCCTTATGCACTGGATGGCGATCCTCCTGTATGGGATGACTATCGTAAAACGATCAAGGATGCAGGTATCGACCTGGATTTGGAGCCCATTGATAAGTGGAAATTCTACGATGCGGTCAGTACGCCCGATCATGTGTTGACCATTCAGACTGCCGATCAGCAGCGGTACGCAAACATTTTGTTGCAGATTGGTGTTCGCATGGATTGAGGAGAGTTGCTGATCGTCATCACGATCGTGACGTGATTCAAATCACGCACGCTTTGCACCTGGTTCTCCTGCTTCAATCACGAAAGAAGCAGCGGTGGTGATCGGAGAGTCAGGTTTTTCAACTTGAGGCGTTGCTCGGAAATGGGTCGTCCATGCTTTCGGTGTGACTTCACAAGATACATACCCGCGATTTGTATTGTGCCATTGCACAAAGTCATTCTGTGATGCTGCTCGCTCATATTCTCGAATTGGCTTGCCACCGTTTCCTCCCGAAGTCATCGATGTGCCAACCAGTTCAGTCCCCACGATGGGCGAGTCAGCCTTTTCAAAATCGAGTTGCAGGTCATTGACCCAATTCACGTGAATGTCACCTGTCAGAACAACCGGATTGGAAATTTTCTGGTCATGGAAAAATTTTAGAAGTCGGCGACGACTGATTTCGTAGCCCGGCCATTGGTCCATGCTGTAACGCCGATCATTCCCTTCGCCGCGATTCAGTGGAGCTATCATTACCTGCTGGGCCAGCACATTCCATGTCGCCTGTGATTCTGCAAGGCTGGACATTAACCAGTTCTCCTGCGTTTTGCCCAGCATGGTTGCGTTGGAATCAAAGACCTTTCCTGTCATCGGTTTTTGGTGATCACCATTTGGTTGGTCCGTTCGATACTGCCTGGTATCGAGCACGTGGAAATTCGCCAGCTTTCCATATTGGCAACCACGGTACAAAGTCATGTTAGGACCCTGTGGAAATGACCGCCGTCGCAGCGGCATGAATTCATAGTAGGCTTGATACGCGTTCTTGCGACGCATCAAGAATGATTCGGGAGACACCCCCTGCTCTTCGGATACTAAGTTGGCATAGTTGTTGTCAAATTCGTGGTCGTCCCAAGTTACGATCCAGGGAAACAGTCGGTGCGTTTCCTGCAGCATCGTATCGAGTCGGTACTGCGAGTACCGTGTGCGATAATCCTGTAAGGTCTGGATTTCATTACCAATGTGTTTACGTGGGCGGTTGTCTTGGCCGCCGTATTCGTAAATGTAGTCCCCCAAATGCACGACGAGATCGAGGTCTTCCTTCTGCATGTGCGGATAACCGTTGAAGTACCCACTCTCGTAGTGTTGGCAACTTGTGAATGCAAAACGGATTTGATCCGGTGTTGCTTGCAGATCAGGAGCGGTTCGGGTTCGTCCCGTTGGGCTAGTTTGTTTGCCCACATGAAATCGATAAAAGTACCATCGGTGAGGCATGAGCCCAGTTACTTCAACGTGAACTGAGTGGCCGAGTTGGGGCATGGCACTCGTATTGCCGCTACGCACGATGTCGCTGAAAGATTCATCGGTGGCAACTTCCCATCTGGTCGTGATGGGCACCTTGGGCAGGCCCTCACCATTCAGAGGAGACGGTGCAAGCCGTGTCCAAATGACAACTCCGTCCGGTTCGGGATCACCAGATGCTACGCCCAGGGTGAACGGATAATCCTTGAATTCGTGGCTCTGGCCAGTGATTTCCTCTGCCATCGCTGCGACAGAGGGAATTGCCGATACGGCCGCCATGTACTGGATGAAATTGCGACGCTCAATACCGCAGCGACGTCGATTCTTTGCTTCAGATTGCTGTGTCATGGATCTCGTTTCCTGGTCTCAATTTCTGCCGATCTGTGATTTATCTTTTGCTGTCTTCAGGGCGAAGGCGGTCAGATTGCTCTACTGCGGACATCAGTTTTTTCAGCTCTGCGACTTTCTGAGGATGCTTTGAAGCAAGATTTGCTCTTTCTCCCAGGTCGTTCTCCAGATCGTACAGTTCATCGACTTTCGAGCGATCATCCTCCACTGCGTAGTTATGAAAGAAAGCAGCGGGTTTCAAGTATTTCCATTTTCCCAGACGGATTCCCGCGCCTTGAAAATAAAAATGGTCACGGCCTGAGTCCCGCTTTCCCAACAGCAGGTTTGTTTGATCGATTCCGTCAATGCGGCGGTCGCTTGGTATGGTGTAGCCCGTCAGTTCAGCAAATGTTGGCATGAAGTCAATTGTGGCAAAGATGGCATCCGATGTTCTTCCCGCGGGGACTTTGTCCGGCCAGCGAACGATGCAAGGCAATCGATAACCACCTTCGTACGGCGAGCCTTTTCCGTTGCGTAGTGGCCCTGCGTCACCCCAGAAAACAGAACCTGCGGGATGACCCTTCTTCTTTTTTGTGTACTTGTCCTGATTCCAAGGTCCATTATCACTCGTGTAGATGATGAGTGTGTTGTCACGCAGGTCAAGTTGATCAATGGTGTCAAGTAAACGTCCCGTTTCGTAATCAAATTCCTCGACGACATCACCATACAGACCGCCATCAGATTTGCCACGGAAACGCTCTGAGGCATCGATGATGGTGTGCATCATCGTGTGCGCTACGTACAACACAAATGGCTTTTTGGGATCACGCCGATCTTTGAGATAGTCAATTGCTTTGTTTGTATACAGCGTGGTCAGGCTTCCCATGTCCCGGGTTGATCCCGCCTTCTCATTGTTCTCGTGAAATGTCACCTCGCCGCCATCGTTCGCACCAAGAGTGCCAAAGTAATATTCAAAACCTTGTGCGTTGGGCATGCGTTCAATGATCGGCTTACGATTCGAAACATCCCACTTTCCAATGCAAGCTGTTTGGTAACCCGCACCCCGAAGTTTTTCAGCGAAGGTGATTTCACTGGCAGGCATCCCCCAGCCTTTACTACGGATTGGATGCCGACCAGTCAGCAGAGCTGAACGGGATGGACCACAAACCGTCTGTGAATAAAACGAAGTGAACC
>JBPCVE010000426.1:0-28816 GCA_051010795.1 Rubripirellula sp.
GTGGCAACCACTTCATCCATGCTCTCCGCCGCAACCTCGATGTCAATATCGTTTTGTTCAACAACAGGATCTACGGACTCACCAAAGGGCAGTACAGCCCCACCAGTGTTGAGGGCCAGATCACCAAGAGCACTCCCATGGGGTCAATCGACCATCCACTGAGCCCTCTTTCAGTGGCACTTGCAGCCGAAGCAACCTTTGTTGCCAGAACCATCGATGCCCATGTCAAACATCTGGGCGAGACCCTGAAACGCGCCGCGTCGCACAAAGGTGCATCGCTAGTGGAGGTTTATCAGAACTGCAACGTATTCAATGACGGTGCAATGGCCTACGCACAAGAGCGTAAACAACGCGCAGATAATGTGGTGGAATTGGAACACGGCAAGCCATTGGTCTTCGCCAATGGAACCAAAGGAATTCGCTTGGTCGGCACACACTTGGAGATCGTAAATACTTCGGATGTGCCCGCCGATGACCTACTAATCCACGATGAGAAAGACCCCAACCCGTCAATTCATATGATGATGGCGCGAATGTCCTATCCAGCCATGCCGGAGCCCATTGGTGTGCTGCGAGCCGTGGAAGGAGTCCCGACATACGATGATCAGATTAATGACCAAGTAGCCACAGCCACTGAAAACAAAGGTGATGGTGATCTCGACGCCCTGTTCACCTCTGGTGATACGTGGACGGTCGACTGACCCCGGATTGAACGACCGTCATCCCCCAGCACATCACCTTGCACGGACGCAATTTGCCATGACTATCCGAAACGCAAACTTCTCGGCATCACGCGGACATCGTGTGAGGACGGAGCAACATCCGTCCACGAGTTGAAGATCAAGGCATTCAGGCTTGCCAATTGACAGCTTGACCTACGGCAGATCTATCTACACCACCTACATTTCACTCAAGAAGAACCGGCCGACCAAGTGCAATCGTTGCTCATGGGCCGGGAAGGTTACGACCTTTTTTCACCGTTGACTGTTCCCCGTTAAACGAGGTTCCTATGCCACGCGATAAAAGCTACTCAGACGCTACCAAGGCAATCGGTGATACACCGATGATTCAAATCAACCGTCTGGCATCCGGTGACGGTGCCACGGTCTTTGCCAAGTGCGAGTTCTTCCAACCACTCAACAGCGTCAAAGATCGCATTGGCGTTGCTATGATCGAAGCGGGTGAGCGAGATGGAAGCATCAATGCAGATACCCACGTCATCGAACCTACCAGTGGCAACACAGGAATTGCCTTGGCATTTGTTTGTGCTGCTAAGGGCTACAAGCTGACGCTGACGATGCCTGAATCAATGTCCGTCGAACGACGAGCTCTGCTAAGGGCGATGGGCGCGAACCTTGTCCTGACCCCAGCGGGAGAAGGAATGAAGGGGGCCATCAATCGGGCAGCCGAATTGGTCGCCGCAACCGACAACGCGTACATGCCGCAGCAGTTCGAGAATCCAGCAAACCCAGCGATTCACGAAGTAACTACCGGTCCTGAGATTTGGGCCGATAGCGGACAAGATATCGACGCGATCGTTGCCGGCGTGGGCACCGGTGGAACGATTACCGGAGTTACACGGTTTCTCAAAAAGCAGAATCCCAACTTCAAGGCGTTTGCCGTCGAGCCGAAGCATTCACCCGTGATTAGTGGCGGTGACCCCGGCAAGCATCGAATCCAGGGGATCGGAGCCGGATTCGTCCCCAAAAACCTCGATACTTCCGTGATCGATGACGTGGTACAAGTCGACGACGAAGACGCTTTCGAGTGGGGACGTAAACTTGCAAAGGAAGAAGGTATCGTCGGCGGCATCAGTAGCGGCGCAAACATGTGGGCGGCAGCACAGGTTGCTGCTCGCCCTGAAATGAAGGGAAACAACATCCTCACCATCATGTGCAGCCTAGGTGAAAGATACCTCAGCACACCGCTGTTCGGCGACCTCGGGCTATAAGAGCGACCTCGGGCTATAAGAGCGACCTCGGGCTTTGAGCGCTGCCCAAGCCAGGGCGAAACCTGACAACCATTTCAACAACTCAGTCCTGTCACTTGACGGAACTGAGTTTTTTTAGGTGGCTTCGCAGGCGTGCCAACACGCTCGCATCTCCAAGCCAACAACTCGCTGGCTCGCTGATAAAAAATGCAAGGCAGATTTTCCGAGCGGTCCAGTCCAAAGCTTCAGAGTGTAAAACTTCCGTCTCATCCGTGGCCGAAGGGTATACCACGCTGCCTCCCAAGCTGCGAAAAGCATTCATGCAGCTTGCCAACGAACACGCTGCTGAGTCCTGCGTGCTCCCTACATTCCCACACACCCGACTGCGTGACTGTTCAGAAACGCCAGTTCTCAAGCAGATAACTTCTGCTCACCACACAGGCTCTGATAAAACGCATTACTCTGCTGCAGTTCAGCATGCGTACCCTGGTCAGACACAATCCCCGCTTCTACCACAATTGTGCGGTCGGCCATCGCCAGCGAGGTAGGGCGGTGCGTGATCATCACACCGGTACGATTGACGAGGAACTTTTTGAGTGCTTGATGAATCAACTGCTCGCTTTCCATATCGATCTGGCTCGTTGCCTCATCAAGAATCAAGATATCTGGCTCCCTGAGAAATGCTCGAGCCAAGGCGATGCGTTGCATTTGCCCCCCGGACAATCGCACACCGCCTGTTCCTAGCAGAGTCTGATATCCATCAGGAGTTTTGGTGCGAATAAAATCGTCAGCAAAGGCCAACTTTGCCGCGCGAACCACGGCATGGGAGTCTGCTCCGGGGCTACCGTAGCGGATGTTGTTTTCAATGGTATCCTCAAAAAGAGCCGTCCGCTGAGTCACCAAGGCGATCCTGCGTCGGACGTCACGGGTACGCATTTCTCTGAGTGGAACGCGATCCAGAAGAACGTCGCCCGACTGTGGGTCATCGAACCTGCACAGCAGGCTGACCAGGGTACTTTTCCCGCTACCGTTGGGGCCGACCACAGCAACGGTTTCCCCGTGCTGAATCTCAAAGTCCATCCCCTGCAGCACCTTAGGCCCGGATGAGTACTGATAGCAGACATCCTTGAAGGTAATGGTCCGATGCGGCCGGACAACCGACTTCGGTTGCGCTGGCTCTTGAACTCGGACGGTCTGGTCGATGATGTCATAAACACGGGTGGTGGCTGCAATACCTCTCTGCAAGCCACTCCACACATCAGTTAATTTCCGAGCGGGATCCGAAGCACCAATCAGAAATCCGAAAAACATCAGTACTTCACCCACATTGAGTGGCTCCGCACTCATGCGAATGCCAAGGAGATGAGTCTCTTGATTGACCACCAAATAGCCGCCCGCAAGAATTGCCATGCCAACGGTTGCCATGCCGAGCATTTCACTGCTGCTGCGGGCCAGCATGTTGTAGAAGGCGATCTTCATTGATTTACGATAAAAAGCATAAGTACCACGCCTAAACTTGGCTCGCTCAAAGGCTTGAGTATTGAACGCCTTGACCACGCGTATTCCGGCAAATGCATCACTTAACATTCCATAAAGTTGGCTCATCTCCTCCATCGCCCGCCGACTTGCTCTACGAATTGCCCGGCTCAGATACGACATCACCAAAACAACAATGGGCGTGACGATCATCACGAGCAGCATCAAACGCCAACAAATGAACATGGCTCCGCCAAGGCAAACCATCATTTTCAATGGTTCACGTACCATGCGCCCTAAAAGTACAGAAACACCTGCGGAAACATGCGACACATCATTGGTCAAACGCGACGTCAACTCCGCCGATCCATTTTCGCCGAACGAATCCAGATCCAGGGAAAGTGATTTCCGAAAAAAAGCAGATCGCAGATCGAATGCCGTCCGCTCCGCAACATACTGGACCAACAATAAATTAAACATCAATGCCACGAGCTTCACGGCCGTTCCGCCTACCAACAAACCCACAATCAACATCAGTGTCTCGTAAGGTCCATCAGGAGCGTAACGATCAACCCAAGGCTTGACTTTGATGAACCATGAATTCGATTCGCTAACCACCGCACGACGAGATTCCAACGTCTGCAGTTCAACCTGCAATGCGATTTTTTTTTCATCACTTGCCAGCGAAATCGACTGCGAAAGCTCCAACAGCTGCTGATCAATGTCGGTCAAATCAACTTGAGATGTTTCGATTCGGGATGCGACATAGCTAGGTAAACTATCACCCTTGAAAACGACTTCAACGAGAGGGTAAAGCGTACCAATGTTTGCTCCCCAAAGAACTGCAATTATCAGCGAGGAGAAGAGAATGCCAACGAGGGCAAACCGCCGTTGAGCGGCAATCTTAAGAACGCGACCAAAATTGTTCATTGTCAGTTCGTCATCCTTGACGAGTCATCGTGGCAGGCTGCGAAGCATCCTTGTAGAGCACCGAAAAATGACCACGGTTCCCCTGCTAAGCGTCGGGAGTTTAACGTACAGAGCTACTAGCATCCAGCCGAATTTGACAGTGAAATCACAACCGCCAGCGTCACCTTTTTGACGAGCCCCACCACCACTCATGTTCCCATGACGTTGCGAAAACTCACTTTTTCTTTCGATTGAGCCAATAATCAGGCCAAATGATTCGATCCGACTCGTGCCGGGGCCATTCCCAATCCGGCCACACAGGGCCCTCTTTTTGCACCCCTCTGTAAATTGCTTGCATTTCATTTTTAAGCCGTTTCAAAACAGCGGGTTCAACGTCGCTGCGGTCCTTGGACTCGCTCACATCCGCTTGAAGGTCATAAAGCTCAAAGTCCTTCAAGCGGGCGTTCTTGATGGCCTGCATTTCCTGCTGTGTCAAATCTGCTCCGGTTTTTGGCCCCGGTTCGGTAATCGAGGCCAGCAGTTTCCATTTCCCATCACGTACGGCAACTTTCGCCGGCCCCTTGGCACGATTGAACTGCCAGTAAAGTGGCTTCTTCCTTCGAAGCGGTTCATCCTTTAGCAGTGGCACCAAACTGGTCCCATCCAACTCACGGTCCGTTGGCAGACTTGCCTCGCCTAGCTCACACAGCGTTGGAAGAAGATCGAGAGCACTGATGGGGACATCGCTTTGTGTTCCTGCTGGAATTCTGCCAGGCCATCGAACAATCCCCGGAACTCGGATCCCCCCTTCATAAACAGTCCCTTTTTTATCTCGCAGCGGACCAGCAGAACCATGAGGATGCATGGCCGTGATGGCCGGTCCATTATCACTCGTAAAGACCACAACCGTTTCATCTTGCAGACCAAGCCGATTGACAGCATCGAGCAACCTGCCAAACGCGGTATCCAATTGTGAGATATTGCCGTGATGGGCAACATAAGCCGGATCGTCGTGAGAATACAGCCGCTGATATTTTGCTGCAGACGCAATCGGCTCGTGCGGTTCGTGAAAGCAAGCGAATAGAAAAAACGGCTTGCTCGAATCACGCTGTTCCTGAAGCCACTCGACGGCTTCTGCGGCGACAAGATCCGCCGAATAGCCCTCCAAGGTCCCCAGCACGTTGCCATTTCGGACAAAGTTTTCTGGGTTTCGATGATTTGGCAGAGCATTATTTTGAGTGGCGAACCAGTGATCAAATCCATGATCATTCGGCTGTGGTTGAGCCGGCAAATTGAATCGCCCATTCAGATGCCACTTTCCCACATGGCAGGTTTCATAGCCCGAGTCACGCAACAGAGTCGCGATGGTCACTTCAGTTTTCTTCACGTGCATGGGTGAGAACATGGGAATCCAATTGTAGATTCCGAGTCGGAACGGTGTCCGACCTGTCATCAGCCCAGCGCGCGACGGCGAACAATTGGGATGAGCCGCGTAACAGCTCGTTAACCTCAAACCCTCGGTGGCAAACTGATCAATACGTGGCGAAAGAATCGACTGATTTCCGTAGCACCGAAGATCACCGAATCCCAAGTCGTCTGCAAGCACAACAATGATATTGGGCCGCGCAGCGTGAGCGGCAGTGAGTGGCAAAAAAACCATCAAAAACCAAACGACTATTCGCATCAGAGCACTCCCGTTTTGGTGAAGCAAAAACCACAACAGCAATCTCAGCACTGGTATCTCAGCATCCCAACAGCTTAGAACACTCTTTCAACAAATCCTGTGCCCCATGCTGATCAGCTAGAAGATCGCCCCCGCCACGCTACCTGTCGCCCGGCCAAATGACTCAGAAATGCAATCCATTGCAGGATAACAAACAACAGAGTGGCAGGTGCGTGACAGAACACACCCAGCCATGACTGAGACAGTCGCATGGCGGCGAGCAATCGAGGAAAATGCCCCGCAACCACGGCAGCGCCTGCAACCACTGCTGCAACACTGTCACCAAACGCCAAACTGATTGCCAACAGCACAACGGGAAGCACACTGCCCCCGATCAACAAAATGGTAAAGGGAAAAATCAACTTTGGCCCTGCCAGTCCTTCCGTGGCATTTTTCAACACCCCTCGCATCACCTCCTTTGCAGAGTGATACATCCGGCAGTCTGCAAATTCCTGGCCATCGTAGACATCAGTCATCAGGCCTGCCTCCCGGTAGGCTCTTGGTAGCTTGACCCCGTCGTGCCTCGATCCGCTAATCGCTGCATGCGTGCCGGCTTGTCGATACGCGTCCTGCTTTGTCACAAATAGTTGCCCGCATCCGGCAGCAAGCGCTGGACTCGAATCCATCCGCATTCTGTGCAAAGGACAAAACCCAAGCAGTACATAATGCATCAGCGGAATGATCCACTTTTCAAGAATGGTCTCCGTTTCCTGATGGGGAAACACACTCAACAAGCCGACCCCGATCGAATCGTAGCAAGTCACCAGTCGCTGTAGCGCATCTGATTTAAGTCGCACGTCAGCATCAATGAATACGAGCATCGAGTACTGTGCCGCTTCTGATAACTGCTTGCACCCAAACTGTTTGCCGTTCCACCCCGCGGGCAACTCCTGCCCCATCAGGTAACGAACTCGGGAATCCAGTTCCGCGATTTGCTGCACGATCTGAGCAGTCCTGTCGGTGGAGTGGTCATCCAGCACGAGGACTTCGACATCCACATCTTGACTCCGCAAGGCCGCATTCACGCTTGCTGCGATGCCATCTTGTTCGTCACGAGCAGGAATCAATACTGATACACCACTCAAACCACTGTTGTCTGCCTGCGGGTCGCTACGATCCGCCATGCCGGCTTTCTGATTCTGTGATGGAACGGGGAACAGAAAGGCCGGCAGATTTTTCGCAAACATGATTGCAGGCAAGCAGGCCAGTACCAGTGATAAAATCGCCAGACTGAGCATCATTCGAATTGCTCTCCATGCTTATTTCGAAACTTCTTCCCGGAGAAAACTGAACGCACTCTGCGGAACGAGTCATAAAAGATTCCTGCCCCTGCCTTCCCCAACAACAGATCATCGAAAGGATCTGAGCGCCGTGCCACAGCAAGTTTAGCCAGTTTATTTTGCGTCTCTCTCAACTCTGCCGACACCATTTCCTGCCACTCGAGCTTCGAGCAACTGGCACGATCCGCTATCTGAACCGGTTTCCCAAACATGGCAAGACAGACAGGTAGACGTTCATCCCAGAAAGGGTACTCCAAGGCCAGGGGAACGACCCACCCGCGACTTAGCTTGGAACACATATGCGCCAAGCCTGGCATCAATTCGGCGTCATGATCGCGAGCGTCTGAAAACCGTCCTTCTGGAGTGATCCAGATGGAAGTTTGCCCCTCATCCAGGATTGCCGTGGTCTGTTTCAAAAAGGCGGCGGCTCCACTGGCCGTGTTCATTTGCACGCCATAGAAGCCCAACTTCCCGAACACGGAATACTGCTCCAAAGCTTCTGCATCAATCGGGGCATAAAACTGACGCGAGGGAAACAGGCTTCGGTTCAGAAAATGAGCGATCAATGGATCCCACCATGACGGATGGTTTCCATAAATCAGAAGCGGTTCATCAGCCTCAAATTTGAGTGATTCGCGCCAGCCACTTTCCACGGCCACGGCATGAAAGTGCCGTTTTAGAAACGGTCGCAAAAAACGATGAAATCCGTTCTGAAACCATGCCGGGACTACAGGGGCCGTTACTTCAGACATGTCGTTTGAATAGAGCTCCAAATGTAAAGACGCTACCAACACGCCCCAACTCTTTCAGGCTTGCCGAAGCATAACCGAGGACGATTACCGTCAGTGTCGCTGCTGAAAGCCCTACCTACAACAGGCCATCAGTTTTCAACAAACCCAACATTTTCTGTACGACGGCGGGGTGAGCGTCTGCGATGTCATTTTTCTCGCCAACATCGACACGTAAATCATAAAGTCGCCAATCATCGCCACCCTCAACAACTGCCTTTTGCTGTTGGGATCCTGCCGCTTTTCCTCTCTTTTTCGGCGTGCGATAGTTCACCAACTTCCAGTTACCCATTCTCATTCCCACCGAAGTCGCACCTTCCTGGCTCGCCCAATACAGATACTCATGCTGGCGTTGTTCAGGCTCAGCCCCCTTCAATGTCGGCAGATACGAAATGCCATCGCATCCTCGTTCGGCATCACCTTCATACGAGGTTGGCATGGGAAGTTGTGCGATTTCACAAGCCGTGGGCATGAAATCCCAAAAAGCTGAAGGATGATCGGAAACGCTACCAGCTTTAATCTTTCTGGGCCAACGCACGACCAATGGAACACGAATTCCGCCATCATGCATTGAGCGTTTGTATCCAGTCAGGGCACCATTGGAATCAAAAAACTCATGCTGGTGCCCGCCTTCCTGATGTGGACCATTATCAGAAGTAAAGAATACAGCCGTATCATCATCAATTCCAAGCTCTTTGAGCAGTTCGAAAATTCGTCCCACATCGCCATCCATCCGTGTCACCATCGCTGCAAATCCTTTTTCTGGATCAGGCCAGTCTCGCGTTGCGTATTGACCATAGTCCGGCACCTCCATCCCATCACCATGAACGCGACCTGCCTCATTATTGGCATGGGGGATGGTCCAGTGAACATGCAACAAAAATGGTTCCTCGCGATTTTCCTTGATGAACCGCAATGCAGCATCGGTCATCTTGTCATGCGAGTACGTCGTCTTTACCGAAGACACACGTTGACGACCGTTAGGGAAATCACCGAGCACGTTCCCTGGCATGACCACCTGCTTACGATTTTCCCATAGAAAGGGTGGATAAAAGTTATGAGCATTACCCTGATTCAAATACCCGAACCAGTAATCGAAACCGTTGTTGTTCGGATGGCCAGCATTATTAATCTCGCTTGGATCATCCACATTACCAAGTGCCCATTTACCGACACCACCCGTGACGTAACCAGCATTCTTGAGTCGCTGGGCAACGGTTTGCTCCATGCCAGTCAATGAACGAGGACGATTGCCTGTCAAGCCAGTGTGACCGACATGCTGACCAGTCCAAAGTACCAACCGAGAGGGGCGGCAAACCGTGTGTCCCGAATAGTGATCAGTAAAACGCATGCCCTCGGCCGCCATCTTATCCAAGTTCGGCGTCTGAACGACTTTTTGTCCGTAACATCCTAAATCACCGTAACCAAGATCATCAGTCATGATGTAAATAATGTTAGGACGACGCTTGCCATCAGCGGCAGCAGCATGATTCGTCGCTGCCGACACCAGCATCAAAGCCAGGCCGAAACCAACGAGAATCCTCCGCGGGCATGTTAATGGCGACGCCTTCGATTCCGTGATCTGATTGCATTTCATCGCGTCTTGAGCTTTCCTTGATTAGCATGAGGACCCCTCAGCTCCAAAACCGAGAGCCGAGGCATCCTGATGATAATCGATTTCAGGTCGCAGGCGTGACCCGGTTGCCCCGAGTCGAAAAAAGGCTGGCGTTTACTGAGGCTGCTAGAAGAGGCTCAGAAACGAATTCACAGCACAAGCCCAGAGACCATGCAACCTGACATGCAACCTGACATGCAACCTGACATGCACCGACGAAGTAGATACGCAGACTCGGGGCTTTCAGGTTTTACTGAAGCAATGCAAAGCGGTTCAGCCTACCTTCATTCTAGGATGTGAAGGATGCCACGAAACATTTTCAAGCACCTTAGGCGACAAGCGTATCTGATCCACTTCTGGATCACAGACAGGACGCACCACCGTGCCTTCTCCCAACTCTAAATCAATGCGTTGCCCTTCGACACTTTGTAACACAGGATCGGCGAATCCCCTGCGTGGCCGTCGGATCACACGCGCCATTTCGCCCGATGCCAATTCAACAATACTGCCCAACGGATACAGGCTTTCCATGTGTAAAAATGCTTTGATCACGCGTGGGTCAAACAATCCACGCCAGCCTGATGCAACAGCAAGTCCAATGCATCGTGAGGAATGATACCCCGCCGCTCATTGGTTGGGAAAATCACCTGCAGATAGGAATCGACCACATTCAGGATGCGTGCGTAGTTGTGAATACGGTGAGATTTCACACCACGGGGATACCCGCTGCCATCAAATTGCTCATGTACCTGTTCCATGGCAATCTGAATACCTTCGGAAACCTGTGGAACTTCAGTGACACAAGATACAGCGACAATCGGATGTTTTCGGTATTCCCATAATTCGGCCTCGCTCATCAGTTCGACCGGTTTGTTTGCAGATGCGTCCATGAGATTAAAACCAACGTCATGCAACAATGCCGTGAGCCCTAACTCGAGTATTTGCTGCCCAGTCAACCCCATCTGAGTTGCAACGGCCATTCCAAGAATGGCCATACAAACCGATCGGTCGTCAACATCACAAGACGCCGCAGCAGCACCAACCATGCCCACTGTCTGATCATGATCTTCGACCATGGAACGTGCATAGCTGTTCGTGATCTCGCCAACCCGTCAGTCGCCAAGACAACGTTATCATTCAGTTGCGCTCTCATCACCTCAAAGTGTGCCTTGGCGAGCAGCATTCCCTGCTCAAGCTCTGTGGCACGTTCGACACTTAAAGGCTCCTCATGGCAATCAAGCAGCAGATCTTTGACCGGAGTCGCCTTCGCAATCCGTTCTTTACGCTAGCATTCCAGCGTCAGTGCAACGGGCGATGCATCTTCTACACAGATGGCCTCAACATCGCGGGCATCGATTCTTAATTCTGCGACTTCGCGATCGCGAAGGTTTTTGATGACGTCGGAAGTGATGCTGTTGTTGGGCCCCAACAACAGCACGCCCCGGCGATCCTCGACGGGCTGCTTGCAAACTGTGCCAATACACAGTTCTTCGAGATTGATTCCAACGATACCCTGCGACATGAGCCCCACACGCGAAGACGAGTAAAACCTGCTTCCTGATCCGCGTACGCTGAACCATACGGCCCAAAATGAGCATTTACAAACGTTCATCTGACAGGACGGCGCCCCTACGTGCGTATAAGCCTTCTCAATCATTCCGGTCGTAACGGTTCCACCGATTATCCCGAAAAGCCCCCCGCCTGGTCCTGCCACGCCGCATCCCCGTCCGCATCTACAGTCAACTGGCCTGTTTCCTTACAATTTCCGCTACCGTTTTCTCGCCCGCGCTTTCTCTACGCCCCAACCTGTTACCTGAAGGACCATCTCATGAGCCACGCCGATGTTGTGATCGTCGGAGGCGGCATTGTTGGTCTGGCCAGTGGCATCAAACTGCAAACGCGCTATCCGGATCTGCGAATCACACTGATCGAAGCAGAGTCCGGTGTCGGCCGACATCAATCGGGTCACAACTCTGGGGTTCTTCACTCAGGCATCTACTACCAACCGGGATCCAAAAAAGCGGTTTGCTGTCGAACTGGAAAGAAGGAAATGGAGGAATTCTGTACCGAGCACTCCATTGCCTGGGACAAATGCGGCAAAGTCATCGTCGCCACAGACGAAGCGGAACTATCCCGATTGGAAAAAATCGCGGAGCGAGCGAGTCTGAACGAAGTTCAATGTGAGCGAATCAACAGTGACCAACTAAGAGAACTAGAACCCGCCGCTGCCGGTATCTCCGCTTTGCATGTCCCCGAGACGGGCATCGTCAATTACCGATCCGTTTGCCAGAAAATGGCTGAAATTCTTATGGCAGGTGGGGCCCGTATCGAACTGGCTTTTGAACTGATTGGCATTCGGGATATCGGTGAAGGACTGGAATTGCGAGGCAAAGCAGGCCAGCACATCCAGTCCGACAAGCTGATCAATTGCAGCGGCCTGCAATCGGATCGCGTTTGCAAAATGGCCGGGATCAACACGAACCTCAAAGTCGTTCCTTTTCGCGGTGAATATTATGAGCTCGCCCCACACAGCGAAGCGCTCTGCAGGAATTTGATCTACCCTGTTCCCGATCCATCGTTCCCATTCCTGGGCGTTCACTTCACTCGCATGATCGACGGTGGTGTGGAATGCGGCCCCAACGCCGTGTTAGCGTTAGCACGTGATGGATACCGGTGGCGAGACGTCAGCTTGAATGACCTTACCGATACCCTCGCGTTCAAGGGATTTCGGAAACTTGCCGCAAAACACTGGCGTATGGGACTGGGCGAAATGCATCGCTCAATCAGCAAGCAGGCATTTGTCACCGCACTGCAGAAACTTATCCCCAACATCAAGTCAAGCGATCTTGTTGCTGGGCGGGCAGGAGTGCGAGCGCAAACTGTCACGCCGACCGGTGAACTGGTGGACGATTTTCTGTTTGAAGTCAGTGAGCATGCCATCCATGTTCTCAATGCACCTTCACCCGCTGCAACTGCGTCTCTGGCAATCGCCAATCACATTGTGGATCGATTTGCAGAACAGTTCGCTTGAACAAACAGGTCCCGCAAACACACACAGCTACAGCGGGAAGTTGCAAAGGCGATGCCCAGCAGATCTAGCGAATGGACAAAATCAACCGCAGTCCCACCCCTAAACTGGCAACAAGGAGGGATCAATTTAGCCGCCCCCAGACGACTAGAGACAGATCACTAGCGACTGGAAAAAGCGATAAGGCACATGTATCCCATGGACGAGGGTGCCAACCCATCAACCGATGTGCAAAGCGGCTCTGGCAAGCTGCATCCAACTCGTTCCCACCTTATCGACCTGCATGTTGTATCCTTTGGTAGGAATGTAGGCACGCTTCCTATCAACAATGCGAATCGCGATGGAACTGGTACTGACCAGGCGTTCCATCTGTCTTCGGTTGGTGTAATGCAGAATGATGAATCGAGCGTCCGACGTGATCGCAGAAATCTGCCATGCTGCTGCATCAAGTCTTAATTCAGCCAACTCCAGCATTCGACTGACGGCAGCCGGCAAGGGTCCAAATCTGTCTCGAAGTTCCGCACGAATATCCTGGATCTGCGAAGCATCATCAATCTTTGCCATCCGTCGATAGAGATCGATTTTGTGCCGCAAGTCCGGCGCGTAATCTTCCGGCAAATACGCTTCCACGGGAAGATCAATGTCTACATCGGCAGACAGCTTTGGGGCCAGATTTTGCACTTGCCGCACAGCATCCTCGAGCAACTGGCAATACATCTCGTAACCGACAGCCGCGATATGCCCACTCTGCTGGCTACCCAGCAGGTTTCCCGCGCCTCGAATCTCAAGATCACGCATCGAGATGGCAAATCCGGACCCCATCTGACTGAATTCCTCGATTGCGCGCAGACGCTTCGTTGCCTCTGGCGACAGATGCTTATGTTGTGCCACCATCAAGTAGCAGTGTGCTTGATGTTTGTAGCGTCCCACACGCCCACGCAATTGGTGAAGGTCGCTGAGTCCGTAATGGTCCGCATCGTCAATAAAAATCGTGTTTGCGTTTGGGATATCCAATCCGCTTTCAACAATCGTGGTGGCCAGCAACAGATCAAAGCGATGTTCAATGAAGTCAACCATCACCCTTTCGAGCTCGCCTTCTCCCATCTGCCCGTGTCCGATTTCGATCCTTAGTTCGGGAACGATTCTTTTCAAACGGTCCATCACAGCATGCATGTCGCCGATTCGATTGTGGACAAAAAAGATCTGTCCCCCACGATTCAACTCTCTGATCGCTGCGCGTCGAATCAGGTTATCATCCCACCTGACCACATTGGTTTCGACCGCCCGCCGCTCTGCAGGGGGAGTCTCAAGGTTGCTGATATCACGCACTCCCACCAACGCCATATGCAGGGTTCGGGGGATCGGTGTCGCTGACAATGTCATCACATCCACATTACTGTGCAATGTTTTGAGTCGCTCCTTGACGGCAACGCCGAATCGTTGCTCTTCGTCGACAACAACAAGGCCCAAGCGATTGAAGTTCACATCCTTGCTGGCGACTCGGTGTGTCCCAACAACAATATCTACATCACCTCGCTTGATATCCCTGACGGTTTCTCGTTGTTCAGCCGCCGTGCAAAACCGGCTCAGCTTCCTGATTTCCACAGGAAACTCGGCCATCCGATTCCTGAAATTGTTGTAATGTTGCTCTGCCAAGACGGTCGTGGGGACGAGCACAGCCACCTGATAACCACTTACCACCGCTTTGAATGCCGCCCGCATGGCGACCTCAGTTTTCCCGAATCCAACATCACCACAAATCAGTCGATCCATGGGCCTGCCGGACTCCATGTCTTCCTTGCTGGTGGCAATGGCTGTGACCTGATCAGGAGTTTCCATGTAGGGAAAGCTGGCATCAAATTGCCGCTGCCAAGCATTGTCAGCATCGAACACAAGACCACGTCGGGCGGTTCTCTCCGCCTGCATTTCCAAAAGTTCAACCGCCATGTCGGTGACCGCTGATTCTGCTGCTTTCTTTTGACGCGTCCATGACTGGCCACCAATTTTTGCAAGCCGCGGTGTGGTCTTGGTCCCACCTACATAACGCTGCAACAAACCGATTCGTGAGGCAGGTACATAAATCTTTGTCCCGCCATCAAACTCAATCGTCAAATGTTCGAGATGCTGACCATGCTTTTCAATGTGCTTGAGGCCGCGATACAACCCGATCCCGTGGGAAAGGTGCACCACCAGATCCCCCGGGCTCAACTGCATCAAGCTACTGATTGGCTTTCCGCGGGCACGGGATCGTCCACGCCTCACGGGACTTCGATGAAAAAGCTCAGCCCCAGTAAGGACAAGTACCTTGGCGTCTGCCAATCGAAATCCACCGCTCAACTCAGCAACCACAAGATGTAGTCGCCCCTGCCTTGCAGCATCGGTATCGTGCAAAAGCTCTGTCAGTCGTTCGCCATCGGCAGGCGTATCGCCTACCAGTATGATTTCATCTTCTTTTGCAACTGAGTCCAATCGCGAGCGAGTTTCCTCAAGAGACAATGCAAAGCCATCTGCTGTGGTCGACCGCAAGTCCACGATGTTCGTCTGGTCACCTTCTGCCAAGGTCGTCCCCGAGACCATTCGATACGCAGCAAGTGATTCGAGCAACGCTTCAAAAGACATCAAATTGGCTTCGTCGCCACTGCGTTGTTTCAACGCGTCGGCTGTTCGCTGGCATGCCTGTGGATCGATGACGACCACCAAGGTTTCAGCGGGCAGATACTCCGCGATCGAGCCGAGATCCTGGGAATCGCCAATTGCGGCAGACGAGCCTCCGCTGTCTATCTCAATGGCATCCTGCCCTTCATTTTGCAAACCACCTTCGGAAAACGGATCATCATTCTCGTAACGCTGGTCAACTTCAATTCCTACGGCTGCAATTTCGATTTGATCGAGTGACTCGATGCTCCTTTGGCTTCCAGGGTCGAAGCGTCTAATCGACTCGATTTCATCACCGAACCATTCGATTCGGATTGGCTGCGGCTGATCAGCAGAGTAGACATCAAGTAGCCCACCGCGTGCGGCGAATTCTCCGGGCAGTTGGACCGCTGTGGTTGCAGAAAACCCTGACTCAGCAAGCCAACGGCGGATCGTTTCAGGCTCAACTTCATCACCAACGGCGATTCGCCGCGTCGATGATTCAAGCTTCTCTGGTGTTGGCACCAGTTGCATCGCACCACCCACGTACGCAGTCACCAGCAAAGGGGCAACCGAGTCGGGGTCCTGGGCCACGAGACGCTGCAGAACCTGTAGCCGATCTGCATAATCATCATCACGAATGGACGAAGCCGAAGCCTCGCTGGCCGAAAGAGGCAAGGAAATCGCTTCAGCAACTCCAAAGGCCGCCGCATCCCCGGCAACAACATCAGCGTCAGCAGCCTCAGGGAACAGCATGAGAATGCTGGACGCATGCCGAGCGAGAGCGGCAGCAAACACACCTCGAAGGCTTCCCCAAACACCCGAGAACGCAAGTTCTTCACCAACTGAGTGTTGGGACAGGCGCGCGCTGATGCCCGCGTTCTCGTCCAGAAGACGAGGCACGTCAACGAGCCTGCTCACGTTTGTCTTACCGTTACTTGCCAAGGGTCAACTGACCATTTGCGGATGGATGTCCAAGAACGTAACCGGTAACCGAGACCATGGGAACACCTGCCAGCCTACGCCTAGCCGGGTCACCCATCGCGGTATTCTTGCTGGCAGTAAAGCGGTTGCCGCAGCTAACCCTCAAGAACGGCCGAGAAACCAACACCTGCGATTGCGTGCGTCTGGTTGTGAGAGGCGAAAACGCCACCTAAAATCAGATTGATATACAGAGTTCACCACCGCCCTACATTTTGGATCAGGAAAGCAGATGACCATAGGAATCGGAATCGTCGGTTGCGGCATGATTGCCAACTTTCATGCCAAAGCAATTGCGGACACAAAAGGTGCCGAATTAGTGGCCTGTGTAGATCGCAACCCGGATTTGGCGAGCGCATTCGGTGAAAAACAGGGCTGCCATGCCTACTCTTCGCTTGAGGCCATGCTGGCTGACCCGGCGGTCAAAGCCGTTTCCATCTGCACTCCGAGTGGCGTGCACCTGGATCCCGCTGTTGCAGCAGCTGAGGCAGGGAAGCATGTGATCGTGGAAAAACCATTGGAAATCACCACTGAACGGTGTGACAAAATCATCGAGGCATGCGAAAAGGCCGGCGTGCGGTTGACGGTTACCTTCCAGAGCCGATTCCACGAATCGAGCAAACTGATGAAAAAAGCTGTCGAAGCTGATCGCTTCGGCAAGATCACCATGGGTGATGCTTATGTGAAGTGGTATCGGAGCCAAGAATACTACGACAGCGGCGCATGGCGCGGCACGTGGGCACTGGACGGCGGCGGGGCACTGATGAACCAAGCGATTCATTCGGTTGATCTTCTGGTATGGTTGATGGGACCCGTTGAGGAAATCAGCGCCATGATGGCTACCATGACCCATGAACGCATTGAAGTGGAAGATGTAGCAGTAGCCAACTTGAGATTTGCATCAGGCGCGTTAGGAGTGATTGAGGCCACAACCACTTCCTACCCTGGGGCGTTGAAACGAATCGAGATCAGCGGTGACAAAGGATCAGCGGTACTTGAAGAGGAAGATATCAAGGACTGGCAGTTTGCAGAGGAAACCGCCGAAGATGAGACCATCCGCACCGAGATGGCTGGGAAAACAGACAGTGGCGGCGGGGCTGCCGATCCGTCAGCAATCAGCCACCACGGGCACACCATGGTCTTTGAAGAATTCATCTCATCCATCCTTGAAGACCGCCCTTCGCTTGTCGACGGCCACGAGGGACGCCGCAGTGTGGAGGTGATCGAGGCGATCTACGAGAGTGCCAAGTCCGGGCAACGAGTCAGACTCAACTGATTCTCCCGACTTTCCCGACTCAAACTCGGCAACTTCGATCGATCGGTTGTGCAGACATGGCTGCTGGGCAGAGATCCTGTGGCGTGGCTACATGCCGCCCTTGGTCACACGAGATCGGCTGGCTACTCGCTAAGCTGATCTTCCAACTCGGGCAGCAGGAAACAGATCACCTCGCGGTCGTTACGTACCAGCAAGTGCCGGCCAGCAAGTGTTGGCACGTTCCATGTTTTCGAATTCAAGGCGGGCAAACGCAAAATTTCCCGGTATCCATCCGGATCGGCCGCAACAAATACCACCTCTCCGCCTTCGGCTTGCCCAATGATCACGTCGCCCGCAACCAAAATCTGCCCCTGCCCTAAACGGGTGCGTCGCCCTTGAATCCACAAACGCGCGCCATCCGAGACACCAACAGCCTCGAGTGAACCATTGCTGATCGCAAAGGCCGTGTTCCCCACAACGGCTGCGTGCGTGAACTTGGTCTTCAAGACACGACTTGACTTCCAAACTTCATCGGCATTCCACTGCCCTTGGGAGTTCGTCACTTCATAGAGAGCACTTCCACCGCCATATCCTTTTCCAATCAGAAAACGATTCTCACCCGCTGGAACCACCATGGCACAGTTGGCGCCACCATTGGACTGCCCGGGCCAAGCTGCTTTCCAAAGAACGCTTCCGTCACCCACCTCGTGCCCGGTGATCGTAGCTTCGTTAACAGAGACGATTTGTCGCTTGCCATCCAGGTCCAACAGTGCCGGTGAGGCGTAACTGATCTGGTCTTCTCCCGCCGTCCAAAGAACTTCACCCGATGTAGCATTCAGTGCGATCAGGCTACGTCCGGTTTCACTGTTTGCAGCAGGACCACCAAAGGGAACGACACAGAGGGCATCATCAATGATCAGCGGCGACGCCGCTCGGCCCCACGTGACCATTTCCTCTGATGCCAACTGCTGCCAACCGGCCAGTGACAACAGATCGACACTCCACACCACTTCGCCGGACTCGATATCGACACACCACACCATGCCGGTCGCCCCTTGCGCGAATACCCGATCACCCACAATCGTCGGGGTACTTCGAGGCCCAGCACCACCCATCAAATTTTGATGAAGAGCATCGTGGGTCACGATCCACAAAAGCTCACCATCTGCCAATCGGTAACAAGTCAAACACTCCTCATCACCCCGCTGCTCGAGAGTCACTGCCCTGTCACCTGACACGGCGAACGCAGACCATCCGGCCCCCAATCCTTGACGCCAAAGAGTTCGCACCTCATCAACCGATGCGGGAACAGAAAAGTCGCGTGTTGCGATCACACCGGTACGATCACCGCCGAGAAATCCATACGAAGGCGCGTCGGCAGTCTGAGAGCCTGCCACGCGAACGTTGGTGCCGTCACCCGACTGAATCCCCACCGGCGTGTCCCTTGAATCCTCCACGGTCCGCATCGCAGGGGGAGGACTGCCAAATCGATAGGCAAACTGCGGCACCAATTCACCGCTGAACCCCTCGAACCGGAATAGCGTGACCGCGACCACGATCGCCAAAACCATTGCCAGAGGTACGACCAAAGCATTCCACCTGATACGGGCGAGGCAGTGCAACTGAAACAGGATGTAACAACCCAGAACGAAACACAACACCACGGTGCCCATATTCATGAACTGGTGATCCGTTCTTGTAGCGTTCCACTGCAAATACCCCGCCCCTACCACGGCCAAACTGGCCGCTATCGTTGCTCGCCGGATTCGATTGCGTGATCGCTTGACGTCCACTTGAGATGCCGAGCTTTCATGCTCTGCGGGAACCTGTTCATCAGCTACCAAATGACCTGTTCCTGACTCTGGATTCCGTGCCCCTGAACCCTGAGCGCGGTTGCCCGCTTCCACCGCAGCATCATCGCTGCTCGATGCTGATAAATCCGATGCTGCCATCAAACATCTACCGTTTCGTTGTCGGGATTTTTCTTCATTCGTTTTCGCAGGTCACGGCATGCGTCACTGGGACTACTGCACAAGGAACAACTCACGCTACCATCTTCATTCGTGGTGCCGTTAACTCCACCACACGATCCGCTGATCGACCGCTGACCGAACAAAACACCAACGGACATCGCAAACAACAAAAGAGCAAACGCCACGGCTGTAACCAAAAACATGGTGAACCGTCCGTTGCCCTGTTCTTCCGGAACAACGGCATAAGCGGGACTGTCCCCAACGCTGATGTACTGCGACAAAGCTCCGTTAGCGGTGAGTTGATAGCCGGAAGCCTCAGCCTCGTCGCGTGCCACAAGCAGTACATCCAACCCTTCGCTTTTCGCAACACGCAGAGCTTCCTCCGGTCCAAGCACATTTAACGCCGTTGCCCACGCATCGGCAGCCATGCAAAATTCGCTCACAACCGTAACCGATGCAAGGGAATGCTCAATCGGCATCCCAGTACGTGGATCAATGGTATGGGAATAGCGGGTCCCATCAACCGAGAAGTAGTTGCGGTAGTCGCCTGAAGTTGCCATCGACCGATCGTTACCGCCTCCCACATTCAACGAGTGTGCCACGAGGACAGAGTCCGTTGCAGCATCAGGCATCTGGATACCAACTTTCCACCACTGCCCGGCTTTACTGCCACTGACCGAAACCTCGCCACCTATCTCGACGAAAAGGTCTTCAGCGCCTTGATCATTCAGTAATTCAATGACCCGATCAACCGCGTAACCCTTCGCAACCGCAGACAAATCAATCCCAAGAGCAGGCACCGATTTTTTGAGGGCGGGCGGATTCAAACGCACCGATAACTTACGAAACCCGACCGACTTTTGAAGACTCGCAATCACCTCGGCCTCAGGCACAGCCCGCTTCGACCGATCAGGACCGAAGTTCCACGCGTTAACCAGTGGACCGACCGTCACGTCAAAAGCACCGTCTGTCTTCTCAGCGACCACTTGCGAGAACGCAACCACAGTCGCCAATTCTTCACTCACGGGAAACCAATCCGTTGACTCGGACCGATTGAAGCGGCTGATCTCCGAGTTCTTGAGGTAAGTTGACATCTGATCGTTCACTTTTCTTAAAAGCTGATCAACCAGAAATGCGGCATCTTCTTCGAACTCGGGTGGATCAAAGACCTTTATGTTGAAGCTCGTGCCCATCGTAGGACCGCTCACCTCAAGGACCTGCGGCAGCGTCTGCCCCAGAGAACACCGTGCCAAACTGGGCCATGCAACCATGATGCACGCGATTGCGATCAGATTCCCAACACGTCGGCTATTCATCAAACACCCCAGACAAGGACACCCCAGACAAGGACGATGCACGCTGCATCCGAATGTCAGACGTTCAGTATACGACCGAGCGGTATCACTGCAATCAGATCACCTCACGACCTGGGGTTCGATTGCGGAAACCACCGTATGCCACGAACTTGACCGCCAATGCCGTGGCGTTGCTGCACTACCTGATCGGACCGTGCAGGTGGCTATCAACTGACTTCATCGCGAATCCACGAGTGTCGCAAATGACTCAAACGAAATCCCCAACCGATGCGAAACCAATTTCCATCCGCACACCCAACATCTGACTGATCGCTCAACCACCGAAGTCGTCGTAGGCGATATTCTCTGGCTCGACGCCAAGATCATCCAGCATTTTAAATACCGCTGCATTCATCATGGGAGGACCACAGATGTAGTACTCATTGTCTTCCGGAGCCGGGTGCTTCGACAGATAATTGTCAAGCAAAACCTGATGGATAAATCCAACGTAGCCATCCCAGTTGTCTTCGGGCTGAGGTTCGGAAAGCGCGATATTGAATTTGAAGTTGGGAAAGTCCTTCTCGATCTCTCGGAAATGATCAATGTAGAACAACTCACGGAGGCTTCGTCCACCGTACCAGTAGGACACCTTCCTGCTCGTCTTACCGCGTTTGAACAGTTCGAAGATATGGCTACGCAGAGGTGCCATCCCCGCACCACCACCGATGTAGACCATTTCCGCTTCAGTGTCCTTGATGAAGAACTCGCCATACGGGCCGCTGATCACTGCCTCATCGCCGGGCTTCAAGCTGAAGATCCAACTGCTCATTTTGCCGGGAGGAACATCTGGCAGGCGTGGCGGGGGACTCGCAACGCGAATGTTCAGCATGATGATGCCTTTCTCTCCGGGGTAGTTGGCCATCGAATAGGCACGAACTACCGGCTCATCTACCTTGGAAACAAACCGCCAAATGTCAAACTTGTCCCAGTCCTCGCGGTACTCCTCTTCGATGTCGAAGTCCTTGTAAGCAACTTCGTGAGGCGGACACTCGATCTGAATGTAGCCTCCCGCTCGGAAGTCAACGTCTTCGCCCTCGGGCAATTCCAGCACGAATTCTTTGATGAACGTCGCTACGTTCTCATTACTACGAACTTTGCAGTTCCATTTCTTCGTGTCAAAAGCTTCTGCAGGCACTTCGACGGTCATGTCGGTTTTGACTGCAACTTGGCAACTCAACCGCTCTCCCTCAGCCGCATCCTTCTTGTTGATGTGGTCCTTTTCGGTGGCCAGAATCTCGCCACCGCCATCGCTGATCTTCACCTTGCACTGAGCGCACGTTCCGCCGCCGCCGCACGCACTGCTCACAAAGACTCCAGCATCGGCCAATGCACCGAGCAGCTTTCCACCCGCTGGCACTTCAACTGTCTTCTGCTCATTGATCACGATTTTAACCGGACCAGACGCTACGAGCTGACTTTTAGCAGCCAAAATCACAAGTACCAATGCTACCACCACAGTGGTGAACATCCCGATACCAAGAACGATATTAAAAATTTCCATCTCTAAAGACTCTTGCGAGAGTTTGCTTCTCTAAAATCAATTTGCGGTAATGGCTTACAACTGAATGCCGCCAAAAGACATGAAGGCAAGTGCCATCAAGCCGACCGTGATGAACGTAATACCCAAACCGCGTAGCGGTGGCGGAACGTCACTGTATTTCAACTTTTCGCGAATTCCGGCGAGCGCGGCGATCGCCAATGCCCAGCCCACTCCACAACCGATTCCATAAACCACCGACTCACCGAAGTCGTAACTCTTCTCTTGCATGAAGAGAGAGCCTCCAAGGATTGCACAGTTCACCGTGATCAACGGAAGGAAAATTCCCAAGGCGTTGTAGAGCGGAGGAAAGAACTTGTCCAACGTCATTTCCAAAATCTGCACCATCGCTGCAATCACACCGATGAAACTAATGAAACCCAGGAAAGAGAGGTCAACCGTTTCAAAATTGACGGTTTCGGTTGAGATAAACCCATTCGCCCATGAGAGAGCCCCCTTCTTCAGGAGATTGGCATAAATCAACTGATTCACAGGGATAGTGATCGCCTCGATCACGATCACGGCAAAGCCTAGGCCAACAGCCGTTTTTACATTTTTGCTGATTGCCAAGAACGTGCACATTCCCAAGAAGAATGCGAGCGCGAGGTTCTCAATGAATACAGCAGTGATGAAGATATTAAAATAGTGCATGGTTCTCTCACGCCTCCTCAATCTGATCTGGCTTGTACGCTCTGATTGCCCAGATCAGGAATCCGATCAGGAAGAAAGCACTGGGTGGTAATAACATCAAGTTGTTGGGGTTGTACCAACCGCCATTGCGATCCAGCGGGAATAACTCAAGCCCGAACAAAGAACCGCTCCCGAAGAGTTCGCGGAAGAACGCAACAAACATCAGCACCAAGCCGTAGCCCATGCCATTGCCAATCCCGTCGAGAAAACTGACCCAAGGGCCATTTTTCATCGCAAACCCCTCTGCGCGGCCCATCACGATGCAGTTCGTGATGATCAGCCCGACAAAGACAGACAATTGCTTGCTGATGTCGTACATGTAGGCTTTCAGAATCTGATCCACCACGATCACCAGCGAAGCAATCACAGTCATCTGGACAATGATTCGGATACTGCTGGGAATGAAGCTTCTAATCGCGCTAACAGCTAAGTTGCTGAACGCGGTCACTGCGATCACTGCGAGACTCATCACCAAAGACGTTTCCATCTTTGTAGTCACCGCCAAAGCAGAACAGATTCCAAGAATCTGCAAAGCAATCGGATTGTTGTTGATGAGCGGATCGACCAGCACATCGGTCGTTTTCTTTGCCATTACTTGTCTCCCTCACTTGCGGAGGATTTATCGTCGTTAATCTCTTCCTTGAGCTTGCCCAAGTAAGTCCCATAGCCATCGCCGCTAGCCCAGTACCGAATCAGATTCGTGACACCGCGACTGGTGATTGTGGCCCCAGACAGCCCATCCACTTCGTACTGGTTATCGCCCGGACCTTTGGCCACCTCGGCCGCCGGTTCGTGCTCGGCGTCATAAAGCTTCTTTCCATCCCACAACGCTTTCCATCGCGGGTTATCGACTTCGCCACCAAGCCCTGGGGTTTCCTTATGCTGATAGAAGGTCAAACCTTGAATCGTCTCCAGATCGCTTCGAAGGGCCAAGTAACCGTATAGAGTACCCCAAAGCCCTTTGCCGTAGACCGGCAGAACAACCTGCAGGATTTTGTCGGTACCTGGCTTCTTGACAAAGTAAACCTTCATCACCTTGGGACGTCTTGGCTCGCCCGGATTGAATTGCGGACTTTCAATCGGAATGCTTGTATCAGGGTTTGCCGCTTCCTCAACGAGGTTGTACTGCGCAAGCTCAGCCTTGTCGCCGACGTAGTCACCTGTATCCAAGTCAACCAACTTCGCACTGACATACGTGTTGAGCTTATCGATCTGCTTGGTGGTCAGCTCGCTTGCCTGAACGCCATACTCACCAATCGCCAAGCCGGTAGCGTCAAGAATATTCTTCTGCTGGTCAAGCTTGACGTTAGCTTCCTGCTTGCCACGCAGAGATACCGCCGCGGTGCTCACAGCGAGTGAGCAAACCACGCACAGCACAGCTGCGACGCCTAGGGTATAACCCAATGAATCACGTTGTTGCATAGCGTTTCTTCCTGCTGGATACGTTGAACTGTACGACGTAATAGTCGATCAGTGGGGCAAACACGTTGCCGAACAGAATCGCCAACATGATTCCTTCCGGGAACGCGGGATTGACCACGCGAATCAAGACCGTCATGAAGCCGATCAAAGCTCCATAAAACCACTTGCCTTTGTCTGTCATGGAGGCACTGACTGGGTCTGTCGCCATGAACACCAAGCCAAAGGCGAGTCCTCCGATCGTCAACTGCCAATAGAACGGAACACCCAACATCGGATTCGCATCAGCGGTGTCTGGCGAGATGGCCGCCACACCGTTCATCAATAAAGTCGTCCCAATGACACCGCCAATGACGGCGACCATGATCTTCCAAGAACCAATCCCGGTTGCGATCAAGATGCCGGCACCCACGATACACAGCAGAGCACTGGTCTCACCGACACAGCCCTGAATTGTTCCGAGAAACGTACTCATCCAAGTGATGGAACCGGGCCCCCACTCGTACATCACACTACCTAGTGACTGCACTGCGGGATTGACAACTCCCTCCTGAGCCTGTGCGTTTGCCATCTGCCCAAGTGCGGTCGCTCCACTGAAGCCGTCCACAGCCGTCCAAACCTTGTCACCGCTGATCTGGCCAGCGTAGGCGAAGTACAAGAACGCTCGACTCGTCAGCGCCACGTTCAAGAAGTTCCGTCCGGTGCCTCCAAAAACCTCCTTGGCGACAATTACGCCGAAGGCGATCCCAAGAGCCACCTGCCAAAGCGGAATGGACGCTGGCAACGTCAAAGGGAACAGAAGCCCCGTGACCAGGAAACCCTCGTTGATTTCATGCCCTCGCAACACACTGAACACAAGCTCAATGTGCCCCCCAACAAACATGCAGACCGCATAAATGGGAATGAAAAAGATCGCCCCCAAAATGAGATTCCCAGCGATGTTGCTTGGGTCATTCGCGAACCCGGTCAGATTGTAGATGGTGTAATGCCAATCACCGACATGGTCGATGCCGGCCGCCTCCATCTTCTGGATGGCAGAGTTCGCCTGGTATCCGACGTTCCACATTCCGAAAAGGGTAACCGGGACCAGCGCCATTACGACGGTGATCATCATACGCTTCAGGTCGATCCCATCGCGAACGTGGGTCTTTCCCGAGGCTACCTCGCCGGGGGTGTACAAGAATGTGTCCAACGCTTCGTACATCGGATACGCCACTTCTAAAAGACCACCCTTGGCAAACAAGGGGTGGACTTTATCGAGGACGTCACGCAGTGCTTTCATCTCTATTTTCCTGTCAATCCAACCAAAGGTTCAGGATCAGCCTTCTCGCTCAATTGTTTCCAAACTGGCACGCAACAATGAGCCGTATTCGTATTTTCCTGGGCACACAAACGTGCATAGGGCCAAGTCTTCTTCTTCCAACTCCAACACACCCAGTTGCTGAGCCTCGTCGGTGTCGCGATAAATCAATGACCGCAATAATTGGGTCGGCAAAATATCCAAAGGCATTACTTTTTCGTAAGTGCCGAGAGGTACCATCGCTCGTTCGCTGCCGTGAGTGCTGGTCGTGAACGCAAATTTCTTGTTGGGCATTCCTGCGGAAGCGAAAACCCGAGTTGTTGAATACTTATCCAGCCCTGGTTTCTGCCACCCAAGAAACTCACGCTCGTCGCCCTCTTCGAGGACTGACACCTGAGTGTGGTAGCGTCCAAGATACTGACGGGGTGCCAATGCAGTGTGGCCGCACAGAACCGAACCCGAAACAGGCCGAATTTTGACACTCTCGTCGTACTGCCCAGCGATCAACTCGTCTACACAGGCTCCCAAGCATGTCTCCAGCAACCGAGGCTGACTCACCACTGGACCACCCAGCGAAATCACTCGCCGGTTTTCGACCGTGCCGGTCTGCAGAAAGGTCCCAATGGCACAGACATCCTGATAGCCGATGTACCAGACCGTTTTGTTCGGGCCCACAGGATCAAGAAAGTGAATGTGTGTTCCGACGAGACCTGCGGGGTGCGGCCCGGCGAATGTTTCAAGCTGGACACCATTGATGCCCTCACCAGGAATCTCGGCTCCCTCGCCCTTACAAACGAACACCGCGCCATCGACGAGCTGGGTCAGCGCCTGCAAGCCAAGCGCGAACTGCTCTTTACGATCTGCAATCGCAATCGCAGGATCGGCAGCCAGGGGATTGGTATCAACGGCCTGCACGAAGATCGAACTTGGCTTTGACCCAGGAACCGGCACCTTGCCATAGGGCCGCGTCCGCAGCGCCGTCCACAGTCCGGAAACCCGCAACTGCTCCGTCACGCCTTCTCGCCCGAGATCGACGGGGTCACGTCCGCGTGCACCATCAAACTCAACACAATCACTACCCTCGACGTCAATTTCGATCGACTCGAATTTGCGTTTCGCGCCTCGCGTGACCGCCGCGACTGTGCCAGCAGCCGGTGCGGTGTAAAGCACGCCGGGATTCTTCTTGTCTTCGAAAAGAGGCTGTCCGATCGCAACCTTGTCGCCTTCGGCAACAAGCATCGTTGGCTTCATGCCAACATAATCATCACCTAGGAGGGCGACGCGGCTGACCGCAGGCGCCTTTTCGATATGTTGTTCGGGGCTGCCGAGGATAGGCAGATCTAAACCCTGTCTGATCTTGGTCATCGCTGTTTAGGTGCTCAAAATGACTGTGGAGGACAGAATGGTTGACGATGCTCAAAACCCAGCCGCTACCGCACCGCCTCGCGACTTTGTGATTTTTTTCACAAAGTCGATTCAGTACACTGATCTGGGAACGGCGATCTGAGACTGATGAGCAAGTGGAGGTTCCGACCTGCCCGAGTTCGGGAAGTATGCCTCGGTTTGAACCAGACCACTCCACCGGTGAAACCGGAGGGGGGCTTGAAAGAGCAACACCGAGTGCGGAGTTTTGCGGTCGCAAATATGCCACAAGCCCAGAGAATTGGCAACGGCAGTCAGAATGCCCCCCGAAAAATGGCCCCCTCACAAGCCTAAGGCAGCAAAGTCTTCCATTAAGTCGGGTGAAGGGTAATAAATTTGGGGTGTGGGAAACGGACGTTTCTGTTTCAAATAGAGAGCTGTGGGTTGCTGCGCTCAAAGTTGCTGGGCCTAAAGTTGCACACACCACGGCACGTTTCCGATCCAATCATTTTCAACTCCTCGCGAAAAGCTTCCCCCCACTCGACCATTGAATGTCATGAAAACGAACCGCTTTGCCACCTTGCTGTGCCTTTGTATTGCCTGCGTCTACGGGGTCACACAGATCGGATGCAGCAAGCAGGAGACCGCAGGCACTCCGCCACCCAACGCGGGTGACCATCCGGTCAGTGATCACGACCACGATCACGGCGACCACGATCACGGCGACCACGATCACGAGGATCATACAGAGGGCGAACACGATCACCCTGCACACGGGATTCGCGGTGGCCACCTGATCAACCTGAGTGGAGAAAAAGAGGTCGAAGTTCAGTTCACCGCCGACGCGGACAAGTTCGTGATTCATGTCGCCGATGCAGCTAAGCCCGACACCGTGACGAAAGTGGTCATGAGCACCACCACCGATGGAAAAGTCGCTGACTACGCTCTGGAGAAAGCAGAGACTGACGACGGTGTGGTCTACGAAATCACCAGTCCTGCACTTGCCACAGCGGTAAAAATGGGCGACGTTGTAAAAACAACGCTCACAATCTCAACGAAAGACGGGGAGATCAGCGGCATCTACAAGTATCACGCTCACTGAGCACTTCGCTCAGCTGTAGGTTGATGCCTTGCGTAGAGCGAGGTGAGTTGCATCCATGGATTGCGAAATTCGCATTTTGAATCCAATAGCCTGAGGGTCTGGATTCGTGATCTGACTTACCAGCAAATCGTGAGACGCAGGCAGCCTGCTTCGACCGGCGTGCCAGAACTCACAACTGGCGATCCCCGGTTTGCCTGATCGGCATGGGGCGGATTGCAGACACCACCCCCGGTCGTGCAATCACAGACTCGTTTGGATCTGCGATTGGCGATTTAGCACCTTTACGTTTTCCAAACCGCGGCCTACACAGTCACAGACCGAAGTCATCAGCAAGTTTACCAGCTCAACTTCGATCACGCGTTCAACAATTTTTTACTGGAATCGATTCCTTTGCGTCGCCAAGACATACGAAACGTCGTCATCATCGCGCATGTCGACCACGGAAAGACCACTCTCGTT
>JBPCVE010000427.1:0-3590 GCA_051010795.1 Rubripirellula sp.
CTAGTGGTCCGGCCGACGACTCGGCACGCACCTCCTGATCGAGAAGATCCGTGAGAGCGACAGCTCCCAAAGACGCACCTAATCCATACAAAAAATCTCGACGGCTGGAATTACCCATTGAGCACACGCTTCAGATCGTGAGGAAAGCCTGACAAAAATTCAGTAGACGTAAACAAACTCGTTCGAATTGAACAACAACATCGCAAGATCAGCTAAGGCCCGGACTTCAGCTGAAACACTGGCCGACTTGGTGTCCGGCACATAAGCTTCGAAGACCGGCAGGATCTCATCAAACGTGAAGGTTTCACCAGTAAACTCTTCGACGAGCGAACGGGTAACGCTTGTTGGATAACCCGTAGCTTCAGGTTTGTGCTGTCGGTGGTACTTCACCATGTCCTCGAGATAATCGTTAAGCGACTGCAGTTCCTGCGACCGCGGCTGCCGCCCATAAGCCAGCTTAAAAGCATTTATGATCTGCTGCTTCGTTCCCGACTGTTGAGTCTGCAAACGCCGGGCAAGTGCGATCGACCGGTCTGTCATCACGTCGCTATTCATCAACGTGAATGCCTGAGGCGACACCGCAGCCACATCCCGCACCTCACAAGACTCATTGGGGTTGGGCAGATTCATCACCTCCATGAAAGGGTCGGCCTGTCCTCGCACACGGTAAGCATAAATCGAACGTCGATTGCGTTCTTGAGGTGTCCGCGAAGGCTGATATGCCGGCGCAATTGAAAACTGAATCATCCGAGGCTCCAAGGCAACCTCAAGGTTGATTTCAGGCATGATTGGCACTCCGCCCATTTCGGGATTCAGTTCTCCTGTCACCAATAAAATTGCATCTCGCAGTTCCTCAGCAGTCAGGCGTCGAGGCCTGAAACTCGCCAACAATTGCCCGGTCGGATCAATCGTTTTCACCAACTGGGGGTCAGGGTGCGTACTGGAACGCCGATAAGTCTGTGACATCACAATCAATCGATGCAACGGCTTTGACCGCCCGCCATTGCTGAGAAACTGACTAGCAAGCCAATCAAGTAACTCAGGATGGGTTGGCTGATCTCCCTTTGATCCAAAATTATTTGCTGTCCCGACGATTCCCGTGCCAAAGTGATGCTGCCAGATCCTGTTGACAAAAGACCGTGTCGACAGAGGATTCTTTTTATCTGCAATCCACTTTGCAAGAGCCAAACGGCGCCCCTGGATTTCTTCGTCAATAACAAACGGATCCTCATCGGTACCATCTCGTGCCGGAACACCACACGCACTCAAAACTCCTGGCAACACGGGTTCTCCTGCTGCCTGATGGTCTCCGCCTGTGAAGATGTTGGTAGTCGGTTTCCATTTGGCATTGAACTTCGCCGGCTTCCGCAACTTTCTTCCATTTTGATTTTGGTCAGGACCATTAAAGACAGTCTGCACCATCGGTTGATAACGTTCTTTACGCCGCTCCCAAATCCAGACATCCTGTTCCCTGACCTTCAGACGCCCCTTCTCCATCTCGCTTAAGCCAACATGACGAGGTGGCTTCTGATCTTCAGGATCTTTTCGTCTCGCATTCACACCTTTGTAAGGCAGGTCGTGCTCCTTGTACCAAGCTTTCGCAGCAGCCTCCCGCTTATCGACCAAGGCCTGACGCTTTCCATCGGCAAAGGCGTAGAGACGATCGACTAGCTTTTGACCAGCCTGAAAGCCTGTGGTGTTCTCTTGTGGCAGAAATGCCGCTGACAACTCTGCTGGCTGAGTTCCAGCCAAGGCTGCATAAAGTCGGTAATAGTCCCGAGTTGGAATTGGATCAAACTTATGGTCGTGGCATTTACAACACCGCATGGGAATGGAAAGAAACGACTGCCCGATGCTGTGGACGACATCATCTCGATAAAGCTGTCGTGCCTCATCCTGCGGAATCATGGCAGTTCCCCATGGCCCCATCCGCAGAAAGCTCGTCGCGATTATTGACTCTGAATCTTCGGGCCGAAATTCATCGCCTGCAATCTGCTGCAACACAAACTCTTCAAAAGGCTTGTCTTCGTTGAACGAACGAATGATGTAATCGCGATACCGCCACGCGTTTGATCGCTCGTAGTCATTTGAGAAACCCGCAGTGTCGGCATAGCGCACCACATCAAGCCAATGCTGTGCCCAGCGTTCCCCATATTGTGGGCTTGCCAGCAACCGATCAACCAAATCCCCCCATGCGATCTCGGAATTCACTTTCCACTCTTGCATGAAACGATTGACTTGTTCCACCGTCGGTGGCAATCCCGTCAGATCAAGCGTCAGACGACGAATAAGATCATGTGGTGATGCCTGTGGTGCAGTCGAAAGCTTGGCATCACTCAAGCGAGCATTGACGAACCCATCAATCGAATCGAATTGATACGTTTCGCGAAGTGGCTGAAACGCCCAGACATCGTTTTTATCATAACGACGATAAGTCCACGTATCCGAAAGCCCACCGCTGGTTTTCACCAAAATACCTTCATCATTTTCAGCAACAAGGCGTTCCGCTGCGACTATCTGCTGCTGTCGCTCCGCATCCGGCCATGGCGCACCATCCGCAACCCACTGTTCAACAACAGCGACCTGCTCAGCGGTAAATCGATCATTCTCTTTCGGAGGCATTTCCAAGCCATCCCACCTGACAGCCTGAATCAACGTACTGCCATCCAAGTCACCAGGAATCACTCCTGCGTCTCCCGACTCTCCTCCTGACAACAAGCTAGCACGAGTGCGAATATCAAATTGTCCCTTGATGTCATCTACTACCGCACCGTGACAGCCTAGGCACTTCGACTTCAACAATGGCAACACTTTCAAGGTGAAGTGTTGTTCTTGCATTGCAGGGGAAGCATTTTTTTGATCAAGCCCAGCTTCTTGGTTGCTCAACTGCGTCTTGGGCTGCAAGGGTGCTTGTGTTTGTGCCTGGATTTGCATTTCACAGAAGACTACAACGCACAGAGAACCAATCCATGCAGAAAGCAACTTGGGAGGCCGGTTCAATTTCATTTCGGACATTCGATTTAAAAACAATGAAGGAAAGTTCTGGACGCTAACACATGGGGTGAACACTAAGGCAAATCAGGGACTGCCTTGAACAAACAGGTCACGAACTTCATCAGGTTTCAGTGCGGTTCGGAACAGCACAAATTCGTCCATACTGCCATTGAGATTGCGGATCGCAAAATCAGCCTCAGGTCGGGTAGGTGATGACCAATTTCCGATAGTCGCCTTCCCCACACAAGTTTGCTGGACAAAAAGCGCATCGGGTATCCGCTCTTCAGACAGTTTTTCGCCGTTAAGAAAGTGGGTCGTGGTCTTTGTCTCAACATCGTAGGTCGTGGCAAGATGCAACCATCGCCCGCTCAGGGAAGCGTCCCAGAACGGCGGTGAAAGTACTTTGTGGTGGCCCTTACCTGGCCCTTCTCCCAAACGCACGGAAAAAAACAACTGCCCCGTGTCTAAAATTTGCCAGTGCGGCTCACCCCGCTGATAACTATCGGTAAGAAAGAGCGAGTTGTACCAACGATCAAGACTATCAATTTTGACCCAGCAGGCGAAAGTCAGCGATCCAAATTGCCCGGGAATATTAA
>JBPCVE010000428.1:0-2619 GCA_051010795.1 Rubripirellula sp.
AGTGGAAAGGAAAGTGGTTTTTTGGCAGGTGCTGACGTCAACGCGATTGCAGCAATCGGATCTGCTACCGAAGCAATCCACATCATTGAAGCTGGCCAAAATCTTTTCCAACGCATTGAGTGGCTTATCATCCCAACCATCGCGATCATTCATGGCCCATGCATGGGCGGTGGTCTGGAACTCGCTCTGTCATGTGATTACCGAGTAGCAAGAGACAACAGCTCGACCAAACTTGCCCTCCCCGAAATCAAACTTGGATTGATTCCCGGCTGGGGTGGCACCCAACGACTACCGGCTCAGGTTGGTGTCCGAAATGCATTGTCGATGATTCTGACAGGGAAACAGATCAATGCAACAGAATCGCGTCGCATGCACTTGGTCGATGCTGCAATCGCACCCAATTCCTGGGAGCAAGATGTACAAGTTTTCATCGACAACATCTACCGAGGCATGGCACCTGCTGCTCCGAAACACAACTGGAAACGCAAGCTGGCAAACACCAATATCGGGCGACGCTTGATTCTGCACATGGCTGGAAAATCAATTTCTGGCAAACAGGAAAACTACCCCGCATTGGGCGGAGCGCTACGAGCGATCCGGGCATCCTTCGGCCGGGGCCCAAAGGGGTTTGCTACCGAGCGAAACGAGTTTGTAGAGCTTCTGGGTTCTCAGACTTGTCGCCACCTACTTGACCTTTTCTTCGCCCGGGAACGGGCCCGCAACCTGCACACTTGGACAACCGTCGCGTCGCAACCAGATTCGCCAGTCCCCATACGCCGTGTCGGTATCGTTGGCGCCGGAGCCATGGGAGCGGGGATTGGACAACTGGCAGCGTTGCGTGGCTACGATGTCGCCATTCGCGAGATCGACACTCCAGCCGCCAAGGCAGGTAATGACCGTGTCAATCAACTCATTGATGATCTTGCGGCTCGAAAAAAATGGAGCAGCAAGAAGGCTGACCACCTAAGTTCCAAAATCAAGATCAACTGCGATGAATCATTGCTGGATCAGTGTGACCTTGTGATCGAAGCCGTGACCGAACGCCAAGATGTCAAGAACAAGATATTTACAGAACTTGATAACCGTGTTCAAAGATCAGCCATCCTCGCCACGAACACCTCGTCTTTGTCGGTCTCACGAATGAGCGAGGCCACCAGCAGAGAAAACCTCGTCGCGGGACTCCATTTCTTTAATCCAGTGCATCGCATGGAGCTTGTTGAGGTTATCCGCGGGGACGCTACCGATGCGCAGACAATCTACCAACTCGTGAGCTTTGTCAAAGCTCTTGGAAAAACTCCGATTGTGACGACGGATACGCCCGGATTTCTCGTCAACCGCGTTCTTTTCCCCTACCTCGGCGAAGCAGTGAGAATGGTGCAGGGAGGATTGAATCCAGAGCTGATCGACAGGGAAGTGCGGCGTTTCGGCATGCCCATGGGGCCACTCGAGTTGCTCGACCAAGTGGGAATCGATGTCGCCCATCATGTTGCCAACTCACTGCACGAAATTCTACCCAACGTGAACCCTGTTCTCGAATTCCTCGGAAAGATGCTTGAGCGAGGTCATTTGGGAAAGAAAACAAACATCGGATTCTATCACTACCAAGACGGTAAGCGTGGAGCATCCGCGATTCCTGCTTATGCCCAAATGAAATCAAACGGCCCCGATTTTTTAAATCCAGTGGACGACGGCCTGACGACCGTTCAACGCCGACTGGTTTACCCCATGCTCATCGAGTCTGTGCGATGCCACTCGCAAGCGGTTGTCCATGATGCCTGGGCAATTGACATGGGGATGGTACTGGGCACCGGTTTTGCCCCTCACCGAGGAGGCCCCCTGCATCTCGTCGACGCCATTGGAGCACACAACTTACTGATCAACTTGCGTCAACTGCGTGACCAACTCGGTCCGCGTTTCACTCCTCCCAAAGCCCTGGTGGTGATGTCGGCGATGGGCAACAAATTTTTCGGACCTGAGGAAACCCCTGAGCAAACGCTAGTCACGACCACGTGACGGAATACCTCGTGCAGCCCCACTAACAACAGACAGGCACGCAACCACGTGAGCCTTTTCCAAACGGAGTAAACACCATGAGTCTCGATCACAAAACATCACGACCATCGGATGAAAACCAGATTGATTCTGCACGCTCGAATGACAACATGAATTCACGACCAAAATCAGGTGAGTCGTTTGCAGAAGTTGCATTGCGTCTGGGTGGAGCATCTGCAGAAGAGGCAAGACGCACCGGTGTCCTCGATACCGCTGATGATCAGGTCGAAGATCTCTTCGCACCACAGTACCAAACGGCCCAGAGCCCTGCGCATCGAGCAATCTGGGACACCAAGGTGCCAACGGAACTTTTTCAGTGCATCGACGAGATCCTATCCGAAGACGTCGAGCATGTGATTCAAAAGTCTCTGAATGTCGTCCGCAGTCACCGTGACCTGGGAACATTACTCAATCAGTCTGGAAAAATCTCAAACAACGTTCTTGATGATCTTGGCAGAACCGGGTACTGGGGCCTGCTGGTTGATAAACAGCATGGTGGCTCGGGCGCGTCGATGAGGCAGTTTTCAAAAATGATCACGCGGATGGCAACACTTGACCCGACGGTTG
>JBPCVE010000429.1:0-2613 GCA_051010795.1 Rubripirellula sp.
GGCGCAAGCCAAATCACCCAACATTGTGATGATTCTGGTTGATGACATGGGCTACGGTGATGCTCAGTGCTACAACGCTGATTCCAAAATCCCAACGCCCAATATCAACCAACTTGCCCGCGACGGCATGCGTTTCACTGATGCACATGCTGCTGGCCCCCTGTGCCACATGTCTCGCTATGGTCTGATGACCGGTCGTTTTCCATTCCGCACTGACGTTTCGCGATGGCCACAGCATCCTTTAATCGAAGCAAACCAGACCACGATTGCCAGCCTGCTTGCGAATAGCAATTACGAGACAGCGATGGTTGGCAAGTGGCATCTTGGCTTTGAAGAGAATGGTTATGACCAGCCAATGCCCGGCGGGCCGGTTAACCGCGGATTTGATTCTTTCTTTGGCATCCGCGCCTCCACTGACATTCCACCCTATTTTTACATACGAGGCAACCACGCGGTGTCGCCGCCGACGGAAAGGATCGAGGCACGGAACACAAAAGGTTGGAGTAAGATCCAAGGCGAATTCTGGAGAGCCGGGGGAATCGCGCCCGGCATGGAACTCAAAAATGTACTTCCTCGCTTCACAGATGAAGCCATCGGAGTGATCGAACAGCACGAAAAAAAATCCGCGGACAAACCACTTTTTCTCTACTTGGCATACCCTGCTCCCCACACCCCTTGGCTGCCAGCGGAACCATTTCGTGGCAAAAGTGGCGCGGGCATGTACGGCGAATTCACCATGATGGTCGATCACATGATCGGACGTGTCCTGAAAGCACTGAAGCAAGCCGACATGGCTGAGGACACTCTGGTCATTTTCTCCTCCGACAATGGTCCCGTCTGGTATGAAGAAGACGTCGAACGCTTCGACCATGACAGCTCAGGTGGACTGAGAGGCATGAAAGCTGACGCATGGGAATGCGGACATCGCATGCCGTTCATTGTGCGTTGGCCGGGCAAGGTGAAGCCCGGCACAGTGAACGATCGCCTGATTTGCTTCACCGATCTCTTGGCGACATTTGGTGAACTGGTCGGCACAGAACTGTCGACAGACGCTGGGCCAGATAGCTTCAGTTTCTACAAGACGCTCCTAGGCCAATCCGAGCCGGATCGACCCACACTCGTGATCAAGAGCGGTAGTGGTGCCATGACCGCTCGCCAAGGTCCATGGAAACTGATCACGCAACTCGGGTCCGGCGGTTTTTCAAAACCGAGTCGCATCAAAACAACAAAAGGCGGCCCCGCAGGACAGTTGTACAATCTTGATGACGATCTCGGAGAACTCAACAACTTGTATGACCAGAAGCCGGATGTCGTAGCCAGAATTTCCACTGAGCTGAAACGCATCCAAGAAAACGGCTCGAGCCGCCTGCCAAACATCCAATAGCCAATATTTAAAAGCGACTAGGCGTTCGCCTACGGCATCGCTAACGGAACGACTGAACAGAGCTGATGTCCCAAACAGCACAACTGCTCCTCAGGACCAGCATTCACCACGACCAGTTCCGACGGACCGAACAAGGCAGTCGATTACTTGACCTTCTCGCCATCCGTGAGTTCGCGAATACGCACTTTCTTCCACGAGACGCTGAACGGTCCAGTTCCCGACTTGATCGAGTGGACCTGCAATCCAATGAATCCTGACGCGTCGCGATCATCTTCAAAGTCTGCAACGGGGACACCGTTCACAAAACTGCGAATTCGACTGCCTTGCGCGACGACGCGAAACGCATTCCATTTGCCAGCTTTATAAACAGCCTGCTTTTCAGCCGCTTTGACAGTGGAATCAAGCCACCGCGTTCGCCGCCCCTCATCCCAAAAATTACCCGCACAACCATTTTCACGATTGGTTTTGGACGTGATTTCGCATTGGTATCCGTACACTTCTCCTTTTTCTCGCATGCGGTTGGGCTTTGACTCCTGCGGTGTCTCCTTTGTGTACTGATGGCTCCTTATCTGAACCCCCGAATTGAGCTCAGGGTCACAGCGCACCTCGAACTCCAAAACAAAATCGGAGAACGGACCGCGCGTCAGAAAAGTGTTCTTGCCGGGGCCGGTCGTGCCAGTAATCACACCATCCTCGATGACGTAATTTGCCCCACCACCAACCTTGGTCCAGTCTTTCAACGTACTGCCCTCAGACAACTCCACCCAGTCACCCGCCAAGGCCATAAAGGAACCGACCATGACTAATAACGCACTAAAAACAAATCTCATTCTTGGACCTCAAAAGGAAGGGGAATCAAGCTTGTTATCTTACTCGATTCCATCGGATCCATCAGGTAGCATGAACGACAAACACCGCAGTGATCACTTCAGACCGGCCCTGCGATCGCCTCGCGAACCATCACTCAACCAACTTGGAATGCCAGACAAAAACCACCCCAAGTCAGTCCTCGGAGATCCCTCGCAGACTTAATGGCATGCGGTAACGAACCCACGCAGGAAGAACCACACGAGCGATTTCCGGGCGTCCGATCGATGCCTTGATCCGATTCGAAAACAGCTTGTTATCGGGGAGGACATGATGAAACTCATCCCAAGGAATGAAGAGGGGAGGGTGCCCAACACGGAAGGGAAATGCGATCGAAATCTGCAGTCCCTCGTCAGTACAAG
>JBPCVE010000430.1:0-2640 GCA_051010795.1 Rubripirellula sp.
CGTTCAGTCACGTTCAAGCCATGTCCGTCTGCCACCTCAGTTCGATCGCCGCAAGGTTGGGCCGCAAGTTCAAGTGGGATCCGGCCAGTGAAAAGATCATCGGCGACGATCAAGCTGCTTCGATGCAAGCACGTAAACGTCGAGAAGGCTACGAAATCCTCGAGGTCTAAAACCCTGAGGTTACCGCGAGGGTGGGGAGGACACTCTCACGCCAATATTCACTTTCGAATTGCGTGAGAGCTTCCCGCCAGTGCCGAGCAAAGAAGCACTGCCAAGCTTTTTTTCTGACAGTGGTGGTAACGGCTGACGCTAGGCACATCCGTGTCTCGCCGCAGTGGCAGCTCGGCCACTGCAGTTCCAGTTTCCAACCCCTGCGGCTTTTTTTTTGATGCATCTGGTCGCACAAACCTGCAGCGGGTTCTTTCCGCGTTACCAGCGTGAGCCCCCGCGTGTGCGTCGATCAAAATTCGATGCGACGCCAAACCGCTCAAATCAGGTTTGGCGTGTCCTGTATTTCAACAGATGTCACCCGCCGCGAACTGCAGTCACTTGAAGCCTCGTTTCAAATACCCTGCTGCGGGCGTTAATGTCGCGATCTCGTAGTCACCGGAATGGTGACTCGTGACAGATACATCCAGCTTGAAAGATAGTAAGGGTGCCAAGTGCGGCGACAATGGTTACCCCATGGGTTAATCCCCATTGGATTCGTGACATCAACGTTCAAACGGTAGTTCAACGAAACACGACTGTAGTTTTTCGATTGTGCTGTTCGCCTCTTAAGATTTGCCGCACTGGTTTTTCTATCTTTCAATCGATTGTGATGCTTTAACCATAGCGGATTGGTTTTGTAAGACGCCCTCTTGGTCGAGTTCATTTGCAACCGAGATCGTGCACCGGCACTCGAAGGAGCATTTGGTTTGACGATCAAATACGCAGGAGTGCCTGACGGACTGGCGGCTTGAGCGGGGGCTGAGTTGGACTCAAACAAAAATGAAAAAAGTAGCACGCAGAGCAGGTTTGGACCAGAAACTCGCTTTCTGGATGATTGTATCGTGAACATGATGGAATGCCGAAGTTTGAGGTCTTTCTCGTGTACATCTAATGCAACGCAAATTGAGCATCGATCATCACAATTTTTTCCTAAACCACGATCGGCCCCGAACAATTGATGCTGTGACCCCTGAACTCTGTGACCCCTGAACTCTGTGACCCCTGAACTCTGTGACCCTGAACTCTGTGACCCTGAACTCTGTGACCCCCTAATCTCTATGAAACAACAGGTCATTCCGCCTGCGGCGGGTCGGTCCTGTCTCCTTTGTTCACACCTCTGATGCTTTGGTTTTCACCAAGTCAAACTCCACAAGCCCAACTCCTGAAAGGCAACACAATCGTTAAGGTCACCGGCTTTGCTACCATCGCCGGCACAAACCACACAAACGAGAATCGAACACGTAGAGGCGTGGAACAAGGTGACAATCAGCACTCGTTCCGAGTCAGTCCCCAAGTTTGTCAGACCAACAGGCGTGACGTTTCTTCTCCCCCTAGCGAATTGATAGCTTTTAAGGCAAGAAAAAGGTCCACGATGCTTGCCCTGGCAGCATCCTTTCGTCGCCCCGGCCGGCACAAACAAATCAATCCGCTTGGCTTAAGCCAGCATCCACAGAATTCAACCAGTTGTCATTGTCTTTTCCAACCTGCGCGTCTATGCTTTCTGAACTGGGCAATTTACGACCCAGACCCGAAAACGATCGGAACAAATGAGATGCGTTGCCGGCCTCGGCATTCGTATTCCGATCACGAGGACAAGTCTGAGCTAAGCACTCGGATCCTCGTCCGGCGAACGACCTCGCCATCTGCTGCCCAACCACGATCGCGTCGATCCCCTGGAAAAGCTGCTCGCGTCATGAAGACGCATCCAATTCCGCGACATTCTTATTGGTCCGGAGTCAACGGAGAGCCGCTTGTGCTGATCACAGCAACACAAGACACGATCTTCAACCCAACAATGCACGGCCGTATCCTCTTCAATTCTACGCAGGCATTTCGCCTCAGAATCAGAGTGTGCCGGCCGTAGACAGACATCAACGGTCCGTCCTGTTGCTTGCCATTCCTGTACTGACCTCTGGGTTGTGCACCGTTTGCAGCTGCTGGGATCGGATACACACACAAACAAAAGAATAAACTTGAACGATTTCAAAAGCATGGACCTGTTCGCACCCCTGCAGCGGGCATTAGCAGAACAGAATTACAAACAGCCAACTCCGATTCAGGCAAAGACGATCCCAGCGGCGATCGAAGGCGCCGACATTTTGGGCTGTGCCCAAACGGGAACAGGAAAAACCGCTGCCTTTGCGTTGCCTATTCTTGATTACCTGGGGCATGAAAAGCCAAAAACCAAGCCCAACCGTCCCACGGTACTGGTCCTGGCACCAACACGCGAGTTAGCGATTCAGATTGGCGAGAGTTTCCGTACTTACGGAAAACACATGAAATTCCGCCAAGCGCTCGTATACGGAGGAGTGGGGCAAGGCCAGCAAGTGAAGGAACTCAAACGCGGCATTCATGTGTTGATCGCGACTCCCGGACGTCTCCAAGACCTCATGGACCAAGGTCACGTGAGTCTCGACAACATCGAGATTT
>JBPCVE010000431.1:0-2692 GCA_051010795.1 Rubripirellula sp.
AATACATCAATCACGCAGGTGGCAGCCCGCAGGGTGGACATTGGAGCGGTGGTCAAGAACCGTGGCAGAAAGAAATCACACGCGACGATCTTCCACTGTCCAATGTCTTTGTCACGATGTTGCAGCAGCTTGGGGTTGAAACGGATCGTTTCGCTGACAGCACAGGAACGCTGGAAGCCTTGGTCTGACCAGCTTCTGTTGAGAAGTAAGTTGAGAAGTAAGTTGGGGCAACGAATATGCCTACCAGGAAATACTGCGCAATGCAGTTCAAAGAGTCCAGTTTTTGAGCTTCCGAAAGTCTGAAATCAAACTCGCACCCTAATTGATAGTGTGGAAACAAAAATCATGAGCTCGTTTCGCTTTGTCTGGATACTGTTGCTCATGCTGGCAGCAGCGCCGATCTCTGCTCAGCACCCGAATATCATCCTGATTTTTGTGGACGATCTTGGCTATGGTGATCTGGGGTGTTACGGCAATAAGGATCACGAGACTCCCAATATTGACCGCTTGTCGACTGAAGGTCAAAGGTGGACCAGTTTTTATGCCTCAGGCGCGACGTGTGTTCCGAGTCGTCGCGGATTGATGACAGGCAGGCACCCCTCGTTGATAGGGCGGAGCAACTTGGTAGAGAGTCGAGACCAGTTGATGCCTGCAACACTCAGGAAGCATGGGTACGCCACAGCGATGCTCGGCAAGTGGCATCTCGCTGGTTACCCCAAAGATTTTACGATCTCTCCGATGCATCCACTCGAGTGCGGTTTCGATCAGCACCTTGGAACGCCAGGTAGCAACGATGTCCCGGCACCGAAAGGTAAGAAGCAGACACGCGAGGTATTTGATGTTTGCGATAAGTTCACCTTTCAGGTGCCGCTTATCAAAGGGCGTGAGGTGATCGAGTTCCCAGCCAATCAGGAGTTGTTGACGGCACGCTATACCGACGCGGCAGTCGAGTGGATAAAAGAAGATCGTGATCAGCCGTTTTTTCTTTATCTGGCACATAACATGCCGCACGCGCCGGTATTCGCATCACAGAAATTCCAAGGACGGAGTCGCGGTGGCCGGTATGGGGATGTCATTGAAGAGATTGATTGGTCGGTCGGCCAGGTGATGCAGGCTGTCAAGGATGCGGGGATGGGCGACGAAACATTGGTTGTGTTCACCAGTGATAATGGGCCGTGGACGATGTTCGGCCCGCATGGTGGAACGGCGAAGCCCCTGCGCGGTGAGAAGGGGACTTCGTGGGAAGGCGGGTATCGCGTGCCCGCGATCTTTCACTGGCCAGGGAAAATCCAGCCGGGAACCATTGATGGGATGGCTGCCAATCTTGATTTGCATTCAACATTCATCAAACTTGCTACAGGCCAACCGCCCAAAAAGCAGATCGTCAAACAGAAAGGCTACATTTCACGCGACCTGACTGACACACTGTTGCGTGGGCGGCAAGCGCCTCGGAAGCAGTGGTACTACAACAGCGGGGGGGCCATCGCTTTTAGGTCTGGACCGTTCAAAATCCATCTTAGTTCGAAAGATCGATCGTCAAACCCCGACACCCGAGCTCGTGAACCGATAGCCAAATATGAAACTCCGTTGTTGTTTCATTTGGAGAACGATGTCAGCGAATCAAATGATTTGTCGGCGGGCAACGCTGAGAAAATATTGCAGTTGAGAAAGGAAATGGAAGTGTTTTTGAGTGCGGATTCCAATTGAAACAGCTCACTCATAGTCAATTCCAACGCAGCTTCTTTTCTTTGCCGTTCCATGGATGAGTTTGATCAGTGGTGTAGGTCGTCAGTAGGGCACCTGTCTCATTCAGCCGAATGGACGTCCATCCGGTTGTGGATGTCTTTGGGTCCGCAACGTAGGAAGTTGCCAAAGTGTTGATGATGTGAATTCCGCGGTGTTTTGCAAATCCACGGTCGTGAATATGTCCATGCACATAAGCTTTGACATGTTCCCGCTTCGTCATCATCTTCCAGAGTTCCTGCGAGTCGATCAGACCTCCGGGAAAGTGTACGGGATCACCGCCAAGACGTGGATTGTGATGGGTAACAATGATCGCAGCCTTGTCCGAGTGTTCGTCCAGTGCCTGTGCTAGCCAATTCATTTGCTGGCTGCCCACGGTTCCCTGCGTCACCATGGTCTCCTTCAACGAATCCAGCAGGAAGAAATTTGCATGGCGGGTTTTTACGACGGAAACGTGGAGTGATTGCAGCGTTGGCTTAGCCTTGCGTTCCTGTTGAAGGACGTCATAAAACACCTCGCGATTATCGTGGTTACCGAGAGTCAGGTGGGTCTCGATGTCAGCTGTTCTGAGTGGTTGGACCAAACGCGAGAAATGTCGGTAGTCTCCCGGTTGTCCGTCCTTCAGTGCCAGATCTCCATTGATGATCACACAGGAAGGTCGATGTGTTTGATCTGTCAAACTGTTGACAATGGAACGCAGATTGGACGGCACGGCTGAGTCGGGCGGGTGCTTTTCTCCGATATGAGTATCATTCAAAATCACGACAAGTTCATCATCGATCCTCTTGGGTTGCCGTTTTGCTGAGGCAGGGCCATTGGGTGCGTCGCTTGCAAGGCCCTTGGATGCGTTCAGAACGACCCCGCTTCCCGCGATGGTCAGAAATTGTCTACGGTCCGTACTCGGAAAATGGATTGGCATTTTCTGTTTCGTATCTGTTGCGTTTGAAGC
>JBPCVE010000432.1:0-2769 GCA_051010795.1 Rubripirellula sp.
ACGACATCATGTTCCGTGCAGCACGTTTCAAAGACGGAAAGCGAACGGAAAAAGCCATGGTCACGATGTACTTCAACGGCAAGAAGGTTCACTCCAACGTCCAGATCAGCCAAGTTTGGGGAGGCCCAAATTCAGGCATCGACGGGGGCAACGATGGTGGTCGTGGAATCACAGATGTGCCAGGTGGCTTGAAACTACAAAACGAGGGCCACGATGTTCGCTATCGTAATATTTGGATCGAAGAACTCGACCTGACAGAAGCGGATACGAATTTCTAGCGGAAACCTGCCGTTGCATACACGGAAACGGCTTCAACGCCCGGACGCCTGCGTTGCGACACAAACATATCGTCAAGCCTCAGCGGATCTGACTAATGAGTGCTGGATTTCTGAGCAGGGCGCAGCTAATTTCCGAATGGAACTGGTGTAGTCTGGGGACTGTGCGGTCTTCAGTTGCTTATCCCGCGATCTCCCCGCCACCGCTGACGATTGCCTCGACTTGCTCCGTCGACATCTGCAGTTGCTTACCAATCTCGTCCGTGCTGAGCCCGTCGGTCCAACCCAAGCGAATAGCTGCTTCAAGGAAGCGATCATTCGGCTTCTCTGCAACTTGCTTCTCCGAGGATGTCAAGCGACGTGTTTCGATCTGTTCGAGCACTCCGTCCCACAACCTGATCCTTGCTTCCAACGCCCTGACCGCCGCCTGCTCAGCAAGTTGCCATCGCAAGGAACTGGCGCCGCACAGGTGGCTGATCATTTCTTCAGCCATCGGCCCGTGTGAATCTCCGTCTACTTCGATGTGCCTTCGCAAGTAGTGCGCGAAGTAACCAAGTCGTTGGTTCCCTAAATCCCCCACCTCGTCGATCACGCGATCGAATACTTCTGGTAACAAATGTTCGCGACCGTAGGCGAACGACGCTGCGAGTTCGCAACTTTGAGAATGCGTGGCGGTCGACAGCGTACGGTAAACAAACTGACGAGTGCAGTCTGGGATCCGGGCATTTTCCAGCGCGATCAGCGGTCCGGTCCCGTTCCTTAGCGCCGCGATGAACTCTTGAATTTGCGTCGTGCTGGCCTCGCACCGCTCCATAGCTCTCACGTACATTTCGAAGTGCGAAGCGTAGCCTCCTTCACCATCTTCATCGCTTTCTTCGCAAAGCACGATCTCATTAATCAATCGCCGCGCCCGAGGATTGCTTGATGGAGTCCAAACCATGTCTACGCACGTCAAGGCTCGCTGCAGCGACTTCAAAATGGTCATGAAGTCCCACACTGCGAACACATGATTCTCCATGAAGACTTGAACATCCTCGACCGTCCGCATCGCGTCGTACAGACGATGTGAACGTAGCCGTTCGTTAAGCGGAGCAATACTCTCCTGAATTCTGTCGCTGTCAAACATCTCTCATCATTCTCTATTTATATGATTCATCCCAGCACAATCAGATACAGCATGCTGGCATCTACCGCCACAGGCGGGTTCCGCTCCAACCACAAGTGCTGCCGGATCGCTTGTACTAACCTCGCTTCTTAACCAACAGTAAAGCAGGACGCGTATTCTAGTCGTGCCTGCCGTTGCTGAAAGGGCAGGCCCCCACTGTTGACGAGATGACCAAGAACGCTCCCCCGCAACCATTCCTGCTACGAGCCGTCGCCTAGGAATCAGAAGCACTAACGGCGTGGCCCTCCGTTGTCGCAGAGTCCCGTTGTGGTCTGAACCATCTTTATCGCGTAGCGGAAAACCACGCCCTCCGTCTGATAGACCGCAGAAGAGCACAACTCGACAACAAAGGCCGGCCTTAGCCCTCGAACCCAACCCAACGGCAAGAACCATGGCAGCACGCGACCAATCGCCGCAGTCGCTTGCTTGACTGCAACCACCAAAGATCTCTGATATGAAATGTTATCCGTGAGGCAATCCTTCATTGAGAATACTTAGTGAATTGGATGCATCATCGATCGCCCCGCACACGCATCTCACCCCACCGAGTGCTGAAGGCAAGCAAATCCCAAGGTCTTTAAAGCGTTAGAACCATTCTGAAACGCAAATCCAATTTCAGTAAGTTGTGGTTTACAATGAGGCGTCACCGGAACGATTCGTTCCTGGACTTTGCCACCGCCACAACGCCCGCCCGTATTTCGCATGCATCCCTCCATTTACCTGCGCCGAATCATTTCCAACCTGAACCTACTGTGCCTTCTCTTTCTATCCCAGTTCACAATATCCCAGTTCACAATATCTGAGCTCACTGGTGCAGTTGCCGCAACGGACGGCAGCACAACGTCAACGATGACTTACAGCGACGCGGTACCACTCGAGTGCAATGGCTCCAAGATCAAACTGGACAACCACTCAACGGTGCGTTGTTACGACTGGGATCAGGACGGAGACCTCGATCTGCTTGCCGGTGATGGTGTTGGCAGAATTTGGTTATTCAAAAACAGTGGTACGCCAACTCAACCAAAACTGGACGCAAAAGAACCACTTTCAGCCGGTCAGAAAATGCAGTGGGGAACGCGATACACGGGCATCGCCTTCGCTCAAGTGACTGGCTCAGATTTGCCAGATCTTGTCGTAGGTCACTCCAAACGCTTGATCACAGTCCATCGAAATATTGGTTCGGCTCAGCAACCCGCCTTTGAAGAGCAGGGCAGCACGATTGAGGTTCAAGCGGGTTGCGATGGACGCTTTGACTTGGCCGATTGGAACGGGGATGGAAGACTGGATCTGATAACTGGTTCCTTTGACGGCATCGTGCAATGGCATCGC
>JBPCVE010000433.1:0-24579 GCA_051010795.1 Rubripirellula sp.
GGTCACTGGATTGCTATGAAGCACAATGCGACGGCCAAGGGTCTGATTGCAATGAACCACCCAGCAAACATATATCTCCCTCACATTGCTTGCCTGAGCCCTGCGGCTTTGGACAAGGGTCACACCGATCAATATCAAATGCATTCAACAGCCTTTGCTCATTTCCATGGTGCGTTCCTCACAACATCCATCGTCAGCTTATTGATGCTTTTGTTTGGGGGTGCGGCAGTCACGGCAGGGCCTCCCTACAGGCTTGGTTATTTTTCTGCGGATGTAACCATTCCTCTGGGACACCGTTGCATGGGTGTGCTACCGGTCAAATCCAGAATTATTGCTGATCCATTGTATGTTCACGGGTTTGTATTGCTGGGTCCGGAAGAACCAATGGTTCTGTGCGCGGTTGATTGGTGTGAAATCCGAAACGGCGCTTACGATCAATGGCGTGAAACCCTGGCTCAGGCTGCCGCGACCTCCGTGGAGCGGGTCTTGGTTTCGTGTCTGCACCAACATGACGCACCGGTTGTTGACCGTACTGCGGCACAGTTGCTCGCCCAAGTTGGTTTGAAGGGCGAACTTTATAATGAAGTATTCCACGACCAAACACTGGAAGTGGTGGCGGCTGCTGTACGTGAGTGCCTTGACAAAACGCAGCCCATCACTCATGTGGGCACCAGCCAAGCAAGGGTGGAAAAAATTGCCTCCAATCGCCGCGTGGTGGGTGCAGAAAGACGCGTTACTTACGCCAGAGGTAGTCGTAGCGGCGGCACGCCGGTTTACCGCGACGCTCCGGTCGGGCAAATCGATCCGTATCTAAAAACCTTGTCGTTCTGGAATCAAGATCAGCCAGTTCTTGCGTTGCACGCCTATGCAACTCACCCCATGAGTACTTACGGAAAAGGTAGGGTCAGCTCTGACTTTGTCGGCTTGGCACGCCAGCGACGCCTTTTAGACGATCCCATGATAAGCCAGATTTATGTGAGTGGTTGCAGTGGTGATGTGACGGCCGGTAAGTTCAACGATGGCTCGGATGTTCATCGACAGCAACTCATTGACCGCTTGTACGATGCTATGGTGACAGCATGGGGAACCACCAAACGCATTCCCATTGAACACATCGCATTTCGGAACACGGAATTAAACTTGCGGTTCCACCCTGGCAGGCATTTGGCAACTGAAAGCCTGCGCAAAACGCTTGACGATTCTGAGCAGACTGTTGAAAAGCGGATTCTCGCGGCAATGGGTTTGGCGAGCCGCCAGCGTGTGGAAGCGGGGCAGAGCATCGACCTGCCCTGCATTGATTTTGGGGATGCACAATTAGTTCTTTTTCCCGGTGAAACTTTCGTTGCCTATCAACTGCTGGCGCAGAAAATTCGACCTGGGTCGTTCGTGATGTCAATTGGTTATGGAGAATGTTGGCCTGGTTATATCCCAACCGATGCAAGTTTTGATGAACACTTTGAAGACAGCTGGCTGTGGGTGGCTCCCGGAAGTGAACAACGCCTCCGCACCGCGCTGCAGCAAGTGCTGATGCACCCATAAGGCAGATGTAGGTGCATACGCCACGCAAATCATTGCCTCACGTGGTGAGTATTTCAGCCAGGGTCAAGCCTTGCCCTGTTCTAGAAGCTCGATGCCTAGTTGAATCCGCGTGGATGCAATGTGCGGACGCGTTCTGTTGCGTGAGTGAGCGTGAAGGTAAATATCTTACCTCTGAAAAACAAGCCGCTATTCGCTACCGTGATCTACAAGTCACGAACGCCCCGATCACCAGGCCCGCGTACTGCTACCAACCCCGTATTTTCTTAAACGAATGGCCTTAGATCAGAACATCGAAGTTTGACGCGTTGGCCTGCCGACATGCCAGCGGCATTGCGTTCGGCGGTCCTGTTTTTTTAACCCGCAAGAACACTGCGGCCTGCTTGTCGCCTATTGCAAACTTAGCTCAGCATTCAACAGCTGAGTGTCGGGTTCGATTGCTAGCCAAATTGGGTTGATGGCCGGCATCGGAACCGTGATGCGAACATTTCCAATTGCCTGCCCTCCAGGCAGAGCTAACTTCGTAATAGGAAAAAAAACCGTCGGCAATATTTCAACCTTGATGTTGGAGTCAGAGTTTTCGTTTTCCTGAGCTTCAGGCAACCACCAAACCTGCCGATTGGGAATCCCCTCATATTGCCATCGAGGAACGAGTTCATTAGGAAATGACAAAGTTGTAGGATTGCTCACGTCGGTGAGCAGGCTCAGTTTTCGTAAACGGCAGGTCTCCGATGGCGATTGGCCCAACGGCAACCGATTGAACGGAACCTCCAACCATGGCATTTGTCCGCCTCTCTCGTTTGAAGCGAGCGGCTGTTTCAGCGGATTGGACTTAGCACCCAACTCTTGGAGTGTAGTGGCCTGTACCCGACGTTCAGCTGTCTCGTTCGCAGTTTGCTCATCAAGCTTCAAAACGACCTTCCGCCAGAAGAACCTTGAATCAAATCGCGTGACGAATTCACAGGCCTGCATGGGGGTGCTGCCTGCCGCGGCACGAGGCAGAAACCCGATCCGCCGAGGATGGTCGGAGTCGAACAGTATTTCAACGATCGGTTGTGCTCCGGAGGGGAACGCCTGGTAGTGCGCGAACACTCTCATCCTGGTTCCATCATCACTGATGGCGTGTTTTGACCACAATCGTGACGTGATCTCGACAGGATGGGATTTTGGGAGTGTAGGTCCCATGTGCAGGGTCAGCGGAGTCGCTACAGCACCGGTTTTTGCTTTTACCTGAAGCTCAGGAACCTCGGCGTCAATGCCTAGTCGGACGATCGGACGCACGGACACGCCAAAGCGTGTCTCGTTGTTCCACGGTGACTCCCCCAAAACTGCGTCAATAGCTGGCTGAATATCGAGTAAGCCAACTGCATCCTTTTCGGTTGAGCTACGCACCCGTGCCCCATTACGATGCCCGATCGTCCATTCCGTAGCCCTTCTCAATCTCGAGATGAAATGAGGAGCGGCTTCAACCTCTCTCGCAGAAGGTGAAATCCACAGCGCAAGGCCCTTATGGTCCTGGTCACCTTCCAGATGCACGACTCGAAAGCTGCTTTTACTAACTGGGTGATTGGGGCTCGCTCGTTCCTCACAAAGCTTAACAACCTCAGCCAGGGGGAATGTCAGCGATTCATTTTCTACATCACTGGTGCTAGAGCTGGAGCTAGAATTCAGCCAGCTATTTGGATGGTGTTTCTCAAGCAACATCTTTCCATCGATGTAAAGAGAATTGTGAAAACCGTTCGCGTCCTTTGTCCTCTTCAACTGAATGAGGTGTATGCCGGCGGGCAAGGAAACAGCTTGATATTCGACAGGAAGTCCACTCGCACTAATCCCCTCCGTTCCCAATCTCAATTCCAAACCTGATTCTGCAGGAGCGTGATACTTCCAAATGTCCATCCTTCTCCACACACTCGGCAACGCTCTGACAGTCAACTGAGTCGGATCCTCAACCACGAGGTCCAACGTTGCCCTCCTCATGATCTGCACATCAGCTTCAAGACCTGGAATTATCCGGAAAGCAATCCATGCGGGTATCCACACGGCAATCGCGGCCGTCATTAACAGGAGTTCTAATAACCCGAAACGAAATAAGGCCTTGACCGTCCTTCCATCGTCAGCGTGGGCGATGTCAACAGAACGCTCGATCTCGAGATCAGTTTTAATTTCATTGGGCTTGTTTCCTGGCGAGGCAATCACTTTTCTATTTCCTGCATGGAACTAACCTGACCGCTTGCCCAGGCACTGAACGCTTTTTCGCTCTGGTTTTCACAAAGGTAAAAAACAAAACCTCGATAAAGCCCAACCTTTTTCGTACCATCCCGATTGAGAGCTTCGTTCTTTTCACGGATGCGAAACAAACAAATAGGTTCATCAGCGTCAAAGGAACGTGTGACGCCGAAGTCGACTACTTGTTCAATGACAAGGTCATCAACAGAGTTGATGGGAAACTTGTGGGGGACTGCATGGGAACTGCCGCCACCTGTGTGACTGACAGAAAGTGTCCACTGTCCATTGTCTAGGATGAAGGAAACCGAAAAGTCGATCTCTGAGGGTTCGGGATTTGGGCTTCCCCAACTACGACTGGATCCTCCTGCACCACCGGGGGCGTCCGCTTTTACTAGCCCATCATACCGCTGGTAGACCGGTTGGTATTTAGCGGGCAACGAAAGGCGGTACCGCCAAATCTTGCCGTCACTCATCTCTGAGGTGACTAAATCCTCGGGCACACCGGCACGTACCACGCGCACCTTCGCCGAATCAGCTTCCTCGAAAAGCCCAACACGCATCTGCAAGTCATGATGAACTTCACGCAGGCTAGAAAGCCGCAAGTTGAGATAGACAGTGCAAACGAGCCCTGTGGCAATCACCATCGTCAGCAAAATACGAATCGCGAAACGTCGTTTGGTCAAGGTTGCCTCATTGATCTAGGCGGATAGCCTAACTTGAGTTCCAGGTAGGCTCGCAATGTTAAGGTATGACACGCGTATTTTGCAGTCCTCAAATTATCACGAATCTCCTTAGCCTATGATTCAGCGTGAAGTTGCCCCACGCCGCCTACCAGAACTCCGGAAAAGCACGGGGTCTCACCAAGCCGGTAGTGACTACTCACCTAAGTTAAAATTTTTGCCAGCAGGGGTTCGTTCGCACGAAATCCCACCAGTCTCAAACCGCGACGCCGTTCAATTCCCCGATATTTTGCTTTCTGAAATGACTTGAAATGCAATGGTTTGCGGAAAAAAAGCGTTTGTCACTTATGGATCCGGCAGCCCACGACACGAGCCAGCGTTCCGCATGGCTCCAGCAGGCAAGTCACTGCCCATCCTGAAACCATTTCGTATACTGATCGTAATGTTCTCATTCCAACGAAGTTGCGCCGACGCCAAACCTCCAATGCTTTCAAAGCCAGTCGTTTGAAAAATCATTGACGCTTAATCTGAGGAACTCTGCGATCGCCGTGGTACGCAATGCCAGCGTGGCGTGACCTTCGCAACGTTCGAGGCCCAAAGCCTCTGTACTTCATTTGATCCCTAAGCTCGTTTGAACCCATGTTTACATTTCTTCATGCAGCTGACATTCACCTCGATAGCCCTTTAACAGGGTTATCGCAACACGATGAGGCACCGACGGAAACCATTCGGGTTGCCACCCGTGCCGCTCTGACTCGTCTGGTCGATTTTGCGATCACCGAAGCGGTAGACTTCGTCTTGATTGCTGGCGACTTGTACGATGGGGACTGGAAAGACTTTGGCACTGGCATCTCGTTCAACAATGAGATGCGTCGGCTTGAGTCGCAACAAATCCCGGTCTATTTGATCTACGGAAATCACGATGCCGAGTCACGTGTCACCAAAAGTTTGAAGCTGCAGGACAACGTCCACGTGTTCTCAACCAGGCAGGCAGAGACGGTTCACCACCCGACGCTGGCGGTGAGTGTGCACGGTCAAGGATTCGCTACACAATCGGTCACCGAAAACCTTGCGGAGAATTACCCCCTACCCACTGAGAATCGTTACAACATCGGTTTGCTACACACCAATCTTGGTGACCGAGAAGGGCACGGCAATTATGCGCCTAGTAGTCTTCCTCAACTGGTTGCGCATGGATACGACTACTGGGCACTTGGGCACATACACATCCGCGAAATCCATCATAAAAACCCCCACGTGGTTTACTCTGGAAACACTCAGGGCCGGCATGTGAAAGAAACGGGTCCGAAAGGATGCTATCTCATCACAGTCGACGATGAATTGGAAACTTCCAAATGCGAGTTTGTCGCGCTTGACAGCGTACGCTGGGAGAACTTGGGTGTTGATTGCAGCGGAATGATCACAGAACATCAAGTCCTTGAAGCGATTCGCAACCGACTCAACGTTGCACTCACAGACGCGGAGGGGCGTTTACTGGCGGTCAGGATCACGCTGACTGGTAATACTGAGTTGCACGAGGTGTTACACGCGGAGCACAGTCGTTTCCGGGCGGAGTGCCAAAGCATCGGGCTGGACATTGATGCGGAGCTGATCTGGGTTGAGGATCTCCGACTCAAAACCCGAACATTGATCAATCCAGAAGAACTAGCCAAGCAAGATGATTTGACAGCCTTTGTCCTCGACGCTCTCAAAGCGTTCGACCCGAACACCTTGCCTGCTGCGGTGGAAACCTTAGTAAGAAAAATCCCCCCTGAGGCGACCCGTGCTTTGCAGTCAAGTTTAAAACCACAAGGTGAGCCAGAAAGGGAGACGATGCGTGACGAGATTTCTGCCATCGTGCTTCAGGCAATCGCAACCTCAGATTCGGCTGAATAATACCCAGAAACCGCTCCACCACTGCCCCCACGAACTTCATGCGTTTCGACTCACTCAACATTCCCGCGTTTGGACCGTTCACGTCCTGCTCCTACAGTTTCGAATCATCGTCGCATGACTTGCATGTGATTTACGGACCAAACGAAGCTGGAAAGAGCTCTCTGTTAAGAGGGATACACCATCTGTTGTATGGCTTTCCAGCGTCAACTGATGATGACTTTCTTCACGACTACAAAAAACTCAGAATCGGTGCAACGGTGAGTGATGGTGAGCAGAGCCTCACTTTCTTGCGAAAGAAGGGCAACGTGGGCACGTTGTTGGATAACAAGCAAAATTCAATTGACGAGGGCAGGTTGAAGGCATTCTGTGGATCGGTCAGTCCTGACTTCTTCAGCCACATGTTTGGCCTGAGCACCGAGACGTTGCGTAGCGGAGCAGACAGCCTGTTGTCATCGCAGGGCGAACTTGGGGCACTGCTATTTGCCGCCAGCGCCGGTGGCTCACCCATCGAATCCGCTATTCAAAAACTACAGGATGAAGCGGACAAACTGTTCGCAGGAAACGGCCGAAAAGCAAATACGATCGTCACTGCGTACGCCGCAGTGAAGGAGCATGAAAAAGCATCAAGAGCACACGCCTTGTCGCCATCCGATTGGAAAAAATTAAACCTGGAGATCGAGTCGGCACAAAAAGACTTTGACCTCAAAGACGAGCAACTTAATAACCTTCGCATGCGTCAAACACGCGTATCAAACCTTTTGAAGGCCATACCTTTAATACACGATTTGAAGACGACTCATGCCGCCTTGGCAAAAATCACACTTCCAGACCTGCCCTCTGACTTCCCTGCCCGCGTCACGACGGCGAATTCAACCCTTACCAATGCGACCGCACTTATCACCGAGCATGAGTCAACTTTGCTGAGCAAGCAAACTCGTCTCGCCGAGATCGAACCGTTCGAAAAGATAATCCGCGACGCTCCTGAACTAGACTCGCTTCACCAAACAATCACACAGCACCTGAACGACCTCCAGACTGTTGAAACTCTTGCAGTTGAGCTGAGACAATTGCGACTTGAACAAGAAGTGCAATTGAAACATCTGGAATTGACGGATCGCGGAGATTTGGAATCCTTGCCCAAAGTCGGGAAACAACAATTACTTGGTATTAGGCAACTCGCTGAATCCATTGCGAAAGAAGAACAAGAACGCGACCAGGCACAACGTGATCTCAATGGAACCACCCGCAGTGTCGACAAGCAACAAGAGAAGCTTGCTGCTCTCGGCGAAGCCAAAGTAAATGACTCACTGCGGCAACTGAGTACCGAGGTTGAGGAACACAACAAAAACAGCAAGGTGGCTGCGACTTGGCAAAACAAGCGTGACGACAACAAGGTCGCATTCCAACAATTGCACAACCAACTTGGTATCGCTGATCTGAGTTGTGATGAAGCCCGGAAGATCAAGGTCCCAGCTCTGACCGTTATCCAACAGTTCCAAAAAGACGAGACGCAAATCAAGGAAGACTTACGACTTGGTCAGAAGAAACTCGATGACCTAAACGCCCTGGCTGTTGAGATTGAAGCCGAGATCCGGTCTGGTTCGGATGACGTTGCGGTTGTCACTGAGCAGGATCTTTTGGAGGCCCGGACGGTAAGGGACAAACATTGGAATCAAATATCCCAGAACTTGGTCGACAAGAATCCTGTTGAACCCGATGCACGAAAAGCCTTAACCCTGAAAATTGTCGAGAGCGACGATATCGCAGATACGCTCCGTGATCATGCCGAAACCCTTGGCAAAATCACCACACTTAAACACCGACTTGAGAGCAACGCCGATAAACAGAAACAGGCACATCGAGTGTTAGATCGAATCAAGGAAAAGCAGGCACAGTTTGAGACGGAGTGGCGGCAACAATCCAGCTTTTTACCTGAACGTCATTTCATTCCAACCGAGCTCGCGGCTTGGCTTGTGGTTTGGGAGAACTGGTTGAATCTTGACTCCGATATTTCCAAGTTGGACAACAAGTTGGTTGCCCATCAGGAACACGAGAACGACTTGCGTGGCGCATTGCAAAAGAGCCTTCAACGGAATGATGAGAGTTACGGCATTCTGTCAACTTGCCTTGCCGACACACTCATTGAGGCAGAATCGGCTAATGGTGAACGGAAAGCGATCCGCGTGGACATCGAGACACTGAATGCGAATTTATCAGCACAAGAAGAAGCTTTGGCCCACGCTGAGGAGAGACTTGAAAACGTATTGGGAGATTGGGCGGAATCGATTGCTGATCTCAAGATTAATGGAGCAGCCTCAAGGAACATCGCGCTGAACCAACTAGAGGAGAGACACACTGCACACGTTACGGACCGCCAGATTTCAGAGTGTGCCGAACAAGTAGAGTCGCTTACCCAGCGGATCGGAAAATACACAGAGGAGCTCGAAATATTTCGTAATAGGCATCTTCCTGATTCGCCTGTCCTCGACCCAGCGAATCCTGATATTGCGGAAAAGCGTCTCGCCGAGCTACTCGCATCTGCGCAAGTCCGAAGGACAGAGCATGAAACCCTCAGGGGTGACATCGACCAAGTCGTAGAAACACTACGGGCCAAGGAACTAGCAAAGGAAGCTGCAACAACTCACATCCAAAAACTGGTTACGGAAGCCAAAATCGCATCCCCGGAGGGTCTCCTTGATTCGATAACCCAGTTTGAGAATCGACATCACCTGCAACAGAAATTAGACGTCACCAACGCCGCCTTGATCAATTTGGCTGGGTCCATGGGGGTTGATTCTCTAATCAAAGACGCCGATGCCGAAGAAAGTGATTCACTGCATGTAGAGGTGAGAACCTTGGCAGAAGAGATTGAAGGTCTGCAAGCTCACAGAGATAGCGCGCGGGATGTTTTGAATGAAACGATGAAGACTCGTGCGAGCTTGGAAAAAGCAACGGATGACGCTGCACTTGCAAAGCAATTTTCCGCGAACGCGCTTGCGGCAGTTATCACGCAAAGTGAGCGTTTTATACGACTGCAACACTCTATTTCGTTTCTGCGGGCTCAAGTCGAAGCGTACCGCAAAAAGAGCCAAGGTCCCATGATTGAAAAGACGTCTCAGTTTTTCAAAACTCTGACAAATGGTGCCTTCAGTGGCGTGGGTGCACAGCAAGATGATGATGATCCTGATCAAATTATCCTCGTGGCCCTCCGAGACTCCATCGGCGACCCCGGTGGGACGCCAGAGACCCTTAAAACGCAGGCCTTGTCAGAAGGAACCCGTGACCAGCTTTATCTTGCCCTTCGAATGGCCGCCATTGATATTCATCTTGAACATCACGCCCCCATGCCTCTGATTCTTGATGATGTGCTCATGACATTCGATGACACACGCTCAAAGGCATTCTTTCAGCTAACAAAAGATTTGTCTCAGAAAACACAAGTGATCGTTTTCACCCACCATCAGCACACGGCCAGGATGGCAGAGGATTTTATCCCCACTGGCCAAATTCTTGATCTTTCGTAACAGAAAATCCCAACCATCACGTTGTCTTTTATTGCAGAGAAGTGAGCGTGAATCAGGGAGCATGAAGCCGTGGGACATTACAACGCTGATCCTCACGTGTTTCCACGGGCATCTGAACAATTTTGGCTTTTTTAGGAACGAGAGATTCTCCTGCGGATGCTAACAAAAAATTCGCCCCGAACGTTTCCGCCAAGTTAGAAAGCAGTTTTCGTTTCCGGGGCAAGAAGTTTCTTGCGTCGTAGCAGCAACATGAAAGGAATTAAACTGCCCAACATCACAACCATCGATGGCTCCGGTACTGCAGTCGCGGGGCCTGCCGACGTGAAGGCAGTAACATCCGCAAACGAATCCCCGAAACGCAACTCATCCAGTGCACCTATGTTGCTTGTGTGATAGATGGCAATTTTCGGGATTTTATCAAACTCCTTGATCGCTCCTGAATATAAATTTGTGGCATCCGAAACATCGGGCTGTGTATCCAAGACTGGGTTTAGCCACACATCCAGTTGACTGAACTTATCCAGAGACTGATCATACACAGCACTCCCTACGAACAAAGACATTTCGGTGCCCGCGAAAATGCCTATGCTGCCTAGTTCCGTCTTATCTGCGTCGTAAACACCATAAGAGGTACTGGTGACGTCTTTCGCACCCTGTCCCACGTAAAATGATTCGTTGATCCCCAATGACATTGTCTCGTTTCCAGTTGCACTTTTGATCAAAACACTAAACCAGAAAGTGTCAATCAGTTCGTTCTGGAAATCCCGGACGGCTGCTATCTGGCCGGAACCATTGCTTGGTCGTGTTGCGGCGTTACCCGCAACTTGCAGTGAGTTTCCACTCCCGTCTGCATAATTCAAGCCATTGCTTGTTGTTGCCAACGGGTCGGAGCCCCAACCTTGTTTCCATCCCAAACCGCCGTTATCTGGTCGGGTGCCCGGTGCGTAATCAAACGATTCGTAGACCATCAACGCCCCACACGCGGCGTCGTTCAACAAAATCAGCATCAGCAAGGAAAAATGAATCGCATCATGCAGTCATCGGTCAAAAACCAGTTGTAAAAACAGGCGTTGAGTCAATTAGCACTTCAAGTCTGGACCTCGCCTGCCGCGCGCGGGCAACGGGCTGATAACCATGATTCAATTGAACTACAAAAGCTTGATCGCCAGCGTTGTCCGTTGAGCAAAGAGACTACTCACTTCCAAACTCTGGTATAGAGAAGATTGCGTTGAAAATACACGGTGATCAAAAATAACAACTGAACCCGAGCACTGTGGTCAAAACCTCCCCCCCCCCACAACAACGGGTGCTTGTCACGCTGGCACTAGCGTGTATAGCATCAAACAGATGTTACGCCCGATGCACTGGCACTGCAGTGAAACTCAAAGGGGTACACCGGGGGCAGATGCGAGTTGTAAATGAAGTTGCCGCAACGATGTAAGCACGACGCCGAATTGCGAAATTTCCGTCAAAGTCTGTCGACGTCACCAACTCATCGAACGGCGAGTAACTGCCCTGACGCAACGCTGAGAACAGTAGCAGAGGGCGGAATCAGACCAAGGCTTGACTGCAATCAATACTATCAACATAGATAACTCAGTCCAAGGAATGTCATGTTTGGTTTTGGAAATCGCGAAGAGAAATTACAGGAAAAGTATTCCAGTTTGATGCAAGAGGCGTATGAGCTTTCAACCGTTAATCGAAAGAAAAGTGACCTCAAACGTGCAGAGGCAGAGGAGATTGGCAGACAGCTGGAACAACTCAAAACAAGTACTCCGTAAAGCCGTTCCAGCTGTGTAACAAACCGACTGCGACATTGCAGCGTCTGGGAGTTCTTCATGTCTTATGCGCGTTCTCGGCTTCTGGTAGGAATGACTGGCGTGGGGATGATTGTCCTCGCCAGCGTCGCTTGCATTTTCATGAAGGTTCCGCTTGTTTTGCTACCAACCACCAAAAGTTGGTCTGCTGTCGACTTTATCGCGTTGGTCGCTGCCATCGGTTGCATCTTCGCGATTTTAGCTCCATTGGATTTAATGGGTGGTTATGTTCTCCCGAATCGCGCCGGTCCTAAGAGCGTCAGTGCGGGAGGCTTCTTTGCAAGTTGGCTGAAGGGGGCAATGACGCAAGCCGCCTTCTTCATAGTGGCAAGCTTGCTCCTTCTCACTTTGGGGCGTTGGGCTGGCGTCCTTGGTGCGTCTGTCGGCATCGTATCATTGTGTGTTTTACTCGTGGTATTCCAATTGCCGCTCGGACGCCTGACCGGAACATTGGGCACGATCACTCAGTTAGGGTCGGCAGATTGTGATCGCATCGACGCTGCGACTCGGCTGACCACAGCCTGTGGTTGGAAACCGCGAGATCTTGTCGTGTTAACGCACCAAGACCCAGGTTTCACAGGCGGCGTTGTTGGGTTGCCGGGCCGCGAGAAAATTGCATTGCCCGAAGGTATGCTGAATCGTCTTTCCACAGACGAACTCGCAACGACCATCGCGAGGAGACTTGAGGCGATCGACACCGGCAGTCGCAGTCGAGGCTTATTGGTCGCTGTCATTTGGGTATTACTTGGGTTCAACGCGTCAACGCTCATTACCGGCGCAGGCGTTGCTAGCGTGGCCGAACTCGCTATGACATGCCTTGGGTTCACGCTGTGGACGTTCTTAGGTTTACTAATTCTGCCGAGCCTGAGCCGGCAAGCGTCATTTTCTATCGACAGCCGTGTGGTTGGTCGCGGTTTTTCTGCCGACTCACTTACGCGATCCATCAGCAAATTCGACCAACTTCAGGATGACGAACCTGAGAGGTCGGCGATGATTGAGACCATCTTTCATCCCGTTCCCAGCGTTGCAAGAAGAAGAGGTCAAGTGACTGCCGGTACTCCTATCGCGTGGCACGCAGCACGGATGACCCTGTACTTGTCGTGGTCGTGCATGGGGACCTTGGTTCGCGCTGTTCACTGCAATGTGGGACGTCCTGAACTTTGGGTCATGTACCCAACAGATTGACGGGTCCCCCCGATCAGATACACCCAGGACTCACTGGCAAAGATGCTGATCCAATGAAGGAGAAATTTGTGGGGTCCGTTGGTAAAATCACATTCCGAGTGGAGTTCACCTCGGAGACGGCGCTTGGATAGCCTTGGGGTTTGCTGCAAAGAAGGCGAAGATGCCGTCAAAATGTTGCCAGGCCAGAAAAACATGTCCGCCGTTTTCCACTTCAACATACTCATGCTTCATTCCCAGTTCCTTCATTTTATCGACCCATAAGCGAGTCTGCCGAACAGAGACCAATCGATCTTTGTCCCCTTGAACTACATAAGCCGGAATGTTCTTGGCCGTTGCAAGCCGATCACGATTGCCGTAAGCCGCTGGCGCGACGACTGCAATGGCGGCCCAGACCTTGGGGTAAGTCATAGCCAAGTGCATCGACCCTCCTCCTCCCATTGAATGTCCAAATAAATAGATTCTTTTCGGATCAATCTGAAAGTTCTTCTGTGTTAACTTCAGAACCTCCATCACATCCTGTTCGCTGAGCTCTCCAAGGTTCCGAGGATCAGATCCTCTTCCCCCTCCTTTTCCCCGACTCCCGTACCAGCCACGAGCGTTGTAGCCCATTGGTGCGACCAGAATATATCCTTGATTATCGGCGTATTTGGTAAGGCCTGGATAAGCGAGTATCTGTCCGGGGCTGCCATTCAAACCATGCAGCACGACTACCAAAGGGTACGTTTTGGACTTATCGAAATCCTTTGGCAGATACAGCCCGTAGAACAGACGCTTCTTGCCCATCTCGAATTCGTAAGTGGGAAACACAATCCGCCCAACCTTGAACTTTGACTTCTCGTCATCACCAATCTGAACTGTTGGTTCGGCGTCCTTCTCAGCCTCTCCTTTGAGACCAGAAGCAGTCTGTGCTTTGGTATCAGCATCCGTCGCAGTCTCTTCGTTGCCAGAATCTTGGCTAACGGGAATCTCTTCTTGAGAGTTTTGTGTCGCTGTGATGCTTGCCGATTGGGCAGCGATTGGTGCAGGGTGCACCAGCATTCCCAAAAAACCAGCGATAACGAAAAATGCCGGCACGATTACACTGCAGAATCTACGCATCAAAAGTAATCCTAAATACATGAGAACAGGCTTCGACGAGCACCCCAACAAATGAACAGAGCACACCCGCATGAACACTCCAGCACCGCGGCGACCACTGGGTTGACTGTATTGTTCATCATGGCCGTGGGTAGAGTCAATTCTAACCAACTGTTCTGCTAGAAAATGCACCGGTAAGTAACAAAGCGTAGCGAAACAAAGCGATCTTCTGGTAACTCGTGCTTGCTCTAGCGTAGCAACCAAGCACAAAAGAAATCGTTGCTGTTTACCGTAAGCAGCAAAAACCACAAAGATGCTGCATATCGCACCCGCTTTTCATCACGACGTTTTCTGCGTTAGCAGCGGCGAATGGGGAAAAGTGACCTACATACACACTCCTTGCTCAAACGCTCCAATCATGCATGCCAAAAAATCTGGGGCGATTATTCGAATGGAGATTGAGGCAGGAAAGGGAACAGCCAACCCCAGTCCTTTGGCGGGGTTTTCAACCTTGTCATTTTTGTGATGGAAACCAAAGCTGATCACGTCGTTAGCAAGACAAGGCCTGCCGGCACCCCTTTGGTTGCAGCGTTACCGTGCTTTTCCCCATCCCTCGCGTTCTTACACTTGTTGGTCCGCTGGGACTCTGCCTTGTCTGGTGATGCATCCACGCAGTACGTGCAACAACTTTGTCATCAATAACACCCAGGGTCCGCTACCGATGAAAGCAAGTCCGCGTCCTGGCACTGCTAAATCGCATCGGTTCGCTCCAGTTGTTTGTGGAGCATTGGGTAAGCCTGATCGACATTTTGTTCGTCTGCAGGGACCGAAAAGCAGTGAAAACGGTAGTATTTTCCGTGATGAATACGCCCAGAATTGTCAGAAACGGGTACGCGGATTGGTTTAACGCTCGGGGTGCCAATCGCTTACGAGCGATATCAACAGTTTGTTTCTGCTACTGAAAACGGCCGTAAACCCGTCAACAATGGGCAAACGGGCAGCGATCATCCTTGGCGTTGGAATCATCTCGCCCACGGGTTAAAATAGGGCATGCAAAATACTAAACCTTTAAAACGCCGTCGCTTCGTTTTGCAGTCGGTCACTGGCTCGCTTCTGATTCCTTCTCTCGCTTCTTTGGCAGCGGGTAGCGAACGCTCTGCAAGTTCCCAGCCCTCGGATCACTCTGCTGCAGGGCAACCGCGTAGGTTTGTCGCGATTGGCAATCTGCTTGGGTTTCAACAAAAGCAATTTTTTCCAACAGCAGCTGGTAAAGACTATGAAGACACGACCCTGCTCAACCCCCTGAAGTCACAGCGTGCGAAATTCACGGTTTACCGAGGCCTTGATCATGGGCTCAGAGGTGGGCACTTCGCCGTCCATACCTTTCTTTCGGGCGTTCTGCACCATGAATCAAAAAATCGCCATGACGGTAACGTCACCATTGATCAATACCTTGCTGACTCTATCGGAGGTGACACCCGATTTCCCTCATTGACCGTTGGGTCGGAAGGGGGGATCCATGGCGGGTGTCAATTGTCATGGACAAGGTCCGGTGTCCGAGTGCCTCCCATCACGGGGCCTGCCGAATTGTTCGACAAACTGTTTGTAGGCGACACCGCGGCGCAGCAGAAACGGAAGTTACGCGACACCCAATTGCAAGCCTCGATTCTGGACTCGGTTACTGCTGAAGCTGGAGACCTGTCCAAACGGATCAACAGCGAGGACCGTAACAAACTAGACGAGTACTTCAGCTCAATTCGCGACGTGGAGAAAAAACTGCAGACGCGAAAAACATGGACTAACAAACCGAAACCAGACGCCCCGTTTGAAAAGCCGGCCAACACCAACACGGTGGATGACTTGCCCATGCTTTACGAACTGGTCGCACTGGCATTGCAGACCGATTCGACACGTGTGGCGACGGTTGAGATTGGTGGCAGTTTCCTGCCCCAAAATCTTGGCATCAACAAGTCTTATCACAGCATGTCGCACCATGGTAACGACGAAGAGGTCATCTCGAATTTGATCACTTTGGAAACCTATCAAGTGGAGCAATTCTCAAAATTTATTTCCCGTCTATCTGAGATGAAATCGGACGAGGGATCGGTACTTGATTCAACCGCGGTGTTATTTGGCAGTGGTATGGGTAATGGAAGTGCCCACACGAATACCGACCTCCCCATCATTCTTGCAGGGGGTGGGTACGAGTCCGGCGAGTTCAAAAAGGTGGAATCCAAAGGCATACAAAAAACACCTCTCAGTAACCTGTTTGTTGACATCGCACAACGGAGTGGTATCGAAACAGACTCGTTTGGAACCAGCACCGGGTCTTACTCGTGAGCACGGAAACCCGTTTTCTTCGTTGTGTAGCCGTCTATAGGCGTGCTCAGAGAAAGTCATGCCTAATACTCAGTCTGGTTGTTTTCTTTAGCTTGCACGCCGCGTTTGCCCACGCAGCCGATCCTGATCAAGAGCCCGCGGCAGCAGATCAGATTTTGGGACTTGTCAAAAAGTTCTGCATTGATTGCCATGGCAACGGTACGGAGGAAGGCGAACGCACGTTTGACACGTTCGGATTGCCGATCAGAACTGTCGATCAACTGATCACCGCCGATGAGATCATTGACCAACTGACGCTTAAATTGATGCCTCCGCCCGACGCCTCCCAACCGTCAGAAAACGTGCGAATTGCAACCATCGAAACGCTACGCCGAGGTATTGCTGATGCTCGCGAGACGCTTGAATCCTCAGGAGGGCGAACGGTGATGCGGCGTCTTTCGAATCGGGAATACGAAAACACCCTTGCGACGTTGTTCAATCGGCGTGTCGATACCCTGGGGTTGACGGCGACTTTCCCCAAGGATGGCACCACCGATCATATCGACACCATCGGTGATACGTTAATCACGTCCGGCTTTCTGATGGATGAATATTTTCAAGCGGCCTCACGGCTTGTCGACTTGCGCTTGGGGAAACCCTCCACCCCCGAGAAGACGTGGCATTTCACAGAGAATTTCAAACAATACGAAGAGCTGGCTGGCTCGCACAAAAGCGTACTTCAAAACAAGTTCCTGTGTCTTTACGAACAACCCAACACTGATACGCGGCAGGGGGGGTATGCGCATATTGAAGATTTCCTCGCAGGAGTTCCCGTTTCGGGACTTTACGAAATTCAGTGTCTTTCGCAAGCATTACATCGCGACACGCATTATGATCCAAAAATCTTCCGGATTGATTTTTCAGAGCCGTTTCAAATAGCCGTTGTTCCTGGCGATGTCACTAAGGGACACATTCACTATCCACAACCGGTCGAGCCTGTGCTTGCGACTGCAACGGTTCCCGATCACCAGCCCGAGTGGCTTACATTTCAAGTGTGGCTTGAGGCTGGCCAAACCCCTCGTTTCATCTTCCCCAATGGTCCCTACGAGTCTCGAGCGTCAGTGATCGAGACGAACCGACGCTACAAGGACGAGTTCAAGAACCCAAAAGAGGGAGTCAGCAGGGCCACATTGCTGCGTGAGGGCGCCCTGCCGCACATTCGGATTGGTGAAATCAAGATTCGGGGTCCGTTGCCGGAACCGGGAGGCAGTAAAGAAGAACAAGCCATCTTTGGTGCGACTGGGTTCAACCCAGCCAGTGCAACGGAACAAATCACGGCATTCGCGAAAAGGGCCTACCGAAGACCGTTATCCGACGATGATACGCGCCGCATTCGTGAGTTCTATGAGAATCTGATTGCACAGCAGATGCCACCGCGTGAAGCAGCCCTTTCCACCGTCAAAATGATCCTTTGCTCACCTTCGTTTTTGTACCTCAGTGAAATCACGGAAGAGTCAGAAAATCGGCTTCAGCCGCACGACTTGGCAACACGACTTTCCTATGCGTTATGGGCTGCTCCGCCCGATTCGGAGCTTTTCCAAAGCGCTACGAAAAAGCTTCTGGAGACCACGCCCCAGATAACAGAACACATTGAGCGTTTGCTCAACGATCCCCGCTCGTCGGCCTTTGTGACCGGATTTCTTGATAGCTGGCTTAACTTGCGAGATTTGGGCGATCAACCGCCACCTCGGAAATCAGCAAACTCGTTTTATGCGGAGAACCTTCCCCACTCCATGAAGCGAGAGACACAACTGGTTTTCCAGGACATGTTAGAACGCAACGCATCCATCATGGAATTCCTGGACTCCGACTATACGTTTGTTGATAAACCACTTGCAAAACTGTACCAGTTACCCATCCTCAATACGATTCGTCAGTCCGATGGTTTTCAATGGGTCGATCTGCGTGAGAACGAACGCCGTGGCGGATTGCTTGGAATGGCTAGCGTCTTGACCGTGAGTGCGAACGGCGTTGACACATCACCTGTGACGAGAGGTGCCTGGATTCTCGAGAACATACTTGGTACCACACCACCCCCTCCTCCCGATGAAGTGCCCTCCATCGACGCTGACGTCAGTGGCGCCAAAACGATACGCGAAAAACTCGCGATTCACAGCGCGGATCAGGCTTGCAACTTGTGTCATCGAAAAATTGATCCACTCGGTTTTCCGCTGGAGCACTTTGGTCCCATCGGTCGGTGGCGGTCCAAATATCCTGCCACGAAGAACAAATCAGGACGGTTGCCCATCGATCCCTCAGGAGAACTGACGACCGGAGAGGCATTCGCGGGTTTCGCTGAATTTAAACGCGTACTCATCAAGCATCGGGGGGACACTTTTGCTCGAAGTCTGATCGAATCACTCCTTGCCTATTCAACTGGAAGAAAAATGGAAAGGATGGATCAGTATGAGATCGATGAAATTCTTAGCAGGGTGAAAGCTGATAACTATGGGCTGAGAACAGCAGTCACCCAAGTATTCTGCAGCAATATTTTCCGGTCGCGCTGAATGTTGGCTAGCACGCGTGGTTTTACTTTTCCTTTACTGTATCACCGGCGGTCCTCCGTACGCTTTCTTAAAGCGGTATCATCAGGCTTGCGACGAGGCTGGCAACTGCCTCAGAACCAACTTGGCGATTGGTTTGACCCGGCGGTGATGAACGGAGTGGCAGGAATCCGCAAAAGGTTTTTCGGCTCTGCCCTTAGAAACAATCAACTGGGAACCTACCTATTAGCTTGCAGCTCTCACAGCACGCCTCAGCAGTATCCAGGAGTGCCGTTCAATCCCAGGGACACCGTATAGTCCGCGTTTTGAGGCATATTTCATGAGACTGTTACTGCATGTTCCCCTTCCCCGAGGCAGCACACGGGGAAATTGGATCACTGCCCTGCGTTGGACACAAATTCTGACTGATTTGGGGCATACCGTCCGTACTGTGGATCCTTCTGAGTATGACTCGGCGATTGATGGTTCGTACGATGCACTCATTGCCCTGCACGCGCGACGGAGTGCGGAACAAATCGTCAGGTTCCGCACCACAGTGCCAAACGGGAAAATTATTGTAGCGCTCACGGGTACTGATCTTCACGTCGATTTGAATGGCGACTCAGCTTGCCGTCGCAGTGTCACCCAGAGCATGCACGTCGCTGATCGTATTGTCTTGCTTGAACCAGAAGGCCGAAAGGAACTTGTTGCCGGTCTTCATTCAAAATGTGTCGTCATTTACCAATCGAGCACTCTGCCCCGTCTTCAACGCCCGCCCCAGCATGCAGACTTCAAAATATCGCTGTTAGCACATCTAAGAGAGGTGAAAGATCCCTTTCTCCTGAGTCGCGCCGTCGAACGGTTGCCTACTGGTTCCCGCGTACAAGTGTTGCACGCTGGAGAAGCCACCACCACATCTTGGCGGGACCGTGCTTTGAGCTGGACAACAAAGTGTTCACGTTATGAGTGGTTAGGTGCAATTCCACATCCAGAAGCCATCGAATTATTAGCCAATAGCCGACTCACGGTGTTAACCTCACATCATGAGGGTGCCCCTAGTGTTTTCTCTGAAGCGGCGGCATTAGGAGTCCCCATCTTGTCAACGCGGATACCCGCTTCTATTGGGATCCTTGGCGGGAGACATCCCGGCCTTTTCAACTGTGGCGATGCGTTAGAGCTCGCGAACCTGATTGAAAGAGCGGAGAGTGACCCCGGGTTCTATCAAGAATTAGGTGACGCAAGTGCCGCGTTGAGAGATCGATTGTCACCGGAAGCGGAGATGCAGGCATGGAAGACCCTGCTTGCCAACCTTGCACCAGCCTGTTGACCTGTTGAACAGTCCCTGTCTACCACTCAGTAAGTCTGCATACGGCTATTCGAGGACTTTGAATGTGTTTAGATAAAACAAGGCCAAGAAATTGGACCTGCCGCCAGAAAACTCTTAAACTCAATCCTGTTTTCTGTGTCCCAACTCATTCGTTGAATGGACTTTATGAGTTACCGGTACCTTCGCGTGGCAGCCCATGCATCGCCTTTCTAAAACAACGATGAACCATCACACTCATAACAACTTGCAAAACTTACCGTTTCTTTTTCCGTTGCGCATCATCCTGCTGATTGTGGTATCTGTTTCCTCGGCACTTCAAGGATTAGCTGAATCTGCCCCTAAAACAGGCAACAAGCAAGTGAAAGTGGCGGCTGTGCAAGTCACAGGATACGACAAAAGAGAATTGCCACGTCGAAATTACAATCCGGCAAGCCACTTCATTATGTATATCGAAAGAGCGGCAAAAGACGGCGCGGAGCTCGTCGTCTTTCCTGAGTATGTTCTGGGGCATGTCGCAGTGCCTGGGGTCGAAACGCAATTGATCGCCGAAGCGGCAAAACGCAACCACATTTACGTGATCATTGGATGCTGGCAAGTCGCTAAAGACGGGACTTATACCAACACTGCTCTGATCTTCGATCGTGATGGTAGTATTTTTGGCAGGTACCACAAAACACACGCGGCTGTGGACACCTTCGAAGGCACGCCTGCGTACTCCAAACCACCTGCGGATCGCACGCGGAAGTGGTTTCTTGAGAATGATCCCGAATGGAAGATGAAAAAAGGAGACAGTTTGCCGGTGTTCAAATTAGATTTTGGCACCGTCGGAATCATGACATGTTACGACGGTTGGTTTCCGGAGCCACCGAGAATCCTTTCGCTGCAGGGTGCAGAGTTGATCGTTTGGATGAACGGTCGACGCGGAAAAGTAGAAGACTACATCGTCAAGACAATCATGTTTCAAAGCCATGTTTCCATGATCGTTACCAACCAGGCCTATGGTAGCGGAACAATGATCGCGGATCATAGAAACCAAATCATTGCACAGGCACCAGATCGCTCAGAGGCATACATCAGTGCCAGCATCGATTTGCAGAGGGTCAGGCAACAAAGACAAAGGAGTCGGAATTTCCAACAACGCAGACCTGATCTTTACCAACCACTACTTCAGCAAGTCCCTAAATAGGGCTTAAGGTTGGCAGCAAGTTACGGCAATCTCTTTTTCCTTCGGGGCGTGAAACCTAATTCACTAGACATCAGACAAAATTTTTCAGAAGGTCATTTGCTGTGGCACGACCACGTATGAAACTGCAAGCCAACTCACAGCAACAACCACCGTAGGCATAACACGACCACTTATGTTTTGCAGTCAATCTTTCACACCTGAATTCTCATCCTCCCCTTGCTAATGAATCATCGACTTTTCACTTGCTTGTTTGCGTTCCTCGCCTGCGTTTCCTGTTGTTCTGCCGCAGACTTTTACGTTTCTCCTAACGGGAATGACGCAGCATCCGGCACGATCGCCGCACCCCTTAAAACCCTTTGGGGCGCACAAACGAAAGTACGAGCATTGCCGGAGCGCGGGCGTGAGGCGATTAGCGTTCATTTGCGAGCAGGGACCTATTATTTGCCCAAACCATTTCAACTTGATGCAAGAGACTCGGGGACCGCTTCTGCACCGATTGTTTACACATCATATTCGGGAGAGGAAGTCATTATCAGCGGAGGCGTACAGCTCAGGCCAAATTGGAAACATATTGACGGCGGCGTCTACCAAACAAGCGTTAAGGCAGGGTTGGGATTTGACCAGTTGTTCATCAACGGCGAACGGCAAATCCTGGCACGTTTCCCAAACTATGATCCGAACGCAAGTCCGTACAACGGCACCTCAGCTGAAGCATTCTCAAAAACACGTGCTGACACATGGCAAAATCCCACAGGCGCCTTCATTCACGCCATGCACCGTCACCACTGGGGTGGCTACCATTACCGGATTACCGGCAAGAACTCTGACGGAGAGGTGGTGTATGAAGGTGGATGGCAAAACAATCGGCAGATGGGCATGCACCCAACGCACCGGATGGTTGAGAATATACGAGAGGAACTTGATTCACCAGGCGAATGGTTTTTGGACACAGAAACCGACCTTCTTCATTTCATGCCAGTCAACCCGAATACTCTGCCTGCCGCCCTGATTGAAGCGGCACGGCTTAAACACATTGTCGAATTTGCAGGTTCAGCCGCGGAACCGGTTCAGCATGTGTCCCTGCATGGCTTGATTTTCCGCCACACTGCCCGCACGTTCATGGAGACCCGAGAACCGCTATTGCGAAGTGATTGGACCATCTATCGTGGTGGTGCGATCGTTTTCCAAAATGCTGAAAACTGCGGACTACAGAATTGCGAATTTGATCAACTCGGTGGTAACGGAATTTTTGTCAACAAGTACAACCGTCACATCAACATTTCTGGATGCCACCTTCATGATTGTGGAGCAAGTGGTATTTGCTTTGTGGGTGACCCTCGCAGTGTCCGAAGCCCAAAATTTGAGTATGGTCAAACCAATCGATACCAAGACATTGATCGCATGAAAGGGCCAGTTGGCGAAGATTACCCTGCGGATTGTATTGTTGACGATTGCCTGATCCACACTATGAGCGTGGTTGAAAAGCAAGCTACTGGCGTACAAATCTCGATGTCCCGTCGTATCAAGGTCCGCCATTGTTCGATCTATGAGATGGGCCGAGCAGGGATCAATATCAGCGAAGGGACCTTTGGGGGACATGTGATTGAACATTGTGACGTCTTCGATACCGTGCGAGAAACAGGAGACCACGGTAGTTTCAACTCATGGGGAAGGGACCGTTTCTGGCATCTGAAGAACGCGCCTCCGGCAGAATTACCCTCCCTGTCAAAATTGGATACGGATCCCACTATTATCCGAAACAGTCGTTGGAGATGTGATCGAGGCTGGGACGTCGATTTGGACGACGGTTCATCACACTATGAGATCTACAACAATCTGTTCCTGCAGGGTGGACTTAAACTACGAGAGGGGTTTTACCGCAACGTTTACAACAACATTGCGATCAACAACACTTTGCATCCCCATGTCTGGTACGACAACAGCATGGATCGTATCGAACGCAATATCTGGATGGGAGCCTATCGTCCGGCAGGTGGGATGCCCAAAGGAAAATGGGGTGAGAAGGTCGATTACAATCTCTTTCCCAGTCTCGCAGCAAAAGAGAAGTACAAAAAGCACGGATGTGATCAACACTCCGTTGTTGGTGACCCTCTATTTCTTGACCCAGCCAACGGAGATTATCGGGTTTCCCCCAAATCAATGGCCCTTACAATTGGTTTTAAAAACTTTCCCATGGACCAATTTGGGGTGCGCAGTGAATCACTGAAGGCCATTGCAAAAAAACCTCAGTTCCCAGTACCTTCTGGCGACTCCAAACTCTCAGTTTCACGCCACCCGGAGAAACAGGCCGAAGTGCTTTGGTTTGGAATGACACTTCGTCCACTCACAGGTGAACAGTTTTCTGCATTTGGCGTGAGTCGAGAGCAGGGTGGGCTAACTATCACTCGCATGAATCCAAACATTCCGTCCCCATTTCAGGTTGATGATGTGATTCAAACAGTCAACCGGCAGCGTGTTCGCGATGTGGCGACCTTCCTCCAACAAGTCGATACTCTGGACGGCAACCCTGCTCATATAACGTTCGTTCGTGACCAGCGCACGCAACGCGAAGTTATCACCGACTATCCAGCCTTGATTGTTGAGAATGCCGAAACCGCTGCACGCCTCAAACGCCTTCCTGTTCCGAACCATCAGCACCCTGTCACATTGGCAAACCCCTCCACTAACAACGAACCTTTGGCGGTTTTGTCTGACAAACAACTCGCGCCAAACTATGGTCCTGTATTCGCTAACGGCGTCCAGCATGGCTGTTACAAAACAGATTTGGGCAGTTTGACACCCATCGCTCAACTGACCAGCTGGTCCTATGGCATGAATGCAAGGGGAACGCAATCACTCATGCTTTACGGCAGCACGGCAAAAAAGGATCCTGGCTGGGACCCAGCAGACTTCCTTCCGATTGGTACTATCTCGGCCAACGGCCGCCCGCACCAATTTACCGCAGCCGCACTGCGGGCAAGCGACCACCAGTTGCTGGGTACCTACCGATGGATTCTCTGGAGGACACAACCAGTCACAGGCGTGTCCGGTGGGGAAAACACCGCATTTCAGGAACTGGCAATTGAGGTGGCAAAACCTCGCTGAATGCCTCAGTTTTCAACCGCTATCTTTTCCACCGCGTACAGGCCAAACGTTGCCAACCAATGATCCCCTTCGTAATGCCCGCTGTTGATGTATTGCAATCCAGCATCAAGATGTCTCTGCGCGCTGTTGCTCAACGGGTCTACAAGGGAATGTTCGCC
>JBPCVE010000434.1:0-4536 GCA_051010795.1 Rubripirellula sp.
CAGCAGTACCGCGTTTTGTACCGGTTCCGTGCTTTGGCAGTTGCTTGTAAGTACTGTGGTAGTTGTGAATACCCAAACCGATTTGCTTGAAGTTGTTGCTGCAAGACATGCGGCGAGCGGCTTCGCGGGCGGCCTGTACTGCGGGAAGCAGTAGGCCAACGAGCACGCCGATAATGGCAATCACGACCAACAACTCCACAAGTGTGAAGCCTTTGCGATTGCGAGGTTCTCTGATCATCATGAACTCCGAAAATTACAAGAAATGAGAAAATGGGGGAATCCCCAGCGAAGAATCGCACTTCATAGGATATCAGCAGAGGCCATCTGCGACAACTAAAAACCGTTGCAGTCGAGGCAATCTGAGAAAACTACTTAAGTGTCGGATTTGCAAACTTGGACAGTATTCTCGTCGTCAGTGCAGGGTGTGGGCAAGTTGTTTTCCGTAACGTTTTGCATCATTTTGTCATCAACTATGGCGAGCCGTGTTGAGTGGCACGATTCATGAAACCGGTTTCATGGAGTCTGTTCGCCAGTTAAACGCGTCACGCCTTCGCGAGCTATTTCATCCAAAGGGTTTTTATCCAATGCTCGTCGGTAGCTCTCGATTGCGTCAGTTCGAGCGCCGTCGGATTCCAATAATGATCCCAGCCAAGTGTCCACTGGTTCCAGCAAAGGATCTACCGACAACGCTTCCTGGTAGCTTAGGATGGCTTTTTGGGGGGCATTGCTCTGCTCGTAGGCGCGGCCAAGGTTGGCGTATGCCTCTGCTAACTCTGGCTCAGCATCGATCGCGTTCAGGAGATATTCGATCGACTCGCGGAGGTCATCGTTCATGCCAGCTGCCACTCCTGCATTCATGTAGGAGCTCGCGTTGAGCATTGATTCATCGTGTATGGGCAGATTACAGACCACGATCGACAAGATTGTCCCTGCCATGGGGGTTAGATAAGAAGTCCAGTCTTGAGTGCGAAGCATCTGAATCAGTGCAGGTATGCCACCAGCTGCAAAAAGAATCAGCAGTGGTACCAACGGTTCGCGGTAGCGACCGAGGATAAAGAAACCAACGATGGCTGCCACCATCACGAGCGTGAATGCATAAAACAGAGACAGCCGCCGCCAGCGTTTTCTTGTTACAAGCATTCCCCAGACCGCGAGAGGACAGAGGATTCCAAAGTGCCACACGGGTGCAAGGACACATAGCGTGATCGAGAAGTCTCGATAGACCCTCATGCTTTCGACATCAGGCACTTCGAATCGATTCACCACCATGAGTGATTTGATCATTAGCAATTCGATCCAGCGCATGGGCTCCTGCTTGATTTCGTCAAATGATCTTTCGAACCAGTAGCGTGAAACCTCGCGGGATGTTAATTCGCGTCCTTCGTCCAATTCGGCTAATCGCTGTGCATCCGCTCGTTCGTACTTCGGTGTTTCGTGCCCGGGTACCAGGGGGCGGTAGAGTCCATTGGAATTTAGGTTGTTCCCAATGTAAAAGTTGGGCCCTGCCTGGAAGGTAGTGGGCGACCATTCACCACCTAAAGATGCGTTTCTGGCAGCCACTGGTAACAGCACAACCGTGAGCCCCAAGACATAACTGACCACTACCCCGATTTTGCCAGCACGCTTGGCTGGTATTCGTAATGCCATCCAGATTGGAATGACAGGTACCCAAAGCAAGGCGTTCTCGCGAGTCAGTACAAGTAGTCCCAGCGTGATGCCGGCGAATAACGAGTGAACTTTGGACGCCCGTCGATTCAGGTAAGAACATTCAGCTAAGAGCAGGCAGAGTAGAAACGAAGCCAACGCGGTTTTTTGTATGATCCCATCGTAATAAATTGCAGGAGGGTAAAAGGCGTACATGACGGCAGCGATCACGCCCACTTGTCGATTGAATGCATGACGCCCAGCGATTCCGAGCAGCCCGACACTGAGCGTGCCGAGTATGATCTGGAAAAAACGTAGACCGAAGGTGCCTGCAGAAAATATCTTGATCAGGACGGCGAGTGTGTAGGGGTAGAGTGGAGCCTGATAGAACGTTTGCTTTCCGTACCACTCTCCCGCCGCGATTTGCTGGGCCCAATCGACGTAACCACGGGCATCACCCATCAGTTGAATGATGGTGGGTAAATCGACCGTCTGAAGTAAATTCATCAGTCGCAAAAAAAATGCCACCAGGCAAATCCAGCCCAGTAGCATTTTGAAAGAATATTTACGATGTGCGATAGTGTTTGGCTTGGGCTCTGTTGCCTGCTGCCGATTGGTATCGCCTATCGATTTTGACGGCCGCCGTTTTCGCTTGCCCATAGTGATACACAACTTGACAGCGTGGGATGGTAGCCATTAACGATGCCGACTACTCGTCGCCTTCACCCTCTTCGTCCATTTGCTCATCATAATTCTCTTCTTCTGCTTGGCTGATTTGAGGCTCGGCGGGAGCTTCGATCAGAGTTGTTTCAGTACTTGATGAGCAACCAGTTACGAAGAACAGAGACATGGTGAACATCATTGCAAGGAGTGTGCGAGTCATTTTTTCTTCCAAGTGGATTTTGAGTGAGATAATTTCCTGAACTCGTATGTTGATCGAGTCAGCGGGTGGTGGCAACCACCAGTCGGTTATTTTCAGTGTTTCTTTTTCACCTTTGCTTCTCAGAACCAGTTGCGGTAGCCGCCTCATTAGCTTCGGTTCATGGTGGCTCAAAAGGATTCGTCATACACAGAATCAGTCAATTTGGTAACGATTGAATTAGCCAGATCAGTGTCGAAGGGCAGGGACTCTTCACGGTTGCCATGATGATTTCCCAATTTGTCGAAAGCAGCGAGATCAAGGCGGCTAGAAAAACGGGTTCAGTCATGCTCTTCGTTGGGCTGGCAGTAATATTGGCATCAAAATCGTTTGATGGTGCAAGTTTCTGAGTAATTGCTTCCGGCTTAGCTTTCTTGCGAATTTTGCCGTGCCGTTTACCGTTCTTGCTATGAGCGGAGGTCTGCTTTGAAGATTTGAGTGTTTTGGAGGATTCGTTGTTCTGTAATGCGGCTGTAAGCGATAACTCGGGGGTTAGAGATGCCAACGCTGCAAAAATCAATGGGAATGCAAAGCAACTGGCACGGGAGACATCCAAAACAATCAGGCAGGATCCAACACATCCCAGAGCAGCCAGCAAGATGCTCATGCTGGCGAGTGGTGAACGGTTTTCCCAGTTTGTCCAGATTGCCATCGCGAGCAAGATCCATGCTCCCTCAAAGCAGCTCCAGCCAGCGAGTTGGGAATAGGCTGTCGAGGTCAGTAGGTTGTCACCAAGCATGCTGAAGTCGGCTGGAGACCAGTTGGCGGTGGCTTCCAGAATTTTTCGGGAAATGACATAGCTCAAGATTGCTCCAACCAGCATCCAACAACGATTTTGGCGAGTCTTCTTATCCATGTTCACCAGTAACAACACGGTCATGCCGATCAACACCAAGGACATGATCGCACGTTCATCTGTCCAGCAAGCTAAAAACGCGCAACCCGTGAAGAGGATGGGACGATCGATCAACATGAGGGTCAAGGCAACCAAACCAATCGCAACACCGTCAAAGGGTTTGGGTTCGAAGTTCATCGAGAAGCAGGCGTTGGATGCATACAGCCCCGCCAAGATCAGTGATGTGCCCACGGCGATATTTCGATCACCGGTGATCCGGTATCCCGTGATGATTCCCGATAATAGAAACAGACAGCCACCGATTGATGCCGGTAAATAAGGATGCAAGTTCAGCTGCTTTGTAAGAAAAAGACAGGCGGCGCTGAACACGCGTGGTGTCAGTTTGGCCCCGTGGCTTCGGGCCCCGGGATCAGCAGGTATCGTCAATTCTGCTGTATCGGCCAACGGCTGATCTGCTTTCAGTTCATACGCGGGCGGTAAGGGAGGATTTGCATCATTCCACCCCAAGCCATCGCGGAAGACGGCCGGCACACAGCTGAACGATAATGCCGCGACCAGGGAAAGAAGCCAAACCTTGCAAATCCAAAATGGGCCAGCAGTAAGGTAGTTGAGGAAACGAGTGATCATGGCCGGCAGGTCGGGTATGAGTTGGTTGAAGCCAGTTTTGATGACTGGGGCCTGTGGTCTTTCGAGCTCGTGAGGTTCTCAATCACGATAGCTTGGTGCTTGCTAAATGACGGTTTGCTGAGGGAAGCTTGGACCACAACCAGCAGACAACACGCTCAATAAACGCTCCTAAGATAAGCATGGTCGGTGGAATGATGGGCAAAGTATATCGTTCCCATGCAAAGGGCATCCACATGATCAATAGAAGCAATGCGATCGACCACCAAAGCACGACGACGATTCCCACAGATCGGTTTCGAATGCATTCATAAGCAGCCCCTGCGACGATCAGACAAAGGATGGTGAATGCAATTGGGCCGCCGTAAACTAAGGTCGCTACGGCTTGTAGCCTGTCCAAAATACTGTTCAATCGCCCTCCAAGCATGACCTCTTGTATGTCCGCTGTCAGTGCATGTTCGTAGGAAAGAGCCAAGATGCCGTCCATGGGATC
>JBPCVE010000435.1:0-7125 GCA_051010795.1 Rubripirellula sp.
CCAAGCCACCCGAAACTCTCCCCGAGGATGTGCAAGGCCTACTTGCTGTTGACGAGGGGTTGGATATCCCGTTCGATTCCACCCTTGGTTTACCTGAATCTCTCGGTGGCAGTAGCGTCCCCGGTGACAACATGGGTGCACCTCTGGTTAATTCTGAGTCTCAGCAATCGGCCGACTCACAACTGCTGGGAAGCCAAAGCAGTATCGACATTCCCAGCGGTTCGTTAACAGGCGGAGCAACCCCTGCAACGAACCCCTTGGGTCAACCGGGCAGTCCTGTTCCCCTCGCAGACGTTGGTAACGCAATACCACCTGAGGCATCCGCTGCGACACAAGCTGACATTGCCAACGCTTACACCAATGATCGCTACCCCAAGACAGCGGGTGATTTCGCACTACCGAATCCTGACAGCATCAATCCAGATTTCGAGCCAAGCGGCGTTGCCTTGCCGGATGCCGGCGTGGGTCAGGCCGGTGGAGTTGCTACAGCTAGTGCCGAGGGCATTGGGCTCAATGGATCTGATGTATCGACCGCCACAGCGGTAATTGCTCCCAACATTGGCTTGGCAAATGCGATTCGAACCGCAGACATGCAATTTCGACAGGACAAACGCAAAGCTGCCTTGGCCACGTTGAGTATTTTCTACAACACGCCAAACATTTCAGGTGACCAACGCAGCGAAATGTTAGCCCGTCTCGATCCGCTGGCACGGGAAGTCATTTACTCGAAACGTCATCTGCTGGAACAACCCCACCGGATGAGTCGCAGCGAAACCCTGCAGGAAGTTGCTCAAGTATACGACGTGCCATGGCAACTGCTTGCGAATATCAACGGCATTCAGGATCCACTGACCATTCTTCCCGGCACTGAGCTAAAAGTGGTTCGCGGTCCCTTTCGGGCTGAGGTCAATCTGACACTGAAAGAGCTGACTCTGTTCATGGGTGATTATTACGCCGGACGCTTTCCCATTGCTGTTGGAAATGATCCCCTTGCTATGGAGGGTTCCTACACCATTCAGGACAAGCAGACCGACAAGACCTTCTATAACCGCAGTGGTAACCCGGTTGCTCCAGGAAGCCCAGCCAATCCCTATGGAAATTTCTGGATGGATCTAGGGAATCAAATCTGCATTCACGGCAGTCCTGACCCCATTCGCCCCAACGAAAACGGTTGTATCAGCCTGGCGGAAGACATCGCTGATGACCTGTACGGCATTCTGTCGCGGGGTTCATCTGTGACCATTCGTCGGTAAAACTGTGGGGAGCGACAAACTACCTCTCTCCCTTTTTTTCTGACGAAGAGCCCCCAAGATGTCATATGACCGTGATGCGTTGCTGGAACTGATCCGAACTGAGTCACTTCAGCAAGGCGAATTCACCCTGGCCAGTGGAAAGAAGGCCTCGTATTACCTCGATTGCCGGAACATCACGTTACATCCCAAGGGTGCCAACGTGATAGCAGAGGGCATGTTGGACGTGATGCGTTCGACAGGCACTTTACCTGAAGCAGTGGGCGGGATGGCCATCGGCGCCGATCCCATTACCGCGTCCATCATTACCTTGGCAGGTCAACAGGATTTGCCGCTCAAAGGCTTCATGGTCCGCAAGGAACCCAAGGACCACGGAACAGGTAAACAAGTCGAAGGTCCGGTCAAAGCCGGTCAACGAGTTGTCATCGTCGAGGATGTCATCACCAGTGGTGGCAGCGCTTTGAAAGCGGTCGACGCAGCTCGTGAATATGGCCTTGTCGTTGAAAAAGTCATTGCGATCATTGATCGATTGGCTGGTGGCGAGGAGGCATTCAAAGCCAAGGGACTTGAATTGCACACGCTGACAACGATCCGGGACTTCGGAATCGAACCAGAATAGAACGGTCTCCCATCGATTCAAGACAGGACGCCCGCTGAACCAAAGTCATGGAAACGACACTTCATCAGCAACTGAAACGCTGCTATGCCCAGGACGACAACAGCACAGAAGTTGTGCTGGGCCAGTATCGTATTGATGCAATACGTGATGATGAATTGATCGAAGTACAGTGTGCGTCACTTTCAGCGATCCGTGACAAATGCCGCAACCTGCTGAAGCGACACCAACTTCGCGTGGTCAAGCCGGTGGTGATGCGAACGCGAATCGCCAAGGCAAGAAAACGCGGTGGACCAGTGACCTCACGTCGGCTGAGCCCCAAGCGTGGAAACCTGCTGGAACTCTTTGACGAACTGATCTACTTCACTCGTGTGTTCCCGCATCCGAATCTGGTGATTGAAGTTCCCTTGATCGAGATTGAACAGTTGCGTCTTCCCGGTAAGAAGCGGAAGCGACGCTGGCACAAAAATTTCACAGTAGGAGACGTACGGCTGGAAACCATTCAACGGTCGCTGGAACTGCGTACTCCCGCAGATCTTCTGGCACTTCTCAACATGCCACCAGCCGTTAAAAAGTTTAATACTGCTGACCTTGCAACGATCATCGATCGCCCACGATGGCATGCCCAACAAATTGCCTATGTGCTGCGAAAGACCGGAGCAATCGATTCGCAGGGACGCGATCGCAGTGGAATCATTTATCAACGGGCAGCATGACCAAAGCAGTGGTTCTCTGCTTTGGCCATGTCTTTGTCAGCTCAGACTTGCCTGTCACGCTTGAGTTACAATCAAGTGGACTCAAATCAGGATTTGGGCGCGCGACAATTGCGGTGTCGCAACAATCACCATGAAGTCGTGTCCAGACGCCATCACATGCCAGACATCTCCCCTTTGCTGCAGCAACAAATCACTCTCCAGCAAGCCGAGGCTGCTTAAATCAAGCGTATCATCAGCATCAAAGCCGAGTATCCGATCCGCCAGTGAGCGTGTGGAGTCGCTCAAGGTTGAAACAACGAAACGGTCAGCTCCATCTGCTCCAATCAGAAGGTCTGCTCCGCCCCCTCCATTGAGTACATCATTTCCTTCGAGGCCCTCAATTCGATCGTTTCCATCAGTTCCGACCATCACATCAGATGCCGAGGTTCCCAGCAACGGCATGGGAACCGCGGTAAACGGTTGCTGAACGCCGCTGGGAATATCCCGAACGGAATTCCCATCAAGTCCTGCAAACAGTGGAAACCGGAGGGCATCTTCGACCCGTCGTTCAAAACCATCGTACAACTCACCTGATGCGTCCCGTTCAGGCCATGGCATGTGAATATGATCGGCGTGCAGGCTCCACCCCGGGGCGAAGTCGGCATGGCCCATGGTCATGTAGTCTGAGGAAAGCATGTGCAGACGATTCGGTATATGGCCGTAGTGAATTTGCAATTGCAACTGCGGCAACATCACAGGATGAGTTGAGGGGCCTCCCAAAACTCCTTTGCCATAAGCCATGTGACTTTGGTGATCAGGACTATCGAGAGTTTCTCCATCCCAGAACTGGGGAAAAATCAGTACCGCCTGCAGTGGCAGGTCCCGCCACTCATCACCTAAGGGTATGTGGTCATAAGTCTTGGACTCTCCGATGTAGTTCCAGAATACTTTTTCTGGTGACTGTCGCTTGTCGGGCATTCCTTCACCCACAATGATCTGCAAACCAGTGGGCGTTGCTTCCAACTGGGCCGGATCATACGGATTCAATATTGAATAGTAAGCAATCGAACTTTCGAGTGGAGTGCTATACTCAAAATCACCACCAAGGCCGTCGGCACCCTCGTCAATGAAACTGGGCGTCCAATAAACGGAAAGGTTGTTTGAGGGATTGGCAGCTGATTCATCGGCTGCCAACAATGAAGCAAAGTTCGAATCCGCGTTGGTCGTAGGGTTGGCAAAAAAGTCATGCATATGACTTGAAGCGGCCCCAGGGTTCACGATCGGGTCGACCTTCAAACGGTGACTGAAGTGAATATTGGATAGAAACTCACCTTGATTAAATCCAGTCATGTCATAGGCGTTGGGTTCTCCCGGAACCAGCAACACCTGAGTTTCCAACGCTTGCAAAAGATTTGATCTCCGCCTTCTCTTCCTTTCACATCGACGCTTTTCTCCTCGTTGTTCCATATTCATAGGTTATCCCTCACGTTACGCTGACAAAATTCTTTTCACGCCGGGCCGATATTTGTCCCCATTGATGCGATCCAAACAACTTCGCGGAAAATGACAATCCGAAAGCCAAGTCAGCGCAATGGCGAATGAAACACAGCACGCACGCCAAACTAATTGGCAGCCTGAAAGCAACACAAACCGCCAGAAAAACAACCGCAGCGGTTCCCCAACACACTACTCTTTTGCACACACAGCACGGTCGTAGAGAGCAAAGACTCGACGCATGACAGACAAGAAAGTGAATCGCTCACGGCGAGCACAGGCATGCGTTGTGCCCGCCACGACTACAAAGTCAACCGATATCATGAAACAACAGAGTGCATCTCGAATGAGCCCTGCACACTACAGTTGCAACATGCTCAAGTCGTCTTCAAATCAAAGTTGGTTGGTTCAAGAGGACCACCAGTATTGACTTGATAGCCAATGCTGACACTTCCTCCGGGCGCAACCGAACCGTTCCAAGACAAGGGCCGAAGACGGTAAAGTGTTCCTTCATGACTCACAATCTGTGCGCCCCAGATACTCGCGATCTCGTGAGGTGAATCAAACTCCAGTTCCCAGTCAGTCCACGACTGCTCACCACTGTTGGTGATCACGATCGACGCAACGTAACCCGTGCCCCATTCACTGGAAACACTCCAATCAACATCACCGGATGATGATTCCGAATCATTATTCTGAATCGTACCGACCGCAGTGCTGTCAGCCAAATTGGCATTTACAACTTGGCTCAGTGCAATTTCAAAGGTTTCGTCAGCTTCAACTGCTGTGTCACCTTTGACCAGAACCTCAATCGTTTTCTCCATCTCGCCGGGCAAGAATGTCAATGTTCCTTGAGTGGGCACAAAGTCCTCGGCGGCATTTGCGGTACCGGCCACGGTTGTGTAATCGACTGACGTTTCCTGTCCTGCAGGCACCGCTTTCGACAACTTGACGGTGAATACAAGTGCTTCACTTCCCGCGTCTGGTTCCATCATGGCGGTATCACTTACCGACATTTCAATCAGATCATCATTGGATCCATCGTTTCCTCCAGCACCTTCCCCATTGATCACGATATTCCGTGGGCTCGTGACCACGTTCCCAGGATTACCGCTGAAACCGAAAGCCACACTTTCACCAGGCTGGACTTTTCCATTCCAGGACTCATTCTTGACCACGTAGTGTTCACCCGATCGACTCACTAACTTTGAGCTCCAAAACTGTGTCAGGTTGTGTTCCCAGTCGAACTCAACCTCCCAGCCATCCCACGCCTTATCAGTGAGATTGGTCAACTTCAGCTCGCCAGTGAAGCCCGATCCCCAATCGTCAATGGTTCGGTACTCAGCAGAACTGTTGGAGGAAGTGGAATCATCATTCTGGATCGTTACCGTTGCCACGCCGTTGGCAATCTCGGCACCCTGCGGTGCGGAGAGTTCAACCGTCAAGGTTTCATTCGTTTCAACATCCAGATCTCCAGTGATGTTCAGTGAAAGCACTGCAGACAGACTGCCTGCGGGAATGGTCAGCATTCCCATCTTGCTGTCATAGTCAGCACCAGCCAACGCTGATCCATCCTGAGTGCTGTAATTCACTGTCACATCTTCGCTGGCGACTTTCGAAAGGGAAACAACGACATCAGCAACCGTTGTGCCCGAGTCACCCTCGTCCAGACTGACATCAGAGATTGACAGCATGGGTGCTGCTTGCCCGACATCGGCCGCGACTCCATTGACATACACGTTGGATGGGATGGTTGTGACGTTACCTGGATTGCCACCCAAACCGATAATCACACTCTGTCCAGGTCCCACAGCACCGTTCCAGAATTCGTTATCGACAACGAAACTGCCGTCTGAGTTTTCGATCAGAAGAGCGTTCCAAACTTGGCTGATTTCATGAGTCCAGTCAAACTCAAGTCGCCATCCTGACCAAGCTTCATCTCCTCGATTGGTCAATGTGATCTCGCCATTGAAGCCGCTTCCCCAATCATCGGTAGTGCGATAGGAGAACCCGGCTGGAACAACGGTCTGATCGTTGTCCACAATGGTGCCTTCAGCGTTTGCATCGGCTAGCGTTGCATTGACGACATTGCTCAAATTGACCTGGAACGACTCCCTGCCTTCCTCAAGCAGGTCACCGTTGACTTCCACAACGATCGTCTGTTCCGTCTGCCCTGCGGCGATGGTCAAGGATCCCGTTGCATCGGTGTAATCATCCGGTGCAACCGCAGAACCGGATATGGTTACATAGTCGAATGTCACATCTTCGGAAGCAGCTTCTGACAATGCCACCGTGAAGGACATCGAAGTGGTATCTGTATCACCTTCGATCACGCTGGCATCGCTGACACTGAGCGTCGGCAACGAGGGCTCGGTGTTATCGTCGTCCACGATGGTGATCATTGCATTGGCATCAGTCAGCATCGCATGAGCTGCATTCGTCAGATTGACAAAGAACAGTTCGTCCGGCTCAACCATTGCATCTGGATTCACATGAATCTGGATCGTTTTTGTGACCTCACCGGGAAGAAATGTCAGCGTTCCACTGGTCGCTGTATAGTCACTGCCTGCCAAGGCGGTTCCATCGGCCGTGGAGTACTCAACCGTCGCTGTGTGCATCGATGCAGCGGACAGACTGACCGTCACAAGAGCGACGGTCGATGCGTCTCCATCGGTTTCTGCAAAACCTGACTGCACAGGAACCAAGCCGTCCACTTTATTGTCATGAATGGTTTGCCAGTCATCCTTGAGAATCCCACCAGTATCACCGGAGTTCGGATTCCAGGACCAGTAGGTCCAACTGATTCCCTCTTGCCCGGCTTCAAGATCATAATCACCATCGCCATCAAGATCGCCTTTGAGGTACTCAACCATGGTATCGAACCACTGCTGATCGCTAGCGGTCTCAAGCTTGCTACCAAACTCACCCAGCAAAACGGGTGCGATCCCATCACGGAACAGATAGCCCCAATTTTCATTCCAAACTTCCGTAAGGTTATTTGGATAAGCAGGATCGTTGAAGTAATCCTGCTGGTAGACGCTGGCCGGATAATCGTGGGCAGAATAGACAA
>JBPCVE010000436.1:0-10904 GCA_051010795.1 Rubripirellula sp.
GTTCGATGAAGCCTCTGATGCTGGGGATTTTCCTGGATGAGCAAGCCGGACTCTTCACCGCGGTGCGAGAAACCACGGAATGTGTTGTGATCACAGATAATCTTGAAACGATTGATCGGCCCATTTCCGGACGTTTGCGGCCACTTTCCGCCGACGATTTGTTTAACCTGTATAAGGGCAGAAAAATGTTGCGAACTTTCAATTCGCAATCCTGATATCCCCCAAAAGGGAAGGCTTCAATGGCATTTCAAATTGGACGCGTTGCCGACTGTGAGGGTCGAATTCAGCGTGATTTTACCGAGTTCGCAAGACTTTGGTCCAAGGTCCGTGAGGATTGGCTGGATGATCGTTGCCGCAAGTTCGAGCAGGAGCATCTTTCTTCCTTGGGCCCCAGTTTGAGTCGATTCGCAGGAACACTTCATGAATTCTGTGATTCGGTCAGGAAGGCAGATATTGAGTTGAAAGACGATCATGTGCCGTCGGACGGGTTAGACTAGAGGGGGCAGCTTCTCTCCTCTCTCCCCCTATCGTGATCATGAAAGACAATTCTGTCAGTCCGACTGGGCTTCTTGCAACTTATCGCCAACACCAACTCTTGGATGGTTTATCGAAGCGATTTCACAGTTGCTCGGCTATGCAAAGCGATCTGCAAAATTTTCATCTGCAGCAGGAGGCAGAAGAGGAACAGAGTTACGCCGACAACCACGCCGCTAAGATGAAGCAATGTCGGGCCAAGCGTCGCGAAATGCTGTCCACGTGGGATGAAGCAGATGAGACATTAGCTCGCACTTATGAAGAGACGGCCATTCGAAATCGGCTTGACCTCAGTCGACTTGCGCAATTGTTCAAACAAAAGGCAGTCGAAGAACAACTGGTGATCGAGCGAAAGGTGCAGTCAAGATGTCAGGCGGTTCGGGAACAGTATGAGAACCGGAAAAACCAACCCGGCCAGCAACAGCGTAAAGAAGTCAAGCAGATTGATGAGGCGCTGCTGCCGCTTGCGCAGCAGATTGAAGAAGTCAATTACCTCACCATTCGTCGGCTCGACATGCTCCCAGAGATCGAGCCTGATGAGGAGCAATTGAAGAATCTGAGTGAGGTTAAGCCGGAGACGATCAAAGCGACAGTGGAATCGCTGAGTCGGTTGACGAAGAAGTGCGAAAAGTTGGTAATCGAACTACAGTCCGGTGCCGCATCTAAAATTGTCGACTCTTTCTATTTGCCTGCTGGTGTCGCCGTGTTCCTCGTGTTTTGGGCGATCGGTGCTCTGCTGTTGGTATCCGATACGTCGGAAAAATGGCTTTGGGCTGCAGGAGGACTCATTCCTGCCTTTGTACTTGGCTTTGGCACGTATCTCGTGTTGCTGTGGCCACTCAAACGCATGACCCGCCGTATCTATCCAAGAGTCGTCCTGCTTGGGCGTCTGGCGGATGCGTTCGCAATGAATGCGCGAGGTCTTTCGAAGAAAATTGCAGAAACTGCTTCCGCTGAACTTGTGGAGCGAAAAGACGCACATCTCGCTGCTGCTGAACGTTGGAAAGGGGAGCAGACGGTAGAGATGCAGCAACGACTTGCAGCGGAACAGGATGCGCAGCGAGTGAGGTTGTCGGAGTCGTTGAAAAAAGTTGATGTTGAGTATGAAGAAAACGCAACTCGTGTTGGGAATGAAATGCATGGAAAAGCCGATGTGGTTGCCAATGCAATTTCCCAACAACTGATGGAAGCCGATCAGGAAATTCAGGAACAGCGCGATAGACAATCAGCCAAGCGTAAGAAGGAGTTGGACCATCTGGTTCATCGGTTGAACGTGGGTGTGAACCGTGGACTGGAAAGAATCAAGTCGGCGGATGAAGAGGTGACAGAGAGATTCCCCGCCTGGAGTGCCTTGGTAGATGCTTCTGAAACTCAAAGTGAGGGAATCGATTATTTGCCGCTGGGTCGCTTGAAGGTTGAAGACAGTTTGCGTCGGATGTTGAAAACACCGGAAAAATCAAAACCAGGAAATGATGAGAGCGATGGATCAGCCAAGGGCACAGACGGTAATCTCGCATCCGAAGAGTCCTCGAAGTTGCTGGATGAAATTCAGGTTCCGCCAACCCTGCCTGTTGTGTTGCATCGTCGACTTCATAGTGGGCTCATCATTGAGTGCTCAGAACCACATATGGACAAGGCCATCGACCTGGCACACCAAGTCCTGTGGCGACTGTTAACCGCCGCTCCTGCAGGCCGTGCAAAATTGACCATGATTGATCCCATGGGCAGAGGACAGCACTTCACAGGTTTCATGGCCTTGGCTGACCATGACCCTGCCTTGGTTGGGCATCGAGCCTGGACGACTGATGCAAAGATTGAAAGCCGTCTGGGTGAGTTGGCTGATCACGTGGAAGATGTTCTGCAATCTAGTTTGCGTGATCGTTTTGAAAGAATCGAAGACTACAACCGAGTCGCCGGTTCCATGGCCGAACCCTATAGGGCAGTGGCTGCGGTTGGTTTCCCAGAATCACTTTCGCGGGAAAGCTATCGACATTTGTTAGCTCTCTTGGGAAGTGGCTTGCGATGTGGCGTGTTCACGATCCTTATCTGCGATCGCCAAAAGCCTTGGCCGCCGGAAACTCCATTACCCGATACTGACAAGATTCTGTCGCTGACTATCGATGATCAGGGTGAGTGGCATTTGAAATCCAAGGGTATGGAAAACCTGCCCTTTGTACCAATGGCTGCACCCTCGGCACAGACGCGTGATGAGTTGGTGAATCAGGTAGGAAAAGCAGCCGTCGCAGCAGCAAATGTTGAAATACCGCTGGCGCATGTGCTTTCAGGTTGTGAGCCTGCGACTGGCTCGACTGGAACAGGAATCGAAATACCGATCGGTAGCCAAGGTGCAAATCGCTCTCTGTGTGTTGATCTTGGAACAGGTGTTCAACAGCATGTCCTGATCGCTGGTAAGACTGGATCTGGAAAAAGCACATTGCTACATTCGATCATCATGTCGGGTGCTTACCGCTACCGGCCTGACCAGTTGCATTTCTATCTGCTGGATTTCAAAAAAGGTGTCGAGTTCAAGCCTTACGCTGAACACCGATTGCCACACGCGCGCGTGGTGGGAATCGAAAGTGAACGCGAGTTCGGCCGCAGCGTTTTGCAGCGTCTTGATGAAGAGTTGCAGCAGCGAGGTGAAAAGTTCAGGGCCGCCGGGGTTCAAGATCTCGCCGAATATTTGACGGCGACCGGAGAGGTGATGCCGCGGATCATGCTGGTTGTCGATGAATTCCAAGAACTGTTTGTCCGTGACGATCGTCTTGCGGGGGATTGTACGATGTTATTGGATCGTCTTGTCAGGCAAGGACGATCTTTCGGCATGCACGTCGTCCTCAGTAGTCAATCACTCGCAGGTGCCTATTCTCTTCCAAGGGCAACATTGGGCCAGATGGCGGTTCGGATTGCGATGCAGTGCAGCGAGTCAGATGCCGCAATGATTCTTGCTGATGACAATACAGCGGCCCGTTTAATTAGTCGCCCCGGTGAGGCCATTTACAATGATGCGGGTGGGCTTGTCGAGGGAAATCAACCGTTCCAAGTTGCGTGGTTGTCGTCGGCGGAACATCGTGGCATGCTGACGTCGGTTGCTGATCGCGACGAAGCGTATCACAACGATTTGTTGCCAATGGTTGTATTCGAAGGAAATCGGCCATGCCGTTGGTCGACAGCGATGGCAGAATCCGTACTGAATACCGAAGGTAAGAATATCCTATCCGGTCTGTTGGGTGAATCTGTTGAGATTGGACCTCCGCAACGGGTCAAGTTGGAGCGAGATCCGGGCCGCAATGTCTTGATCATTGCTGGAGCAGAGGCACGCAATGGACTGTTGGCCTCGACTCTTTCCGGGTTGGCAAAGTCCGACCCGTGTCTGGAGGTGGTCTATTTTGATGGGGCACGCGCAGGTGACATGGAGTCGGGAGCCACGTGGATCGAAAATGCTGGCATCTGTATCAAGAGCGTCAAAACACGCGATGCTGATGGTGAAATGAGCCGCCTCAATAAGTTGATTCAGGAACGTGGTCCAGAGGCGGGTGATTCTCCACCCATCGTGGTGGTCATTGACCCCTTGGAGAGATTTCGAGATTTGAGACAGGATGACTCGTTCAACTTTTCACTTGATTCGGCGTCAGACGCGGTTTCCGGTGGTGCTGCTTTGCAGGCAGTCCTGAGAGATGGGCCAGCCGCAAATGTTTTTGTTGTGTTGATTGCTGGATCTGCAGAGACCGTCTCGCGGTGGTTGCCTCGTGCATCACAACACGATCTTGAAATTCGCATCCTTGGGCAGATGAATCAGTCAGACTCGGCCCTGCTGATTGACTCTCCCGTTGCAGCAGAACTTTCGGCAGCCACGATGCTTTTTTATGACGACGCTGTTGGTAGCATCACCAAGTTCAGACAGTGTGACTTACCCGATGCGGATCAGGTTAAAAGCTGGTTGGGCAAATGAGTAACCGATGCAGGACTACCAGCCTAGCGTTCCGGGGCTACCCTTGAATGGGCCCACGATGTCTTCAGTGATCCAACCACCATAGAAGTCTCCCTCCTGCGGTTTTACCTTTTCGCCGTCAACATAACAGCACTCTGTCTTGTGAGGGTAGAAAGCCAAGTAGTTCTTGATGGCTTCAAACTTTTGCGTTGGTTGTGAATAGCACCACGCGATATCGACGATCTCAACACCGCCTGATAAATAGGCGAAGTACGACGCGTAACCCTTCCATTCGCAAAATGAACCTCCCTGCGTCTTCTTCAGGCGGTCCATCGCGATGTCCTTCGCCGGTAGGTAATAAACAGGCGGATGACTTGTCTCTAAAACCCTGAACGAACTTCTCGTATCTGCCAACGTCTGGCCGTTGATGATGATCTGGATGTGCCGGGGGCATGCTTCGAGGGCCGGCGGTCGGGGGTAATCCCATACGGATTCACGATTGGGACTGGGATCGATACGCTGCGTCATTTCAATGGTGATTCGATCAGGGGAAAGATTTGGCGAGCCGCAGACCGGTAAATTGCCACCGCGCGTCAGCCGGGAAAAAGTTTCGGTAGCTTGTCCGTAGATGGCCTCGGGGCGTCGCGCAGGATCCACCACGGAGTACATATTGGTTGCACATGAACTTACCGTTGTATTCACCGAGAGCACCCTCCGCTGGTTGGTATCCGGGATAAGCCGAATACGAGCTGGAGGTCCATTGCCAACAGTCGCCAAATAGTCCGTGGAACGGACCATTCTTGATGCCATGAAAGGGATGAACTGCCTGTTTCAAATCATAATGATCCTCGGCGAAACATCCTTCGACAGGGTATTCTCCGGCAGCGGCTTCCCACTCGGTTTCCATCGGTAGCCTCGCCTTGGCCCAGCGGGCGTACGCATCTGCCTCGAAGTAGCTGATGTGTGTGACCGGGGCAGCTAGGTCGAGTGGCTGCAGACCACTCAGAGTGAACTCGCATGGCTGCTCATTGCGATAGACCCAATACAGTGGAGAATTCCATTGATGGTGATTGATGTGATCCCAGCCCATGGAAAGCCACAATTCAGATCGTTGATAGCCACGGTCGTGTACGAACTCGAGGAACTCGCCGTTGGTGACAAGTTGATCACAAATGGCATACGATTCTAGAAATACGCGGTGTTGCGGTGACTCGTTGTCGAAGGAAAAATCGTCGCCCTGATGCCCTACCTGCTGGACTCCTCCGTCGAAATGAACCCATCGCTTTGGGTTTGGGTTCTTGTTGGTACTGATTGCGAATGGTGATAGAGCTGGATAGAGCGGATTCTGAGCAAACAGATGTTTGATATCAGTCTGCATCAGCTCCTGATGTTGCTGCTCGTGATTCAAACCCAGTTCCAAGATGTCCAGCAGATGAACGTTGCCCGGGTTCACGTGTCCCAGAGTTTCGAGAATCAGGTCATCAATGCTGTGCCGGTATCGGATGATCTCTTGCACCGTGGGGCGTGTCAGCAGACCACGTTTGTCGCGGGGATACTGCTCGCCAACCGAGTTGTAGTAGGAATTGAAGAGATATTCAAACGAGTCATCAAACCGCTGGTAATCCGAGCTGTTGGCGAGGATGAACGTCTCATAGAACCACGTCGTGTGAGCGAGATGCCACCGCATGGGGCTCGCGTCAGGCATAGACTGAACAACGTAGTCCTCCGTGCAGAGTGTTTCGCATAGTCGCTCGGAAAATGCCCGAACCGCTCGGTACCGAGTCAGTAATTCGTTCCGTCTTGAATCCAGTTGGGTTTCCAAGTCCGATGCAGTGGTTGCAGTGCTCACGATTGCACCTCAACCCCTTTCCAGAAGGCGATGTAGTCGCGGATGTTGGCAGCAGCGTCCTTGGGAGCGGGGTAATACCACGCTGCATTAACATTCGCATTTTCTTCCACAACGATGTCGTAATAACTCGCGGTACCCTTCCATCCGCAAACTGTATGGTGTTCGCTTTTACGGAAGTGCTGCGGCTTGATAGAAGCTGGAGGGAAATAGTGGTTCCCTTCAACGATCTCAGTAGCATCACTTTCCGCAATGACTACACCATTCCAAATAGCTTTGGGCATGTCGGACGAACAACTCTCAATTTGGGGGCAGGAAGCGTTTAACTTGGGGCTGACTCATTCACCCTTCGAGGTACATGACGGCAAAGTACCTCTTAGGGTCGTACCAGACGGCCCTGCAAGACCACCCGGCTTTATCAGCCATGGTCGTGAATCCTTCGACGGTGTACTTGTGTGAGTATTCGGTTAGAACCTCATCACCTTCATTGATGTGAAAGAATTGGTCATCGATTCGAATGGATTGGTTGCAGAGGCTTCGCAATCGCATCTCGATCCGTCCGGCTTGTTCATTGAAGATCGCTTTGTGCTCAAAGTTCGCTACCTCGACTTGAGCATCCAACTCTCGGTTGATTCGGGAAAGTAGATTGAGATTGAATTGTGCGGTAACTCCCTCGCGATCGTTGTAAGCTGCTTCCAGAATGTGCTTTTCCTTATGCAAGTCGAATCCGATCAACAGGCTACCCCGCTCCCCAGCAGTGGCCTTCATCGAGTCAAGTAGTTCACTCGCCTCCTCATGTGTGAAATTACCGATAGTCGAACCTGGAAAGTAGATACAGGTCTTGGCCTGCGATGAAGACGCTTTTGGCAGGTTGATCGGTTTCGTGAAATCACCAACGACGGGTTGAATAGTGTGATGTGGGTACTCCGCCGCCAAGTTGTTGGCCGTGGCGTGGAGATGCTCTCGTGAAATGTCAATGGGCAGGTACGAGTCAAGCTCTTTGAGTTGGTCAAGCAGGATCCGTGTTTTCACGCTGCTCCCACTGCCGTATTCGACTAATCGGGAATTGGTTCCGATGCAGGCCGCCATCATTCTTGCCGAACGCTGCATGATGCCGGTCTCTGTGCGGGTGGGGTAATACTCCTGCAACTCACAAATCTGATCGAACAGAAGCGAGCCCCGCTGGTCATAAAAATATTTTGAAGGAATTGCCCTCGTTGGGGAGTTCAAGCCTCTCAGGACATCGTCTCGGAACTGTACGGCGGCTTCAGTGTGAGGTCTTTTTCCCCGCGGGGACAGCAATGTCGACGGCATGATTGGGTATCCCAAAGGTCAGAGCAGTTTTCCTTAACTTGAAAGTTTAGGAAACTGTCCAGTGGGATCCGCTTTTTTTCGCATTTAGACCAAGTTTCACGACGATCTTGGACTGCTGCTGCCCGCTTTTCAGTGAAGTTGCCAAAATGTCTCTGGGAGGGAAATCATACCTCTTTTTCGGTATCAGGCTTGGATTTGAGTTTTCGATACAGCGTCTTGCGGTCAAGTCCCAAGATCCGCGCTGCTTGCGTTCGGTTTTGATCGACTGCCTGCAGGACGTGTTCGATGTAACGCTTTTCGATTTCTTCCAGCGGCACCAATTCAGTCGGATCATCACCACCGATGAAAACGGTGCCTCCGCGATGATCACGGATTTTGTCGGGAAGGTCTTCGATTGTCACTGAATCATAGCGGGTCAGTGCCAGTGCCCTTTCCATGACATTTCTCAACTCGCGGACATTCCCTGGCCACGAGTAAGCCAATAATTTATCTGCGGCCGTATCGCTCATGCCGGCTACTTTCTTACCGGAACTCATTGCGAACTGATCGATGTAATGTGATGCAATTGTAAGGATATCAACGCCGCGCGACCGAAGTGGTGGGAGATGCAGTTGAATGACGTTGATGCGGTAGTACAGATCTTGTCGGAACCGCCCTTCTTCCACAGCTGTTTCAAGGTCTCGGTGGGTGGCTGTCAGCACACGTACGTCGAATTGAACTTCCTTGTCACTTCCCACAGCTCGGATGCGACCTTCTTCCAGGGCTCGCAACAGTTTCACTTGCATGGACATCGGCATATCGCCCATCTCATCCAGCAGTAAAGTGCCGCCTTCTGCTTCCATGAACAAGCCCTTTCGCTCACTGCGGGCATCGGTGAATGCACCACGCACATGGCCGAATAGTTCACTCTCCAGTAGTGTTTCTGAGAGTGCTGCGCAGTTCACAGCGACGAACGGGTGTGCAGCACGATTACTGAGTTTGTGGATGGATCTTGCAACCAATTCTTTTCCTGTGCCACTTTCTCCCGTGATAAGTACAGAGGCATCCGAGGTGCCGACCCGTTTCATTTGGTCGTACAAATGCTGCATGGGTACACTTTCACCCAGCATTTCCCCAAAATGATTTTCGGTTTTCGCTTGTTGTTCAAGCAGGTGGATCTGCCGTTTTAACTGCCGGTGTTCAACAGCACGAGCAATGGTGAGCGTCAGTAGTTCCAGTTCGACTGGCTTGGTCAGAAAGTCATAGGCACCACTGCGAATGGTGGCCACTGCCGTATCGAGAGTTCCGAAGGCTGTCATGACGATGACTGGGATATCGGGACGGGTTGAACTGATTTGTTGGCAGAGTTGCAAACCCGTTGTCCCTGGCATTCTGACATCAGTCAGCACGACATCAAATTCATTATCGTGGAGCAGGTCATTTGCTTCGTTAGCGCTCTGACACCAGGTGGTGGAGTATCCCTTTAGAGTGAGCGTGGTATCGATCAGCTCGCACATTGCTTTGTCGTCGTCAACGACCAGTACCTTACCTTTCATCAGGCTGTCTCCGCGGAATCATTGCCGTCTGCTTGGTTGGTGTTGGTCGTGGTGGGCAGGTAGATCGAGAATTCACTGCCCTGCCCTTCTGAACTTTGAACTTCAATCCAACCACCATGTTCCTGAATGATTCCATGCGAAATCGATAACCCTAGACCCGTCCCTTCCCCCACGTCCTTGGTCGTGAAAAAAGGCTCAAAGATGTGTTCTCGATCTTCAACTGATATCCCCTCGCCATCATCGGCAATGATGACCGTACGGTAGATGTTGTTTGTGCCGCCCTCATTCCCGGAGGGTTTTCGCTCAGTATTAGTCAGGGTAATCGTCACATTCCCATTATTTCCAGCTGATTGGATGCCGTTGATGATCAAATTTGTCAGCACTTGTTGGATTTGACCTGCATCGATGTTGGCAATTAACTGGGTGTCTGGCAATGATAAGTGCAGGTTTGTGTGATGTTTTGTGGCGACAGTTTCCATCAATTCACGGGTCGTGGTGATCAGTTCGTTGAGATTTTGGCATGATCTTTGGGGTGTGTTTTGCCGAGCAAAGTCTAAGAGCTCACGGACAATTCTTGTGATTCTTTGAGCCTCCGACTGAATCGCCTGTGCGCTCACGCGTGTTGCTTCCGGATCCAATTTGCCACTTGCCAGTAATTCAGCCCTGCCGGTAACTACATTCAGCGGAGTCCCGATCTCGTGTGCAAGCCCAGCAGCCATTCTGCCAACCGTTGTCAATCGTTCTGCATGGCGCAGTTGCTCAACCGTTTTGATTTTTTCACGGGTGGCCATTTCAATTTCATGGTGTTGTTTCGTCAGTTGCCCACACATTTCATTCAGTGCGCTGCCTAGGCGTCCAAGTTCATCAGCTGACTCGATTTGGACGGGGCCGGTAAAATCACCCTCACCAACACGTCGTACCTTTTCAATGAGTAGGTTGAGAGGTTTGCCCACCATGCGGATCCCACCCACCAGAATCACAAAGCCGGACAGTGAAGCAACTCCGGTGAGCGCTATGAGCGAAGTCAGCAGTGAGTGTTGGAATTTGGGGTTCATGCCGTCGTCAGGAACCGCAACTTCAATCTTGCCTGCTTTGATTCCATCCGGTCCCTTGCTGGTGAAGGGAACGTAGGTGTAAACGATTTTGTTCCCAGATTGATCTGGCATGCTGAGAACGGTGATCTCTTTTTCTGCAATGATCAGGTTCAGTGGAGATGGTTGTTGGATTCCATCATTGATCGCGGCCACTTCAACCCATCGCATGGTCACTCGCTGCAAACCAGACGAGTGTTGCATGCGGTTAGGGATTTCAAGAATCCGATTTTCTTGGATTGCCTGGTCGATGTTTGGTTGCAGTGATTGCACCAATTCCGATGCAAATCGCTGATGTTCGGCTTGGGCTCGTTGTTCCTGTCGAACGGTGAGGTAGGCGAAAAGTCCAACGACGAGTAGCAGGCCTGTTAAAAAAAGCAAAACAAGTTTGGCAGCAAGTCGCATCGACAGGTGTTCCAGGATTCGCGAGGGCAAGGCAGGATTTTGTGGATTCAGACTGCTGAACAGTGGCATGAAGCCATCCTATTGTAGCCGCCCTCTATAAAGAGCGGTCAGCGTCGGTACTAAATACCGACGCTGACCGCATTGTGGGTCCGTCGCCTCCTTGCGGCAGAGGCGGGAGCGTTATCACGAATTCACAACAACGAATCGTGATCCCTTCTCGCTACGGACCAACAGGAGGATGCCTTCTG
>JBPCVE010000437.1:0-20810 GCA_051010795.1 Rubripirellula sp.
AAGTACAACTCGCTTATGCAATTGGTGTTACCGAACCCGTCAGCGTTCATGTCGACAGTGAAGGCACTGGCAAGATCGATGATGCCAAACTGTGCGAACTGGTGCGTGAACACTTCCCTCTGACACCTAGAGGAATCATTGAGCACCTCGAACTACGCCGCCCTGTATTCCGACAAACAACAGCTGGCGGTCATTTCGGTCGCGAAGGTGATGGTTTCACTTGGGAGCAGACCGACAAGGCGGAAGCATTGGCAGCAGCAGCCGGAATCTCAGCAACGGCTTAAGTTTTGCGTTTGGTTTGGACAACCGACTTGCACCTGAACTCTGTTCCCATAAATGCGTGGGAACAGTGGGTTCGGCAGATCAGCGTCCAGAAAGCCGATGGCTTGGTGATCACGGGCGACATCTCCGAAGGCGATGACGTTGTGCCGCAGTTGCAACGCATCGCTGACCACATCAACTTGCCCGTCTATTTTATCCTGGGCAATCATGATTTCTATGGAAGCACTTTCCAAGCCACACGGCAAAATGTAATTCACGCATGCCGGGCTTCCAGCCAACTGCATTACCTGACAGACCTTTCTGCCCTACCCATATCTGCAGCAACGTACCTCTTGGGCGAGGATGGCTGGGCCGATGGAACGGTTGGAAATTACGAAGAATCAACCATTCATCTGAACGACTTTGAACGCATTGGCGATTTCAAAGCATCCGGCCAATTTACATGGAAACAAAAGCTTCACGACATTGGCAGTGAGTCGGCAAAGCGTTTGCGAACCAAACTAGAACAGTTACCATCCGACACTCATCAGGTACTCGTACTCACGCATGCACCTCCATTTCGAGAAGCTTGTTGGTATGAGGGCAAGACGACTGACGACAATTGGGCTCCCTTTTTCGTTGCCGGACAGGTTGGCAACGCACTTTTGGAATTCAGCAGCCGGAGACCTGATTGCAAAGTGACCGTACTGTGCGGTCACACCCACCATGCGGGAGTGGCAAAGATGACAGCCAGCCTGCGAGTGCATACGGGGGCCGCCAGCCTTGGCCACCCTAACATTGCAGCCACCATCACGGTGACATCACATGAACTTGCTATTACCCAACACAACGATGCTGACTGACTGATAAAGGCATCAACCACTTTGGCAACGATTCATGATGGCCCAATAACCAGAACCATCACCTGAATTCTGTTCAACTTCTGTATTGGCTCCACAGCGACATCAATTCTACCAGATGCTCAACTGCAGCAGCCATTTCGTCTAAACAAGCAAACTCAGTGACGGCGTGTATGTTGTGTTGCCCACTGGACAGATTTGGCGTCGGCAATCCCTTTTCAGTCAATTGACTGCCGTCAGTCCCACCACGAATACTTTCACTCTTGTACTCTACGCCAAGATTCTCAAAAGCCTGCTTCGCAAGTGTTACCGCTTCAGGCAGATGACTTAAACCATCTCTCAGATTTCGATACTGTCGTACGATTTCCACCTTGGCTTTCAAACCCGGCATTGTCTGCACGACAGCGTCTGCAGTTTCCTGCAATTGCTCGGCATAGGTCTTCAAATCTTCTGTTTCAAAAGATCGCAAAATCAGCTCAACCGTCGCCGATCCTACACCACCTTCGAGCGTATACGGATGGATGAATCCCTCACGCTCATCGGTGGTCTCAGGCGAACAGGTTTCTCTGGGCAACTTCGCCACAAAATCTGCCGCTGCTCGAACCGCATTCACCATCCGATTTTTTGCAATCGATGGATGAATATTGTGTCCCTCAAAGCGGACGATTGCAGCATCGGCAGAGAAGGTCTCTTCATCTATTACGGCAGCACCGCCCCCATCGAGTGTATAGGCGACTGTCGCGTTGAGTTTTTCCAAATCGATTTTATCTGTACCACGACCAATTTCTTCATCGCATGTGAATAGCACTTTCACGGGGCCATGTACTAAATGTGGATGCTCAACCAGGGTTGCCACCAATTCCATGATGATTGCCACACCAGCCTTGTCGTCACCTCCCAGAAGCGTATTCCCGTTGGTGGTGACCAAGGTCATGCCAAGCATGGACTTCAGGGCAGGGCATGATGCAACATCGATCACGTTCCCGCTGGGCAGTGTGATATCACCACCTTCATAGGACTGAATCACCTGAGGTTGAACATTTTCCCCAGGTGCCTCGGGAGATGTATCGAGATGGGCAACCAGTGCTACCGTTGGTCCTTTTTCCCCGTTGCTGGCAGGAACGGTTCCCCAAACCAAAGCATGCTCATCCTGACACGCGTCTTCGATGGTCAATGCCCGAAGTTCCTCGAGCAGCAACTTTCCTAGATCCCATTGACCGGATGAACTTGGATAGCCATCACTGCTTGGGTCAGCAGAGGTACCCACCTGCACATAGGACAAAAAACGTTGAAGAAGTCTATCACGATTGATCAGAACGCGATCGGCACTGGCAGCAGTCATGTTGATTTGCAGAAAACGGGGAAAGAAGACGTTTGAATCGGCTCCGTTAGAACACAGACCCGATAAGTTGTACATTGTGTCACTGAATCAGAAACTGTTTTTAACACATCCCGGGCAAGCAGAAGATGAGCGAGAAAGTCGCACACCTCGTATTTGACGTCGAGAGCATTGCTGATGGAGACCTGATTTCAAAGGTTCGTTATCCCGACCAGAATCTGAGCGACAGCGAAGCAATCGCTACCTATCAGGACGAACTGATGGAACAACGCGGAACAACCTTCATTCCGCATACATTCCAAATACCCATCGCAGTCGTGATCGCGAAAGTGGCGACCAACTTACAACTGCTCGACATCGTGTCCATTGATGAACCCGAATTTCGACCTCACGTAATCACTGAAAATTTCTGGAGAGGTTGGGAAGCATATAAAAATCCACAATGGGTCACGTTCAATGGACGATCATTTGATATTCCCTTGATGGAGCTTGCCGCATTTCGGTTTGGCATCTCCTTGCCAGCGTGGTTCAGATCAGATGGCTACAAATCACCAAGAAACCGGTTCAACTCAACTGCCCACCTCGATCTGCAGGACGTGCTGACCAATCATGGAGCTGCACGGTGCAATGGTGGATTGAATCTCGTCGCACAGTTACTTGGAAAACCCGGCAAGATGGGGCTCACAGGAGACAAGGTCCAAGAACAATGGGATGCAGGCCATAAAATGGCCATCAGTGACTACTGCCGCTGCGATGTTCTGGATACTTATTTCGTCTTTCTGCGGACCCAAGTGCTCACGGGAAAAATCTCGCTGCAAGAAGAGATCGAGTTGGTAGAGGCTGCGAGACAGTGGATTGAGGAAAGAGCAGGGACATGCGAGGCGTATGCATCTTACCTTGAGAGTTGGAGCAGTTGGAATAATCCGTGGCAAGCTGCCAAACCAGCAGCAGATAGCGAATCAACGTGAAGAACGACGTGAAACGCCATGTGAAACCGTAGCTTGGAATCGCAAATACACCTTTACCTAAACAAGTCCATCTAGCTACTGTCCGGGATGTATGGAAGCGTCATTGTCGGGCGTTCCCCCTTTTCGCCTGCGCCAAATTTTTCCACCTCGAATTTCATCAATGGCTGGACACGGAAGTCTTCGCCCGAAAGGTCTGCTCTCAAAATTACCTGCCATGGTAATGCGGTGGAGATACGCCAACACATGCTTGCAATTCGCTGTTCTCCCATTTCTCATGTTACTGTTCATGGGAGAACAAGCCGCGACAGGTGATCCTGCACTTAACCTGCAAACGTCACGAAACAACATCGTCGATATTGCTCTGGATTTTCACTGGGCCGTCGAGGAGGCACAGTACTGCCACTTACGTCTGAGATTGCTTGATGACTCCGCCAATCAGCGGTACATGATCCATGAACTTGAGAATCAATCAGACTCCGATAAAACCGTTGCAGCCTTCACGCTGAGTCAAGACGCGACTCAACTGACCTTTCACCCTCGTGCACAAGTCAAGTCCGTGCGTGTCCGCTTGCGAGTACAGGGTACGGTCGATACGCGAATTGTGATCGAAACACTGGACGACCCACGTAATCCTGAGAGAGTTCGAACTGGTCGACCCATACGTGAAATTAACTTTGCGGACCTGCTACAGAAAAAGACACTCCTCTCCGACACCTCATTCGCAGCATCAAAGACTGCAAGCCCACACTCTACTTGGTCAATCCGTCGGGCAGAAGATGATGAACTGCGACTCACCGGTCTACAGGCAGTCCCGGTCTACGAGCCCAATGACCCTCTCGAACTGGCTGCCGCTGTCAATGCCATGACACGCGAAGCGTCTTCCGTGCTGACCTTGCACTACTCGATTATTCGAGTCTCTAACCAGAAAATAGTGGTACGACACCGGAAATCAATCAGCATCAATGCCGCTGGAAACAGTGACGTGGTTCCTATCACTGAGGCGGTTCCTGCAACACCGGGGGTTTACGAAATACGCTGTTATCTTTCAAAGGACGATGACCGCATTTGGGATCGACTGCGAGGTCGCGAAGCACCTCTGGTGAAAATCGGTCGTCCATTCTTTGTGGTGCCCAAACCGGGAACAACCGCACCAGCCGAAACAGACAACTGGCAGATCGCCGGTACACTCAGACCCTCAGAATCAAATTGGTCTGTGGGTCAGTGGTTACCCAAAACAACCACCCGTTTCATCCCAGGTGTCACTTCCAATGAACCTGAGACAAAACTTGAACAGACGCAGTACTCTCGAGAAGCAGTATCCCTGCTACCAACTGGCGACCCTTTTCAAGCCAGCTTGCCAGTACTCACCCCTGGCACACCTCACAAAATAAAACTGCGGTTGCCGGCGGCTCAGAATGTCCAACTGCAGATTGAAGCGGGCGGACTTTACAATCGCGATCGTCCCGCTACCAAATTCATTCTGTCAAACACAAAAACAATTGATTTGAAAGAACAATGGCGAACTTACACATTCGTGCATTACCCAGCCAAAGATGATCAAATCTGGCTGACAAATCTCAGCGATGATGTCTTGCAACTGGAATCCATCGAAGTTCAAGCAGGCCCACAACATCTCACCCCACCTAATGCCGACGAAGATGAACTCGCCTCATTGCTCCAACCACGAAACACCATCCTCCACATCAACGACGTCAACTGGGTTGATTCCCTGTCCAAGGATGTACCAGAAAGATATTCATTGGCTGATTTTGATGCGACAACCATCAACGCCTTTGACCTGTGGGTAGCGCTAAATCGAATGTGCGATCTCGCCAAAGCCAACGGGATGAACGGGATCATGTTACCCGCAAACGCCGGTGGCAACACACTCTTTCAGACACGAAGCGCATTGCCAAGAACAGACTCAGTGCACGCGAGCACCAATCACTTGGCAACAACCATCACCCTATTGGCAAACCGCGGTCTCAAGACGCATGTGCATCTTGATCCTGATTTCATGCTGCTACCCGTCGAACAGGCCCTTCTGCAACGTCCGACTCTTATCCAACAATTGACACGAAGTCAGCAGGGCAACGCGTTTCAATACAACTTGCTGCATCCACTTGTGCAGGAGAGTCTTCAGGAACTTCTGACTGAATTAGTATTTCAATGTGGTCAGTCAGACCACTTCGCCGGAATCACGATCGACTGCGGTGCCGGAAGCCATCTGCAACCCATTGAGCAGATGTTTGAAAGTGACGCCACCCTGACCACTTTCGCACAATCGCTCAAGGTGACTGTCGCGACTGAACAATTACGTGCCTGGTCGCAAGGTGAGGGGCGAAAGACGTACAACGACTGGGTGCTTCAGGCAACCCATCGTTGCTTCCGCAAACTGCAAAAGTGTGAACCACAAACCACACTCAACCTGAAGTTTGACCCGACGATTAGTCGAACCGCACCACCCAAGCCTGCCGAGACAGATAGTCAAGCGTTCAAGCCCACGGAAAACTTCCCGATAGGTTTTGGAAACGCACATGGTTATACCGACTCACGATTATTGGTGCGCAATGCTTTGCGTGTTCCAGTGCCATCCGAAGAGGGTGCAGTGGCTTCCAATGTCTACTTCAATACGAAATTACAACTTGCCGACACTGCTCTGGTTCAGAATCAGAAACAGTTGCTGGAAGACACATGTCATCTGATTGATCGGCTTGATCCCACCAATCTTGTCGTCCAACTTCCGATCAATGGTCGCATTTTACGACCTCAACTTGACATCCTATTGCAATCGTTTCGGACCATGCCCCGTGCAGGTATGCAATCGATCGACGTAGAAAGCAGAGTTCATAACACTGTTCGCGTGAAGAGCGTACAGAAGGATGGGTACTTGCACCTTGCGTGCCTTTGCTTGACGCCATGGGCAAACGAAATTGACATTGAAACCAGTCAAGAAATTGAGTGGAAAGCCGTCGGTGGAAATCCGCAAGGCGTTCAGATTGAAAAGCTGAGTGGAAACCGTGCGCGAGTTCAAGTCGCAGAGGGGCGTTTAATTCTGCTCCAATCGAGCCAACCCGCAGGTGACATCAAAATCATTTCATGCCGTGCGCGGCTCAGCGGCGGGACCGCAGCATTGGCAGAAATCAAAAGAAAAGTAACCTTAGTCGCCCAGCGACTTGGGATTCTGTTCGACTTCGAATCTTACGACGCCTTGAATAACGGAGGATTTGAAAAAGCAGGCGACTTGGGACTGGTAGGTTGGTTACATGCACAACATCCTGCAGGCTGCGTCCAGGTTGACGCTACCCAACCCCTCGAAGGTAAACAATCGATCCTGCTCACCACCGAAACCAATACAACAGCCCGAACTTGGCTGGTAAGTGAGACCATCACACCGCCGGAATCAGGTCGACTTGCAGTCTCTCTGGCATGCCGCGCCGAAGCCAGCACGAATGACGGTAAACACCGCTTGCGAATCTCTCTTGAAGCGACTGATCGTGGAAAACCTATCCGCTATTCCAATGAGTTTGAGATCCCTAAAAATGGTCAGTGGGGAAGCCGGGAAGTACAACTCGAAGCACTCAACATCGATGCCGCCAACATGCACTCACTGCGCCTCACCATCGACAGTCTTTCAAGTGGTCGAATCTGGATTGACGATATCAGGCTTCATGATCAGTTCCCCACAGTTAGCGAGAGAGATGAATTGCAAAGCGGAGCTTTTCTTGCCGTACAAGGTCTACAAAAAAGCAATCTTGCGCCGGCGGGTCGATTATTGCAGAATGGATGGGCACGATACCTGCTGAAACTTGATCCATTGATGGAAACTGAGCCGAAGACAACCGAAACAGAAGTGGAAAAAGAGGAGGCACCCGGAATCGCTGAGCGCATCCGGGATTGGATCCCCCGACCTCTACGTTTTTAAATACTGTCACCAAATATGGAATCAGCCATGGTCCGATGGGTCAAGCGAATTGGAATCACTGCGCTGACGATTCTTTTCCTTACCTCACTCGCTGGCTGGTGGTTATTCCGACAGACTCGGGTCGTGCCAGAGTTCTACCAACAGGCAACACAACTCAGCCATCCTGACACAGCAGCAGGAAGCTACGAGCTCGAGGCCAATATTGCCAAGCTGCAACAGGATGCCTCCCAACCCGGCTCATGGGAAGCAAGCTTCAGTGAAGACGACATCAATGCATGGCTCATCGACCAGTTGCCCCTGAAGTTCAAGCAACTACAAACTTCAGGTGCCAGAGATCCAAGAATCAGCATTCAGCAAGGTCATTTACTGGCAGCCGCTCGCTACACCGACGCGAGGCTTGACACAGTCATTTCCTGTGAATTGCATGTCGAACTGACGGAAGAACCGAATCTGCTAGCCGTCCACATTCGCAAGCTGAAAGCCGGCGCTGTCTCCTTGCCAATCAGTCAATTCATCGATGGCGTCAGTAAGGAGGCCGCGAAGGGAGGTATTAAAATCCGCTGGGACCGCACAGAATCCGGTCCCACTGCGCTTGTTCAAGTTCCAAGTGAACACAGCGGATACGCCTACAGTCCCGTCATCATAGAATCAATCCAAATGATCGACGGAATCATCATTTTATCGGGTCATACAGGGACAAAAGCAGAAGACTGTTACGAACCTCGAGGCCCTGTTCATCAGTTTCTCACCTATCGACATATTGACAAACGTAATGCCGATCTCGGTTCTGCGGTCGACAACTTTTCGCCCCGCCGTTGAACAATCTCAAGCAGCCCACGTCGAACACCAGACTCTGTCTGCCAACGTAATGCTGCTTTAAGGGTCACCTCGGCCAAAGCACTTGTCAGTTGCATGTACTCGCCAGCCAGTATTCTTCGCACGCGGCCTCGCCCCCCCCCAAGATCACCCTCATGGTCAAGATAAGCCAAACGATGATCAGCCAACTTCAGACAAGGCACTTCGAAAGAATTTTCCAAATCATTAATCAATTCCGTCGACCACGTGGCCGACGTGTCACCAGTCGCAAACATCCAATCCAGATGTGTCTCCGTCGTCCGTTCGAAACATGGACCGACGTCATGTCGCAAGACAACAAAACGCTTCCAAGAATCAGCTGCCGACGGCTCAGTATTTTCCTGTGTTCCCATCACGCCTTGATCCAAATCATGCCAATCACGGAACCGCAACTCTCTCTAACTTGAAACCTTACGTGGTGTGACCACCGCTCAAGGTTTTTTGACTGACTGGTACTGACTCCGCAGGGCCTCATCGATCGTCCCTTGTGTAAGCAAAATGAACTTTGCACGGCGATATGCTTCCTGCTGGTCACCCATTTTTTGCAACAAGCGGATTGCCGCTAATTTCGCTTCATGCCAAACACGTTGACCTTGTGGCAAGCCGGATGCGAACTCATCCCACAACGCAACGCCTGCTTGCTGTGCTTTTGAATTGTCGCTGGATCCCAGCATCGTGGCGGCCTGCTGTATCGACTGCCGAGGATCTGCGGATGTTTTCTGAACTTCCTTGAGTAACTCAATCGCTTTTTCAACATCGCTGCCCCACAAACAACGCTCCGCTGACTCCATGGACACTGGTTCTGAACCCAGCCACTTTCCCAGCAAAGCGAGCGTTTTCGGACGTACTGACGGATCAGTGCGAGCATCCGCCATCAAACGCTGCTCTACCTGAGCCAGCAAAGCCAAGGGTGGTGCTTCTGCTGGGGTCAGCCCACTCCGCCGGAAGTTGATAAGAGAGTCAATGAATGCATCTTCAGGAAAAGCATTTGCCCCCAGCGACTTCAGATCACTAAGCTTCGGTCGATCCAAGTGCAAAGCACAGATAAGACGATAACGCGAACGCATCGCATCATTGCTTATCAGTTTCTTCATCGCAATTTGAAATTGACTCGTCACTAGCCGCCGGTCAGCTCCTCGGGGCGCCGTTGCATCTGCAGAATCAGAACCACTTTTTTCAAAAATCAATAACCATGCATTAGCAATGGATTGTGCCAGCTCGTTATTAATTGTTGCGGGCTTAACATCCGATACGATTTCTGCTGCCTCGAGATAGCGTTGCTGAGAAGTAAGAATCTTTTTCAACCAAGTACGAATGGATCCTGAATTCGAGCTATCGGACCATCGCTGCAAATTCACTCGCAACATCGCCTCAAGGCGTTTCACGGTTTCCGTACCAGACGGCTCAAGCCTCGCGAGCAAGATAGCAGCCTGAAGATGTGTTGCGGCTGCTCTTTGGGCCGCTGATTTCGCGAGAGAGACGTCCTGCAGCAAATCAATAGCATCATTCATACGTTTCGCCGCCAGCAGCGCTGCGGCGGCCTCGGCAACGCGGTTCATCGCCCGATCGGGGTCGCGTTCGGCGGCGGCGGCGGCGGCCAGGAGATCGCCAGCTCGGCTGGAATCTCCACGACGCAACCAATCCTGACCCTGAGCAGCAACCACAGCAGGATCAACATTGGCTTTTGATTGGCCCGTGGAATTCAAATGCGACAGGGAAACTGCATCAGCTCGACGCCTGGCGTATGCTCCTCCACGGCGCTGAATTGCTTCCAACCAATCACCAACCCGACTCCCCGCATTAGCGACCAATAAGAATTCGAGTCTCGCCAAGTCCATGGAGAGAGCATTGGGTGCTGCCTCCGGCACATCCCCAAAGAAATCGTCCAACAATTTACCGGCCTTCGCCATCTGGCCTTGAGCGATGCATAATCGCACCCGGAGAGCTTGTAATTTGGGAGGTAGCGAGCCGGTAAATTGAGGAAGCAACGCCGTCAATAAAGCATCACAACGATCGTATTGGGCGGCTCGAAAAACTGCTTCCACTCTCAATCGCTCAACTTCTTTTCTCGCGTCAGTTCCCACAGGCAAACGCGTAATTGCATCATTGGCTACCTGCTCCGCCTTCGTTGCCGCTGCGATGCAATCAGCACTACCTCGCGGAAACAAGTCAGTCTGAACAAGTGCAATTGAAACTGCATCAGTTTGCAACTGTTGGCCAAGACGACGCAAATCAGCAATCATTCCCCGACTTACAACCGTGCGATCCGATTCGAGCGCAGAGCGCTTCTGCTGAATTTCATCAGCCAAACTGGATACGTTGGCCATCGCTGTCAGCAACCGCCTAGTAGCCAGTTCCTGTATTTGGTCATTGCGTGAGGACACGGCGGCACGCAGCACACCGTGAAGAGCGAACGACTTTTCACTATCTAACAGCTGCGATTTCAAAAATAACTCACGTGGATGATTCGGATAAGCACGCAACAAATCACTGATTGGACGCTGTACTTCTGCCAACTCATCAGTACCAAACTTATCCCGCCCCATCTGTCTGGACGTTAGTATTTTTGATTCTCGAACCCGCCACTTGGCAACAGTATCTCCTTGAAGTTGCGAATCAGCTGAGCGCAATCGGCAAAGGTCAAGGGCGTCATCAAAGCGTCCGCGTTCCAACAGAGCTTGAATCAGATCCTCATCTCGGTCATGAGTCATCCGTCCAACATTTTTGATGGACGGCCCAGCAGCAGCCAGTTGCCGATCGCTACCTTTCAAGCAGACAACCACCAACAGAAGCAGAATGATTGGTACAGCACGAATCATGGTTACTCCGGCTTGGCAGCAAACAGCACTCGATCGATCCCCGCTGCACGTGCGGCATCATAGGCCTGGACAGCAAAAGCCATGGTCACTTTTTCGTCGGGATCGACGATCACCGGTGGTTGCACCCCCAACGAGGTGATTTCAATCAGGCGATCCTTAATATCACTCATGCGTTCTAACGGCTGCCCGTTCAACATGATTTGGGTTCCCTCCACCTGCCACAGGAGCCGAATAATGATCTCGTCAAACTTCTCAACCGGTTGTGTGTCACTGGACGCCTCTGCAGCTCCCATAGGTAATTCAGCAAGAGAGCCGGGAAGATCAAACTCTGGCAATTCGAAGCTGCTGGTCCAAACAAAGAAAACCAACAATAGAAACACAACGTCAATCATGGGGGTCATTTTCAATTCCAACGAGTCGTCATTGGAGGTATTTGGCAGCCTCATAATCCGGCCTCCTCACGGACAGCAATCGAAGCATCCGTGATTCCAGCTAGAGCTGCTTCGCGTAGCAGTGGCTCGACCTGCTTGTATTCCACCGCACCATCCGTACGAATCCTAATCGCAGCATCAGAACCCTGACTGACCTTCAGGTCGGACAGAATTGCCCGCAAAATGGATAAATCAACTACATCCCCGGAAACCAACCATCGAGCTTGCTGGTCCACACTGATCGTCAGGGGTGCTTTATCAGGATCTACGGGATCAAATGTTGAGGCAACCGGCAATTCCAGCGGTAGCCGATTCTCCTGCCGTGCCAGATGACTCGAAACCAGAAAAAAAATGATCAACAGAAAAACGACATCGATCATCGGTGTCATATTAGCGCCAACACTTCGGCGATTTCCTTGATTAGGTATTTGCATCGCTATATGGTACCTCACGTTCCGGTCGCTATCCGATACCCTGTGATGCGTGAATTTTGATTTGGCGGCGAGTCCGTACAGCTGGAACCTGCTTTGATGGGCGAAAATACTACCTTCCTCAAGAACTTCCTCCGAAATCCCGGACAAGTGGGTGCGATCGCGCCCAGCAGTGACCGCTTGGTTCGCATGATGGTGGACTGGTTTGACTGGGATCAGATTCGTAACGTCGTCGAATTTGGGCCCGGAACAGGTGTCTTCACGCAAGCGATCAGCGAAAAACTTCACCCTGAGAGTACTTTTTTTGCAGTCGAGCGATCAGCTGAAATGGCCGAGGTAACCCGAAAGCGCTGCCCCGATGTCACGGTCTACAACGATAGCGTCACCAATATTGCCGCACTCTGCCAACAAGAATCCATTGAGAAAATCGACGCTGTGATTTGCGGCCTACCGTGGGCTTCATTCCCCGAATCGCTGCAAACTGAAATCATCGATGCCATGCTGGGTGTACTGGCTCCCGAGGCACAATTCGCAACTTTCGCGTACTGGCAGGGAGTTGTGTTGCCTGCCGGCGCCCGCTTCAACCGACGCTTAAGAAACACATTCGCAAGCGTCGAGCGAAGCCCCAGCGTATGGCTGAATCTGCCTCCGGCCTTCGTCTATCGCTGCACCAAACCCGCCTTACCAAATCAAGCGAATTAAAGTCACGGTTACAGCGACCGGAAACGCTGGCGGTACTTTAAGGGCGTAAGCCCAGTCGAGGCTTTGAAATGCCGCGTCAGATGGCTCTGATCATAAAAACCGCACTCGCCGACAATCTGTGTCAAAGTCAGATCGCTGCTCTCCAGCAAATGCCTGACCATCCCCACTCGCACTTCACGCAGATAACGGCTAGGCGTGATACCAAAGTTGTGTGAAAACTCTCGCTGCAACTGACTTACCGATAAGTGAACATGTTCTGCCATGTCTTTGACTTCGATATAGCTTGCATGATTGTCAATGATGAATGAAATGACACGAACGAGGCGACTGTAACCTGCTGAATCATCTGCGGAGTACTCATAAGGGCGTTTCACACCCGCAATCCCGACCACGTTTTCTTCACGGTCCAGAAGCGGGATCTTGCTGCACAGATATAAACGGGGAACCCCATTTTTCCCGGGTACCATCCAAACCTGATCGGAAAGTGATTCACCTGCCGTGATCACGCGTTGATCCTCGGCAACGTATTGCGCCGCTATCGCTGGTGGAAAAAAATCAAAATCAGTATGTCCGATCAACTCATCCGGATGCGCAACGCCCACCACGTCACAAACAACACGGTTGGCTCGTACAAAACGACTGTCAACATCCTTGATGTACATGTAAACACCGGGAATAAAATCAAATAGATCCAACAGCGTTCGAGGACGCGCAAGTTGCTTGAAAAATTGGTTCTGCCACCCCAATGGGTTCTTGATTTCTTCGCTCATGCGGCAAATGTACAATTTTTTTAGCGGTAACTACAAGACGGTAGAGAGACAAATTCGGATAATCGAATTGATGAACCTCGGAATCCCAAAGATAATTCATGGACCTCACGCTCAAACGAAATAACAGGATGCCCCCAGCGCACAACAGCAATATCACAGCAGCTCTAGCCAACAAGATACTTGTCGCGGCAATTACTAAATCAAAAACTCTCGGACTGTGAATGAACATCGCTATTGTTGATGTAGGCGCGAATCTAAGAGCATTCCACCGAATGGATGAAGCTTGGATCGGCAGTATCGATATCGCGTGCAAGAAAGCCAGAACCGCCTCTTTCTTTGATATGCCAACAGGTACTCTCGGTAAACTCTCTCAACCTGGCGGAGCCTTGTACAACATCGAAGATTCAAATGGTGGACTGATCTCATTCCCCGGTGGTTTACCGATCACCAACGATCAGGGGACGGTGATCGGAGCGATTGGTGTAACAGGAGCGTCAGTCGAAGATGATCATGCCGAAGCGTCGGCTGGCTTGGATGCCGCAATCGGAATCCAAAACTCAATGCCAGCTAATTCGTAGTCTTTAGACTAAATCCCGCAGGTTCCATCACATAGCAGACTCTCGACAGCACTAAGTCTGATGATTGTGTAACCGCCTTTGACTTTTAACGGTTAAGATGAGAGCGAATTTGCACTTATCCATTCATACAGCGAAAAGTTACATGCGCGGTCTTGTCCTTATCATCACACTTGTCTCAACCTTTGCAACGGGCTCGCACGCCCATGCTGGTGACGAGCTTTCATTTAATCGCGACATCCGGCCAATTCTCTCAGACACCTGTTTTTTCTGTCACGGTCCCGACGCTGAGCATCGCGAAGCTGATCTTAGGCTGGATGTGGAAGAGTTTGCAAAGCAGGATGCCATTGACGCTGGTAACGCCAGCACGAGTGAATTGATCGCAAGAATCACCTCTGGCGACCCCGACGAATTGATGCCCCCACCTGAATCTGGCAAACATCTTAACCAAAAGCAGATCAATCTTTTGAAACGTTGGGTGAACGAAGGTGCGATCTATGAACCGCATTGGTCTTATGTCGACCCAAAGCCAAACCCCACACCCAGAACTAACAGTGCATGGGCCCGTGATCCAGTTGATGATCATATTTTGGCAAAACTGCCAAGAACACTGCTACCACCCTCGCCGGATAGCCCGCGTCACACCTTGCTTCGCCGAGTCACATTTGACCTGACCGGTCTTCCACCTACCCAACAACAGATCGAGGCCTTCGTCGGCGACACGAGCCCCATGGCATATCAGAAAGCTGTCGATCTTCTTCTCGCTTCGCCTGCGTATGGGGAACGCATGGCAACTTACTGGCTGGATCTGGTTCGCTATGCAGACACGGTCGGCTATCACGGGGATCAGGACCACAACATTTCACCTTATCGCGACTATGTCATCGACAGTTTCAATGACGACTTGCCATTAGATCAATTCACGCGCCAACAACTGGCAGGTGATCTTGTCAAAGATCCCACGCCCGAGGAACAGATCGCGACCGGATACAACCGACTGTTGCAAACAACGCATGAAGGGGGACTGCAACCCAAAGAATATCTCGCCATCTACGCTGCGGATCGCATTCGTAATGTTTCAGCCGTTTGGATGGGAGCCACTGTGGGTTGTGCCCAATGCCACGACCACAAGTATGACCCGTATTCAAACAAAGACTTCTATTCGATGGTCGCATTTTTCGCAGACATCGATGAGCAGCAACACTTTAAAGTCGGCACTAACTCTTTACCCACCAAACGGCCACCCGAAATTTCCGTAGGAAGCCGATGGCAGCGTGAGCTTGCTGCAAAAATCGAATCAACGTTGAAGACACTGCAAAGCAAACTGGAAAATGCAGATCCAGCGCAGGTGAGCACGATCAAAAATCAGATTGTCGCGAATCAGGAGCAGTTGCGACAACTCAAGGCATCGAATCGGCTCACGATGGTCACCCAGTCTGTTGCTCCGCGAGAGATTCGGGTATTGCCAAGAGGAAATTGGTTGGATGACAGCGGACCCATCGTAGCTCCAGCAATACCGGAATTTCTTGGAGCACTCGATGTCGATGGAAACCGTGCTACGCGTCTCGATCTTGCAAACTGGTTTGTCGATGTGGACAACGGCATTGGGGGGCTGACGGCGAGGGTCTTTGTGAATCGCTTTTGGTATCTGCTTTTCGGTCGCGGCATCTCCCCATCACTCGGGGACTTTGGTGGTCAGGGACAGCCACCAAATCATCCCGAGATGCTGGATCAGCTTGCCCTCGATTTCATCGAGGATAACTGGAGTATCAAACGCATGATGCGCCGCCTTGTACTATCCCGCAGCTACCAGCAGGCTTCCGACACAACAGACACACAACTCCGGGAAGATCCGTACAACCAATGGTTTGGACGTCAGGCTCGCTATCGACTTCCAGCCGAAATGGTGCGCGACAATGTGCTGTCCGTAAGCGATCTGCTGGTACGCACCGTTGGTGGTTCCAGCGTAAAACCAAAGCAACCCACGGGTTATTATCGTCATCTGAACTTTCCCAAACGTGTCTACGCACCACATCTGGACCAACGTCAATATCAACGCGGCGTTTACGTTCATTGGCAGAGACAATTCTTGCATCCGATGCTCAAGGCCTTGGACGCTCCAAGTCGTGAAGAGTGCACGGCACAACGAGCACGATCCAATACGCCGTTGGAAGCGTTGGTGATGCTGAATGACCCAGCCATGATCAATGCTGCAGTAGCCTTTGCTGCAGCTCTGCTAAAAATCGAAGCGGAAGCTCCGGAGGCTAAAATCAGAAGAGCCTTTGAGTTAACCGTCTCTCGACAACCTGATTCGTTCGAGCTTTCAGCGCTTAGCAGGTTGCTGGAATCCGAAATCAAACATTATCGTTCCCTGCCTGAAGATGCTGGCAAGTTGCTCGATACCATCGACAAGAACATTGATATTGAATCGGTGAACCCCCAACAACTTGCTGCCTGGACCACTCTCACCCGTGCTCTCCTGAATCTGCAGGAAACGGTTACTCGTTACTAGACGTCGACCACCAACACCACTGCGAACGCATTCCACAACCGCTGTAAAGCCATCCCCATGAAACAGCATTCAAATCCGCTCAATCGGCGAACTTTCCTCTCCAACAATGGAGTCGCTATTGGTAGCGCCGCGTTGGCATCCATGCTTGCAACCGACTGCAAAGCTGCCAACAAGGTCAACGCGGGTGCACGAACTGATGTACCGCATCATCTTGCGAAAGCCAAACGTGTCATCTTTTTGTGCATGGCAGGAGGGCCATCCCACCTAGAAACATTCGATTACAAGCCGGAACTGGACAAACTCAATGGGAAACCCATGCCAGCATCCTATACCGAGGGACAACCGATTGCCCAACTACAGGGAAAGGAATTGAAATGTCAGGGACACTTGACCAAGTTCGCAGAGCACGGGCAGTCCGGTCAACTGATCAGTGATTATCTGCCTTTCCACCAGAAGATGGCCGATGATATCTGTGTCATTCGATCGATGGTTACCGAGCAGATTAATCATGATCCTGCACACACCTTCATGAACACGGGCACTGCAATCAGTGGAAGACCTTCGATGGGATCATGGGTCACCTACGGCTTGGGAAGCGAAAGTGAAAACTTGCCGGGCTTTGTGGTGCTCACGAGTGTAGGTGGGCGTAATCCGCAGCCTATCGCGTCACGACAATGGTCAGCTGGATTTCTTCCAAGCCGCTATCAGGGAGTGGAATTCAGCGGCAGTGGGCAACCCGTGAACTACGTTGATGCACCTGAGGGAGTCCAGGGGCGACAGCAACAACGTTTGATTGAAACCATTGGTCAACTCAATCAACATCGGCTGAAATCGACAGGTGATCCGGAAATTGAGACTCGCTTGGCAAATTATGAGATGGCGTTCCGAATGCAAACATCCGTACCTGATCTGGCAGATGTGTCGAATGAACCGCAGCACATCCTGGACATGTACGGTGCGAAACCCGGCGATGGGTCCTACGCCTCAAACTGCCTGCTCGCGAGGCGTCTTGCCGAACGCGGGGTTCGTTTCATCCAACTTTATCATCGTGGCTGGGACCACCATGGTGGGCTTGAAAAGTACATGGACATTTGCTGTGGATTGACCGATCGCGCGACGTGGGCCCTGCTGACTGATCTGAAACAGCGCGACATGCTGAAAGACACGCTCATCATCTGGGGTGGTGAGTTCGGCAGAACACCAATGTTTCAGGGCAAGGGTGGTGCGGGTCGTGACCACCACATCAAGGGATTCTCAATGTGGATGGCAGGGGGTGGAATCAAACCCGGACAAAGTTACGGAGCCACTGATGATCTTGGCTACCACGCGGTGGACGATGTCGTACACGTGCGTGACATGCACGCGACCATGTTGCACCAACTGGGAATCAATCATCACAACTTCACACACAAATTCCAAGGATTGGACATGAAGTTGACCGGTGTAGAACCTGCTCGAGTGATTGAGCCCATTATCGCGTAAGCCCTTGTGCGCAAGTCCGGCATGCCTGTGACCTAGCAAAACCGCTACTTTGGTGTAGATCAGAGACTCAATTCGCTGGCAGACTCGGGATCGAGCACAAAGGTCAGTCTTGCATGTCCCTGCAATAGTGATGCGGGATTAGCAGGATCAGCCGGACCCTCGATTGCTGATTGAACAACTTTGGCTTTCGATTTTCCGGTAGCCATCAATACGATTCGCCGTGACTCAAGGATCGTTCCTATTCCCATCGTGATCGCATGGCGAGGCACCTCGGCCGCTGATTGAAAAAATCGCGAATTGGCTTCGATTGTGTTTTCAGTCAAATCAACCAAGCGTGTCCGGCTGTCAATTGGTGAATCAGGTTCATTGAAAGCGATGTGCCCGTTATTACCAATTCCCAAAAGTTGCAAATCTATGCCGCCCGCGTGCAGAATTTGCTCTTCGTACTCGGCCACATGATTTTCAATGTTAGACGCGAGGCCATTGGGGACATGGGTTCGCTGCCGTACCACATTGACGTGATTAAATAGTTGCTGCTGCATGAAGTAACGATAACTTTGATCATGCTCGGGACCCAAACCTACATATTCATCAAGATTGAAGGTGGTCACTTTGGAAAAATCTAGTTCACCGGCCTGAAACCTTTCCACCAGCAAACGGTACACACCCACTGGTGTGCCTCCGGTAGCAAGTCCAAGAACAGCAGATGGATTTTCCCGCACTGTCTCATGGATCAAATCTGCCGTACAGTGTGCTGCGTGACCCTTGTCTGCAGCGACCACAATCGTGGGTTGAATAGCCTTCGTCATACAACATTCTCTTCTAGTAGTGCAGCAGAAGCCAACAATTCATTTGCCCAGTCACTGGGCTTCAAGAATTTTTGCAACTCAAGTCGCAAATCATCGCGCACGAATACTCGTACTTGCTTGACTTGATTATCGAATTGTTGCTTGGCCAAAGCCGAAGCAACTGGTGAAACATCACCCAAAGTACGAACGGTTCCATCACGACCGAGTACATCGACATCGATATCAACTTCCAACTTTACCGGCGGTGCATCCAGTAGCACATCTGCCGGATGGATGGGGATACCTGTCTTCGCAAAAATTCTCTCCGCTAATTTTTCTGAGCAGGCAACCAGCCACCAGTAAGGCTTTCGCGCCAATGCCTGATGAACCTCACGACCTTCGACCAGATTGAATTCAGCCGTTCGCTTATAGAGCCGGCGGCACGAACCAAATAAACCCTCAGCCAGCGGTTCAGCAACACTGCCTTCAGCAGCCCGTCGCAACATTGCGACCCAGGTTGCATCAACAAGCCCGAGCGTCGATTCAAGATCAATGCGATTCTGGAGCAAAAAGACACATCGTTGCAGCATGGCGGTTGCCGACCTGACTGCGTGATGCCAGTACACTTCGCTGAACATGACATAACGCGAGAAAACCATCATCTCGGCCGCCGTTCGACCTTTGTCCATGATGGCTAATCGCGATGTTTCCGGGTTAAAGCAAAGTGAGCTGATTAAACGTCCAGCATCAAAATTTCGGCCGTAAGGCACACCGGCATGCAAGCTGTCACGCTGCAAATAGTCAAGCTTATCAATGTCCACGGGACCACTGATGCAACTACGTAAAAAACAGCACGCCTCATGATCTGTCTCCTGCGATTCTGACTTTGGTTCCAGTAGAGCCAGCACCTGAGATGGATCGCATTGCCAATCCTGCTCGATACATTCTGCAAGACCACTGTTGTAGATGCACTGTCTGATCCGAGACTCATGCTCACCAAGTTCCCGAATATCCATATCTTCAATCGGGTGACAATAAGGCCAGTGACCGATGTCATGAATCAGAGCCGCGAGTACAAAAGCTTCTGCCATTGAAGACGTGATCCGCTCGGTGAACTCGCTGTCCGACGAAAAGCGAGCTACCACACGTAAAGCGTTATGGTAAACCCCGAGTGAATGTTCCAGTCGCGAGTGCGTGGCTCCTGGGTAAACCAGCGACACCATTCCAAGCTGACTGATCGACGCCAATCGCCTCATGGGCGCCAGATCAAGAATTCGGCGTACTCGGTCAGAAACCGGTACATCTTGCGCAGGCGGAATTCGCACGAGTGATCCGATGCGATGCAGGGCGACAACTTCTGGCAGCATGGACAAACAGTAAGGCAGGAGGTGGAAAGGAGTCGGCCTTGCCAGCAGAGGAAGGTCCGTTTTCAAACATTGGTGGCCAGAGTCAGGCCACTGATCAAGGCCAAGACAACCGCCACAATAAAATACAACCCAGCAAGGGTCAGGCCATTTAAAGGTTCCAAGTCAAACGTGGCAGCCGATGCGAGTGCCCCCAAACCAACCATCACGGCAAAAATAATTCCAAACCACAGATAACTCATTTCTGCCGGGGAATCATATTCCATCACGTAAGTGGGTACGAAAACGTACACCAGCCACAAAGCGGCCAAAATCACAGATAGAATCAAAACCCGATTTCGTAAATCCGGCCCGACGTGTGGTTCCAACTCGGAGTCACGAACAAAACTATATCCTGACCAGACCAGAGGTGGAGCCAGAAACAGTGCCCCCATCGCCAGAACGTAAACAGGAATCGTTTCCATGCCCCGCAGTCCGACCGCAGCGGCGACTGCCAGCAAAATTGCACCGAATGTAATGATCATACCCTTTCGGGTCACATCAGTTTCGGTACGCTTCAGGGGCTTGAGAATGCTGACTCCCTGACGATCTTTGGGAGCCTCATCGTCGGGTGCATGAATGACGACTTCTTCGGAGGCATCCGGTACCTTGATCTCCTTCTTGCAATTTGGACAAGGACCGGTCTTGCCAGCGAATTTGTCGCTGACCTGGAACCGCTTCAGACAGTT
>JBPCVE010000438.1:0-10130 GCA_051010795.1 Rubripirellula sp.
CATCGTGGACACGGTGACCGAGCGTTCCCTAGGAAACCAAGATGTTCAAATCATTCCTGATCGCAGGAGCAATGACAATTTGCCAAGGCGCAATTGTCCAGTCTGTTATGGCACAAGAAACCCCGCCTGCCGCCAATGCCGGCATGTCTGACAACGAGCTGATAGGTTATTTCCTTGGCTTCTCTGTTGGCCAGAATATGGGGCAAAGTGGCTTCAAGGCAGAAGACATGAAGCTGGAGGCCTTTTTGAAAGGTTTTCAGGAGGGTGTCGCACTCAAGGAACCCACTTTGACGAGTGAGCAACTACAGGCGACTCAAGGAAAAATTCAGGCATTGCTGACCAAGCGGCAAGCTGAGATGTCAGCCGCTCAGAAATCAAAGGGCGTGAAGTTCCTTGCTGACAATGCCAAAAAAGAAGGCGTAAAAACCTTGGAAGGTGGCGTTCAATACAAAGTATTGAAAGCAGGAAGTGGTCCTTCTCCGAAACCAGATGACACTGTCAAAGTGCACTACACTGGCAAGTTGATCGATGGAAGTGTCTTCGATAGTTCAGTGCAACGAGGACAACCAGCGAGCTTTCAGGCCAACCAGGTCATCAAAGGTTGGCAAATGGCTTTGCAGAAGATGAAGGTTGGTGATAAGTGGATGCTCTACATCCCCTCCGATCTCGCCTACGGCGAACGTGGCAGCCAGCCAGCCATCGGGCCTAATGAAGTGCTCGTCTTTGAAGTAGAGCTGCTAGGTATCCAGTAAGCCAAACCACGCTCTCATCGAAAAACGAAAAAACGCGGCTCACCTCTAACGGTGAGCCGCGTTTTTTATTGATCACGGTGCGGTGTGAATTTGTACACGCCGTGCCTCTCGCTACTTCGGATCAGTGGCTTCCGCTGTCGTTGCCTTTTATTCAGTTCCTGCAGGATTCCCTTCGTTATCTTTCGCGTTCTCACCTGCATCGTTGTTGCCGGCCTCGCCGGTTGGATCGGACTGCACTGATTCTTTACTGACGTCGTCACCAACCTTCTCAGGCTCGTTTTTCTCAGGTGCATCCGGTGCAGAAGCATCGGTTCCAGAGGCACTGCTCTCTGACTCAGTAGCCCCTTCCGCTTCGTCGGCTTTTTCTGCCTCAATCTGACGCTTCTTTTCCTCTTCCTGCAGTTCAATGCGACGTTGTTCAGCAGCAATTTTGCTCTCTTGTCGCACGGTCTCGTACATCCGGGCATCGACTTGGCCAAACTCGCCCATCATGGTTACGAAGGTCGCAAGCGGGAAATCCTCAGGGATCTCCTGCGAGTCAATTGCGACCATGTAGCGTCTCACTGAATTGAAAAGGTCCTCTGCGGTGTCATCAATGGTCAGCAAAGGGTAATCATCGAAAATATCGGCCCAGATCACGAAGGCTTGTTCATAGAGTTCGATTGCCTGATCGAGTTCGGCGTTATTATTTGCTTGTTCAGCTTCGTAGATCAACCTTCTGGCCGTTACCGTTCTTTCTTCCTGTTCAGCTTGGGCAAGCGTCTTCCAGTAGGGGTAATTGATCTGGGTGCGGTAACCGATAGTCTTCTGGATCCGTTCGTTCAGATCTCTGACCTGACCAGCGATATTTACTGATTCCAGTCGGATGGAGTCATCCGAAGTTTTTGCCAGCGCGGTCAGATCAGGTACCAGTCCTTTTAGAATGGAAGGCATCAACTGGCGTTGCTCCGGTGTCATTTCCGATTCGGGCTTTTGCCAGTATTCCTTGATCACGGCCGGCAGTGTGTCAATTCTGGCTTGTCGAGCGGCAGCAAACGCCTCTTCGTTCAATAGCCGGAACTCTTCGATTTTTTCGTCTCGCTGAGCTTCAAGATCTTCCAGTTGGTTCAGTTTGATCGTGAATGGCGAGGTCGTAGGGATGCTTCGGGTTCCAAAACCAAGCCAGTCATCATCTGCCATTTGCCAGGCGTTCTGGGCGCGTGCATCAAGAATTCCCTCGGACTCGATGGATTCAGCGTGCTTGATACGCCACTTCGGCCCTGTCTCATAAAAGTTGAGTGGGGTTTGTCGGCGGATTTTGACGCCGCTATCAACAATCTCATACCCATGATTCAGCCAAAGTCGACCGACGAGCCAGTTGTCTGGCTTTCCCAAGGGCCCACGTGCTTCGGGGGTGTCGACCCCGATGTTTTCTGCTTTCAAAGCGTCGTGGAGCATGTCGTCGTCAGAAAACAAACGGCGGAATTGCACCTTCTCGTCAGACATTCCCAATTTCTGCCCGTAAAACCAACCGGTGTACCAAACCAGCCTCGGGGCGTTGGTGTTTTGCCGCACGCCACGAGTCAGGAACTCGGTTCCTTCGCGGACCATTTCGTAGCGTTGTCGATAATCGTCGAACTCCGTGGAAACGTTGTACGCGAGATTATGAGCCTGATGTTCCCATACTTTATCAAAGTGAGGCTGCAGCAATGCGATGTTGTTCAGGGTTGCCTTCAAGCGATCCCATTCGTGCATCACTTTATAGGTGTGTGCTTTATTCCACAGAAGTGTTGCCGCCACGCCACGCATCCCGAGGGATGCAAGTTTCATGGTTTCACTTGCGGGACTGATCTCACCAAGATCACTTTCCGCAATGTTGTACTCATGTCTCATCACGGACAGTTGTCCGCCTGGATCACCCTTGCCACCCGATGGTTGGCCCAACAGGAACAAGGGAATCAACATGGCCAGCAGAATTGCCAAGTAGGTAAGTTTTCGCCAAAGGCTTTTTGTACGATTCATGCCGCGATCTCACGCGATTTCAGGAAGAAGTAACTGATGATGAACGCCAAGAGACAGTAACCAAAGGTCGCCGCTGCGTGCCGTAATAGAAGGGCTCCAAAAATGTCGAAACCACTGGCTGCGTACTCCGCAGTCCCAACCATCTTGGGCAGGTTAGGTAGGGCCGTTGCGATTGCATCGAGTGAGTAAACAATGCCCGCGTCGGTCGTCTTGATCACTTTTGCTGCGGTAGTATCAACATCTAACTGCGTGGTCATAGCGTCTTGCCGGAGCAAACGCACCATCGATTCGATCGGTCCGCCGCCTCGTTCGACGCCACTGTCGATGAAGTGCCGCGTGTCGTAAACCTGCTCAGCAGAAAAGCCGAGTAGGACACATGCGAAGGTCGCAACCATGGCAACTGGACCGCTGAGGAATGTACTGAACATCACACCAAATGCGACTACCATTGCCATCTGCAGCCAAATCGACACGTAGGCCTTCGTGAGGTTCCACCAAAAAGGATTGTCACCGGCACGGAGATAAACGCCACTCTGAGTCACGCCTAGATACTGACTGCGATCGAGGCATTTGATCACAATCGTAAGTTGACCATTCTCGTCCACTAGATCTTCAAAAACGTTCAGTTCACGCGTCTTGTTGTTGTCGGTCCCTTGAACGTCAGTGTCAAGATTGAGTTCGTCAACCTCATACTCGTTGATCACAAAAGTCTTCGGATTGCTCTCGATATCCTTTGTGGGGTGTTTCATGGTCACTGAACCACGAATTCCGGATTCGATGTCGCCTTTGAAAGAACGGTAGGCACGCAGTGATAAGTCGAGTTGCAGGCCATTGGGATACCGCTCAGGAGTGACGTTCTGAAACGTAAACTCAGCCTTGCCAAGAGTGCCACCCTCGACGTAGCCATGCTGTACTTTTCGGCTCCCACGTGACAATCCAATCACGCGTGAAATACCCGCACTGCCGTATCCGCCAGCATCCATTCTCTCGGCACCAATGTCCACACCGGCGTCTTTGTTGTTTCCGCCACGGTCGTAGAACTGGATTTCACCGTAGGCAGGAATTCTTGCACGCAGCGGCTCGGGAGACAATATTTCAAAATTCCCATCCACATCCCGTTTGACGATGTGACGATGACCGCGAACCACGTCGGTGAGCCCTGAGTAGGTCCCCAGTGGGTTTCCTTCGCCATCGAGGTCGCTGTAGATGGTGAAAGCGTGTTTGTGATCCTGAACAAAGTCTGTTTCACCAACCAGCGTGCCGTCGGCCTCTTCGATAACATCAACGACTTCCAAGTGTTGATGGCTGAGGCCACGACTGACAAACAGGTAGCTTGCCAAGCCCATGGGGACAAGCATCACGGTTCCCACCGCCATGAAGCCAAGCATTCGACCGAGTACGATTTCCGTTGCCCGCACGGGCTTGGTGACGATCGTGTAGATCGTTCGACTTTTGATATCGTTGGGCAACGAAAAAGCGCTGATGAATAAAGCTAATGCGAGAATCAGGTAGTTGGTCGCCGTCAGCACGAAGCTGATGTACAGCCTTGCTGGGTCACTGCTCTCCGGGTTCAAGTACCATCCAGCCAATAACAGCAGAGCGACGAACAGGCCCACCACAAACAGTACCCGTCGCCGGATCGCTTCTTTAAACGCGAGCTTCGCAAGAGCGAACACACGATGAGCGGAGGTTCCGGGAAGATCGAAACGTATCAGGTCGCGGACAGCGCGAGCGACGGCATAGAAACCCTCACCCGGACCATAGCGATTTGCCGAGATGATGTAGCCAACCATTAAGCCAATGACGATCGCAAGACCGAATAACACAATCCCTTGCAGGAAGGCGCTCTCAAGAAATGACTCGGGACGCATCAGCCATTCATAGAATGACCAGAAATCTTCAGGTTGCAGGATCATTGACCAGTCTCTCCCTGACTCTCTTCAGTCTTTTGGTCGTCTTTTGCTGCTTCCTGTTGGGTGCCTGTCCCGGAAACACGTCTTGCACCGGGGCGAGCCTCGCTCTCGCGAACGATGTTCAAGAACAAGTCTTCCATCGTTGCCGTTGGATTGTCGATCGTGCACGTACCACCTTCACGTTCGATGATGGCTCGGATTTCGGCTTCCACCTCAGGCTTCAAACGCTTTGTATGAATTTCAGTGACATCCTGCACTTTCAGCAGATCTGTCACGCGGCCAAGTTCTTTCAGTTCGCCCTGATCAAGAATTGCCACTCGGTCACAGACATCCTGAACGTCAGCCAGTTGATGGCTGCAAAGGAGAACCGTCTTGCCCTGTTTTTTCAGTGACAGGATCAAGTCCTTCATCTCTCTCGAACCAATCGGGTCGAGGCCGGTCGTCGGCTCGTCGAGGAGGACCAGGTCGGGGTCATTGATGAGGGCCTGAGCCAGTCCGACACGTCGTGTCATTCCTTTGCTGTATTCCCGGAGTTGACGATGCTTTGCACCCTGAAGCCCCACCAGTTGGATCAGCTCGCTCACTCGTTTTTTTCTAGCCGCACCCGACATGTCAAACAGGCGGCCATAAAAGTCCAGCGTCTCTTCCGCAGTCAAGAATTTGTAAAGGTAGGATTCTTCCGGCAAGTAGCCGATTCTCTCGTTCTTGCTGGTCTCGCTGGCGTCCTTATCGAAAACTAAGACTCGGCCACTGCTCGGAAAAAGCAAACCAAGGATTAACTTGATGGTGGTTGATTTGCCGCTGCCGTTGGGCCCCAGCAGGCCAAACACCTCACCCTTTCGGACCTCGATGTCGAGCGACTTCAGTGCGTTGACCTTCTTTCGACCCCAGAAATCCCGATAAATCTTGCTCAGGTTGCGGGTTTCAATAACAACACCCGAGTCAGATTCGCCACTACCAGCTTGCGCGGCGGTGGCGGTCTCCGATTCGGCGACCACGGTTGAATCAGTTTCCACGGTTAAAGACTTCCGTATGGATGAGGGCAAAATTGGGCAAACATGGGGAGAATCGGTCATTTCAGATTGATTGAGCCGATTAGGCACCGGGATGCGACAAGGCCTCCGATCCTTGGGGACTACGAATTGCCGTGCTGCAATGCTCGCAGACCCAAAGCCAGAGATTGATACGCTACGCCGCCACCGGGCGAAGTGTTCGTATTTTTGTGCCAGAGACCTTCAACACGACTCACCAGACGTGATCTGACCCGAGATGTACCAGCATTTCCACCGTGGTATTACGCTGTCCGGCCGGAAATGGTTGTCTCTGCAACGAAACTGAGGCGATCTGGCCCGTCAGGACGGTTATATCGTTTCATTTGTGGGATGTTGCCGGATCGTTTCTGGCACTGTAAACCTCCTCATTTGATGATTGGGGCTTGCAAATCGAGGCTGAATCATCAATCAATTTGCTAACGTCTTCACGTTGGTTTTTTCCCGTTCTGTCTTTTTCCGGATTGCCCGCTCTGTTGAACGATTCGACATTCCCTCGGCAAACAATGCCGGATGATGCCTATGAGAACGCTCTGAGCTTCCTCTATGGGCAGATCAACTACGAGAAAATGACTGTCTCGAGTGCGAATCGATATCGATTTCGGCTGCAGAGAATGTCTGAACTTCTTCAAGAGTTGGGTTTGGGGCATTATCTGTATTCTGAGTCGTCTCCAAAACCGCCAATCCCACTGATTCATATCGCGGGGACGAAGGGCAAAGGGTCAGTCGCGGCAATGGTTGCCGCGATGTTGACTGCCACTGGCCTTCGCACTGGCCTCTACACTTCTCCTCATCTGCACCGCCTGGAAGAGCGGTTTCGGGTCAATGGTGAGGCCTGTCCCCCTGAACATCTCGTCACACTCGTGCAGGAAATGAGGCAGGCAGTGGTGTCTCCGTCCTTTATCAGCGATTCCACTTCCCCTACGGACGGGCCCTCCTTTTTTGAGCTCACAACGGCCTTGGCACTACTGCATTTCGAACGCTCACATTGTCAAGCCATTGTCTTGGAAGTTGGTTTAGGTGGCAGGTTGGACAGTACCAATGTCTGTGCTCCGAGCATCTCGGTTGTGACTTCCATCGGACTCGACCACCAGCATGTATTAGGGAATGACCTGGCCCAGATCGCAGCTGAGAAAGCCGGGATCATCAAACATGGTGTGCCGGTGGTGAGTGGAGTGATGGACCCCGCCGCACGAGCCGTGGTTGAGTCGACTGCCATCGAACATCAATGCGCTCACTGGCAACTGGGGCGGGAATTCCATTTCCAAGGTTCCCAAGAACCGAGCTGGGGTTCACGCTTGGTCTACACAGGACCAGGTGATCCAGGGAAGCAGATAGAAACCTACGTGCCGCTTGAGGGGACTCATCAATGTCGCAATGCGGCGATCGCGTTGGCGACTGTAGATGCCTTGGGGAGGCAAGGGAGCCCAATATCCGATGCAGCAATCAATGAGGGTTTGGCGGGTTTGAGCTGTCCTGGCCGCATTGAACCTTTTCCGCTTTCCGATGGTGTCATGGCAGTGGTTGATGTTGCCCACAATGAAGATTCCGTCGCCGCGTTGTGTGACTGTTTGCGAAATCGCTGTGCCAATCGAAACATCGCGGTTGTCTTTGGAACAAGCGTAGATAAGTCAGCAGAAGTGATGCTGAAGCAACTGACTACCATCAGTGATGAAATCGTTCTGACTCGTTTCCACGGCAATCCGCGGTTCGTTGAACCAGATGATCTTGCGCCGATGCTACCCCAAGATTGGACGGGGACTGCCGAGGTGATGACGGATCCCATCGTCGCTTGCGAAAAGGCCTTAGCAAGGATCTCGCCAGACGGCATTCTTGTCGTCTGCGGGTCTTTCTTTTTGGCCGCAGAAACCAGACCGTGGATCATGGCGAGATCGCAATAGAATCTCGTCAGTCGCCGCTCCCCAGTTTCTAAGGTGACTCGTCTCGTCAATGAACTGTCTGCTGAGTGAATCGTCCTGTGGTTGAACACTTGCTGAGATGGTCATTCTCACTCAAAGCCTGGCGATCGTAAGTTCGACATCATCCAGAGGCATGCCCAGTTTCATGGCTATTTCTGTTGCGTTCATACCACGCTGCATTAACTCTTGAATCTTGCTGCTGATGGAGTGATCAGCCGTAGGTGCTGGTTCTAGTTTGGACTGCATGCTATTCAATTGATTGATCTTTTCGTCAACCTGATTGAGCAGTGTTTAGACCACGATGATTCTTGTATCCAGTTCGGCCTTGAGTTCGCGTTGCAGATCAAACATCGCAGCCTGCCAGCGTTGTGTTTCGACAGGGGCACCGCTCAGCGGAACCGAGGGTTCCTTGTGCTCCCGTATCAACTTGATTTTCCGGTTGGCACGTTTGGTGTCTTGGTGGACCTTTCTTCCGGCCCGGATTTTTCGGCGAACCAAGACCCATGCCAACATCACAAATCCACCCACCATCAGGAACTGGCGGCTTGCATGGTTGACCCCTCAGAGGTCTGGTCTCAGCGATCAGATTCGGAGAAATCACGTCTAGCTTTCTTGGCGAATGACGGTGCTGTTAGCCAGCCTTGATTACATATTGCCGGTTATCCCGAAGGATCGAACCGCGAGCTATCATGGCAGGAAATTCTTTGTTTTTGTTCGCACTATGTTGGCTCTGACGTTACTCAGGTTTGTCCCGACTATTAGGATGCAGACGATTGGCATGTACGGCCTGTTCGCTTGCGTTTGGTCCGGTGGGTTCAATGAACCCGATCGTCCGCAGAGTCTCGTGGTTCACACAAATGGTGATCCGTCCCTTCGAATTTTAGATTTCATCAGTATGGAAGATTCTCTCGGTATTCAAGTTTGGCACGCAGGCAGTTCATCTTCCGAGCCTGGCATTCTGGAGCAATGCTGTGAAAACTGGCTTAGTCAGGATGAGCGGGTTCGTGCGGACCGATTTCGTATTGCTACCAGTCGTAACCAGCATGTCGTTGGTCGCGGAATGGCGCGGCGACTCCTTGGACGTGAGCAAATCGACCCATGCCTCATCGCCTTCGCAATCGAAAAAAATGGCAAGCCTTATGTCAGCCAACCGGTTGAGGCACGCCGCGCGTTCAACATTGCACATACTGACGGCCTCGTAATGTGCGGGATTGATAGCCAAAGTGACGATCTGCTTGGTGTTGATGTTGAAAAGCTGGATCGTCGAACAGACCCTGCTCTCGCAAAGCGTTATTTCTCCAAGCCAGAAATCGACCACCTTGAAAACTGTGCCTCGGAAACGGATCGACGAAACACCTTTCTGAAAATTTGGACACTCAAGGAGGCCTTCATCAAGGCGCTTGGAACAGGGTTGCAGACACCTTTGGCTGATTTTGCATTCGAAAAGATCGAATCAGCCGAACCCGAGATCCGGTTTCTCAATCCGAAACTCGAGTCCGGGATGCATTGGAGTTTTCTCTCGATTGAACCACGGCCTGGGTACGTGGCCGCGGTCGCCCTTGGAACCAATTCAGCCAGAACGAGTACCGAGGTCACCCTCCGGCGGTTTGAAGAACTTCTTTGATCATTGCCGGGGCGATCATGGTCGCGGCATGCATGATCGACAGAAGCAGCCAGCGGAGTCTCTCAATCGCCGTTTGTTTCCATTCGCTATGTCGCGCGGTGTCACTGTGATTGGGTGTCACTGTGATCAGCGTTCTCATGAGGTTGAGAGAATGGGTTGCTAGCATGTCAGATGCGATGAATTTGGTTCCTTTTGGGCTGCTACTGCGTGGCGTTGGTCGAGATTTGATGCTGCTTTTCTGGTGGGCAGCTGGCCACGTGTGCATGAGAACTTCAGCTCTCTCAGACGGCGAATTAGCGGATTTCAGTAGATATGACCCCCGCTTGTCGTGATGGGTGAAGTCTTCCATTTTTGATGTCCGCAAAGTTTTCCTAGGATGATCGAGTGGAATAACCAAATGCTGGTGGTCACTTGTGCCGATAAATCCACATGACGCGGTTGTTCTGTAGGCGCTGGTTGATCGGGCGAGGTCCCGATGACAGGCAAAGACGGAGAAACCACTTCGAAGCAAAACAATCAGGGGGGGAGTGTCTTTGTTTGCGATGGCAACGGTTTCTGTTGTCCGACGCATTCAAGGTCAGGAGGCGAAGCAGGCGTGATCTGTCTGCTGGTTTCCATTGCGTTCTCGGAGCGAATCTGGGTTCCGAGTGCGTTGCCCCGCAAGTGAATGATCGGCCTATAGCCATGCGGCGGATGCCGCGGAGACGTTTGCGATGCACCGAATGACTCAATCACGACTTTTTACACGCTCTTCGAGCCTCAGGGCGCTTGCTGTATGTGCAGCACTGTTTGCTTTGCCGGCCGCCGCACAAAGCCCGATGGCAAACGCGGATTACGACGCTAGCGGGTATGTAACGCCGGCCGGGATGGCT
>JBPCVE010000439.1:0-11065 GCA_051010795.1 Rubripirellula sp.
TGCAGCTTTTGCCATGGGGAAGAACCTTAAGTGTTGAGTATTTTGGGTCGATTAGGGCGTGATTAACGCATGCCCGTGATTCCTATGGGCAAAGTGTTATGTCCCTGCCGCCATCCGTGCAACCCGGGTTTGACTAAAAAAACCAACGTTTTCAGGGGTTTTTCTAAGGGGGTCTTGACTGGCGTTGTCCCAATGCCTCGGTTTTCTGGCGATTCAGGCAGGCGAAATGAGTGTTTCCCTACCCTGTCGGGCGACTTTTGAGCCGGTACGTCGCAGGCGATCGGTGCTCAAACGGCCCTCTATATGTTGCACTTTTGTGCGAGTATTGAAGGCGACCTTGGCAAGTCAGCTCCCTCAGATATCGTGACCCAAAACGGCGTCAATGCTGCTCTCATTGAGTGAGTGAACAGACGACTCCGTATCAATCAACTGATCACCAGCCGATTTGATAATGGTGAGTTCCTCAGTCACGTTTTGCATCACTTCATCGACAACCTGCGAGTTTTCTCGCGAGCCCTCGACGGCTTGATAATCACCGTTGCTGCTCAGGTCTTCGATTTCGTTTGCTTCACCGAACCACAGCTCACCACGCTCGTTGGACAGAACGACGGCATCCGAACGCGTGCTTTGATCGCTCGCAACCGGCACAAAAAGATCAGCCTGTGTCACAGACAGCGCCGCCACTGATTCTCCCTCGGCCTGCATACTGCCGATCATCAGTGAACTTTGAGCCGTCGTCGCTGCTTCCCCTTCGCCATCTCCGACCGGCAGCGTTTCGCCCTCAGCTTCTCCGGAGGCTTCGGAGACGGGATTGAAATTCAATCCGTTGTTATCAAGTTTGAGCTTCAGCAACTTGTAGTCGCCGGCAACACCTCGAGTTTCGACGCGGCTTTCGTCATCAGTTGACGCCACAGCTTCGACGTTTTGCTGCGTCTCAACACCATTTTCATCTGTTTCGGTCCGAACAGCTTGTACCGTGACGGCCCCAGTATTGGGATCGAGCTGCACATCGGTAACTTCGACATCGACTTGCGGAGACGCGATTGTCAGCACGCTCGTTTGCCCTGGTTCAATCGCAACGAGTAACGATTTTCTACCCGCCGATCCAAACATGTCACGAAGGGAAACATACTTCGCTTTCAATGGCCCAACATTGGAGGGGATGGTGACATCTCCATCTTCGGGCAAACTTGTAACAGAAATCAGCTGCGGCTCATCTGCACCTTGCAAGAAAGGATTTGCAGGAATTTCGATGTTGTAATCACCCGGCATCAACTCGCCAAAATCTGCGTTTCCGCCATTCATATAGAGTGGAATTTCAACGGTTTGCCCAAGCAGGTTGGTACCACGAAGCACAACTCCGCCGAGTTGGGGCGTCCCCGCGGTGCTGCCAATTCCAAGTGAGATCTTGCGTGTCTCAAAATCAGTCACTTCAACAGTAATCGTACCGGTGCTGGACTCGACTCCATCGCTGACGGTGTAAGTGATGGTATCCGTGCCGACAAACTCCGCGTTCGGAGGCGTGTAAAGCACCGCCTGGCTGGCAGGATCAACGGTCGCTGTTCCTCCCTGCGCTGTCGCACTCACGACGGTGACGGTCAATGTTTCTCCCGAGTCCACGTTCGCGGGTAGATCGGTCAATTCAAAAACGGTGCTTTCCGCGGACGCACGATTCAAGTTAACGTCCGTGTCGACGATCGGGGGAACATCGTTCTCTGGCGTCACAGTGAATATCACGGTACCAACGGAGATTCCACCGCCGGTATCCCGAATGGTGTAGGGAACATGTTCGACACCGTTGAAGTTGAGTGCTGGTGTGTAGGTCAACTGAGTCCCATCGATACTAATGGCGGCTTGACCACCTTGGTCAGGCACACCAACGGAATCCAAAACGAACTCCTGGTTATCAACATCTCGAACATCATTGCTGAGCACAACAAAGTCTGCGGTCGCAGCATCCTCAGCGATTTCATATGCATCGTTCACTGCAGTGGGTGGATTATCAGAGGGAGCCACGGTCACGGTGACGGTGGCCACATCCTCAAGATCTCCATCGCTGACGACATAGGTGAAGGTTTCAACCCCTACAAAGTCAGTTGCAGGCGTGTAAGAAACGGACGAGCCATCACCTGCAATGACGGCAGAGCCACCGTTATCCGGCGTGCTGACCGAACTGACGACCAGGGTTTCATCAAGGTCTGGCGTGATCTCATCGTTTTGCAAGACATTCAACTGGTTACCAGACGAATTTTGATCGACACTGACAGCATCGTCGACTGCCGTGGGTGCATCATTCACGTTCGTCACATCGACACTGACGTTCGCGTTCTGCTGTACGCCAGCGTTATCTGCCACGCGATAGGTGAAGGTCACTGGTCCGGTATAATTATCGCTGGGTCGGAACGTGAGAACGCCACCATCCACCGTGACGGTCCCCCCTTCAGTGGGCTGACTAGCCGACACCAACGTCAAGGACTCACCTCCCACGTTGACCACATCGTTGCTGAGCACATCGAGCACGGTATCGCCGGAATCCTCGAGAACTGAATAACTATCATCATTCAGCGTGAACGACTGACCAATGGCAAGGCTTGTGCTGCCATAAGAGACAGCCGAAGCTGGCACAACGTTATCCAAACCGAAAAGCAGGAACTCACTTGAAAAGTCATCTGCCGGGTTGCTGATAATGTTGACATTCCCAGCTGCAAGTGCCTCCATACGAATTGTGGCAATCAAACTTTCTGCAAGGTTGGTTGCAGCGGTCGCCCCCGACACTGCCCCCAACTCGTCAACCAATCCAGTCTGCAAAGCACCGGTGCGTGTGACAGTGAAAGCGGAATCAAACTCGATCGCAGTCCCTGGTTTGGGCCGGATCAGTGTTTCATCAAAAGTAATATCTGCAAATGCGCCGTAGATACCATCCCGATCAATGAAAGCTCGATTGTCTTCTGCCACCATCTTCAACAGGAATTCCTGCCCGGCAGCGATGCCCGTGATTGGATTTCCTTCCAAGTCAGTCAGGTCGATGCGGATGGCAGCCACGGGGGCCTCAGCGACGGTGACCGTGAAAGAATCCGAACGGACGTTGCCCGCCAAGTCGGTGAGTTCTATCGAGAAGGTCTGTGCGCCGACCTGCTCACTCGTCGGCGTCCAGTCAACGATCCCGGAGGTGCTGTTGAGAGTCGCACCGGCCGGCCCGCTGATAAGACTGTAAACAAGCCCACTGCCCTCTTCGTCGCTAATCAGATCGGTACTGTAAACAGTACCAACATTGGCGTCGGTATTTGCGGTGTCGGATACGATTGCTGGTTCCGTTGTGTCGTAAATCACCGTCAGCGTTGGTGAAAAGGTACTTGTCTGCCCAGCGGCTGTTTGTCTCGCGGCCAGTTGATAAGTGCCATCACCCAGGGCCGCGATGTTACTGGTCGTGACCAACACACTCGCCCCGGCCGCAACCGCAGTGCCAACCACTGCATTGGTGCCTAAATCCACCAGCTCCACTGTCGCCCCACCATCAACACCATTGACTTGAAAAGTCATCGATCCATTGCTGGTCACATTGTCGATGTCACTCACGCCACTATCGCTGGACGCAGCCAAATCAACTAGCGTTGGGGCAAGAATGCCTTCGCTTTCGAAAGTGAAGGCGACCGTCTGCGTGTCGCTGTCACTGCCAGAGTTTCCGACCACCCCAACTCCAGGCCGAACTCCCGCTCGGACATTGATTACCCCCACGAAGTCAGTGGCGGGCGTCACGGTCATTAAACCACTCGATGCATCGATCGAAACGGTACCGTTGGCCCCTGACGACAACGACTGAGCAAAATAGGTAACAGCATCGCCTTCCACATCGGTGCTACTGAGTTGGAGTTCAGCGTTGGTATTGACAGATGTAGGGGCAGGAGTCGCAATATCGTTGAGCCAAGGCTGGGTGTTGGATGAGTCGGTACCCACGGTGACCTGGGTCGTTTCCGACACGCTATTGCCAGCTTGATCTGTCACGGTATAGGTGACACTGACTTGCCCCGTTCCAGCACCAGTTGGTTTGAGCATGACAACCGAGTTCTCGGTGTCAGTGAAGACATTGATCGTGGTCATCTCGATATCGATGTCAGGTCGATCAGCAGCCCCTGTACTGGTTTCACTGATCGCTTCACGCACCTCAGAGCCCTCGACGAGTTGCCCAAAGACAGAATGATTTCCGTCCAGATAGCGGGTCGCCACTTCCGTAATAAAAAACTGCGAGTTATTGGTGTCGTCGCTGGACTTGGCAAACGAAAGTGCCCCTTCCTTCAGATGCAACAATTCAGGGTTAAACTGATCATCGAAGGTTCCCAAATTGGATCCGCTCGTTCCGGTTCCGGTCGGGTCGCCACCCTGGATCATGAAATTGTCGATGACTCGATGGAAAATGATTCCGTCATAGAAGCCTTCATCGGATAATTGAATCACCCTTGAAGTCGGACGGGGCGCTCGTTGCTCAAAGAGTTCGAACACCATGTCGCCGTAACCTTCCATATCAATTTGAATGGACCGATTTCCTGTTACCACTTGTGCTTCAAGCAAGCTGGGATCAGACACTGAAACGGTAACGGTCAACGGCCCACCCTGGGGCGAATAAGCATCGACTGCGACATGAAGCGGAGCACCGATGTCAACGGTTTGATCACCGATCGTTGCGAAGGACGGATTCTCGCTTTGCGGAATCACAACGCCACTCGCAGTGCTCAACTCTGCCAGTGTCATGACCTGCTCGACCCGAGAGCCATCCGGAAACGTCCAAGTTGGAAAACTGGCGATCGAATTGGCAACACCAACAGAGTTCAGCGTTCGATCAGGGTTTGTGACTTCAATGAATGGTAAAAAATCTCCACCATCCTCAAATAACTCTTTCTGCTGAGTGCACGAGGGGCACCACGCTGCGCCGTAATACTTGACACCAGCAGCGTCCAAATCTTTGGCAAATTGCACGAGGTCGTCGGCAGCTTCGCCCTCCCCAACACCAGCCGCCTGCAACCCGGCATCGGCTACCTCGGTCGCTGCGGTCCCCACACCCAAGTCCTCAGTGGGCTCGGTGAACAACAATTCCATGTCGCCGGCCAACAACTGGCGTTTCTCAAGTGGCTCCAACTGCAACCGATTGCGGCTGGTATCCAGCTGTCGCCCGCCACGGCCCGACAAACTGTCCCATAACTGCTTGAGAAAACGCTGACGACGGGAAGGGAGCGATGAAGAATTGGTCGAAAAGTGCATGTTCGGTCTCAAAGGAAGCCAGAAAGAGACAGGAAAATGAATCAAACAACATGGACATTTGGGGTCCACACCAGTTTGCAATGCGTTGTCATCGGTAAACCGTCGGCATTGCAAAGCCGTCAGGACAAACAAATCCCGCACGACCCCTACGCTTTAACACGCGTGGATTACGCTCTGATACCGCAGGAAAGCCGCTGATTACGACGACATCGCTAAAAACGGGGTTTTTGGATGAGGACGCGGTTGAATCAATCAAAATTCAGACGCAGCGACAAACCCGTGTGTTCCCCATTATAACTGCGAGGGCGGGATTTCCTCCTGATATCTATGACTTGTTCGCCAAGAACACAGCCCCCAGATAGTGAAAAATAGACACCACACGAGCTAGGCTCCACTGTCTGGCCCAAGTGCGTCCGCTCAAAATCAGCCAGCCTTGAGGCCTCGGGCGTTGAAAACCGCCCCTAATGATCCCATGGGGGCAATTGAGATGCAGCACGATTGGCACTGATTGACCAGCAACTGAACAAACGCTCATGCCAGCGAACCGATGACCAAGCCAACGTAAAGATTTGATCACAGGGAGCCACATGCATTGCAACGCTGTCGGCCAACATCGGTGGCTCAAGAACCGAGGTCTCTCGAGAATTCAGCCTTTCAAGAACGACAGTTATCAAACGCTGGCTTTCGGAATACTGAAATCCCAATCAACGGATGGGATTGCCCCGTCATCAGCACCAACCTGCAAGCAACAACAAACGGCCTGCTGAGACACTGCGTTCTGGCGATCCGTCCTTCTTCAAGCCGACTCCGATTCATAACGATTCGGCCCCAATTGGACCTGCTCATCCAGACCATTCTCGGTCGTGAACACGACCGCCAGTTGTGCTTCAATCGATGACCGCTCTTCCTCGGACAAGTCCTCACGGATCTGCCTTCGCTTTAGCTCGTCATCAAGGTACTCGATTGCCAACAGACTAACCAAAGCCGTCGAAACAAGAGCAACTCCGAGGATTCGAACAGCAGGATGGGGCAACCGTACAACTCGCTTACCCACGATGAACGCCACCAACTGAAAGCCTCGTAAGCCAACATGAACGCTTTCGAGTGTCTCAGTTGGAAGTTCCTCGACGGCATCGGTGACCGCAGTGCTCACGGGATCCCCGCTGCAACCAGGCACACAAAGCATCCCTGTCAGTGCGACTAACGCTTCTCTTCTTCGAATATTCATCTCGCTCAAGCCATTTCTTTTTTTGGATTTGTACTGATCGATTCAGGCCTCGTCTTTCTTCCCTGCCTGATGTCTAAGGCTCAAATCCGCGACTGACCAAGCGTCCTTCTGATGAAAAAAACAAAAACTGCCCCACTCAGTCGTCGAGCCGATGCCCCCACATTCCTGAGTGTTTCGTGACGACCAAGTCACCCATCACGCAGCCTTGGCACGCCAAACGCAGACCAGAGTCCGAGCGGTGGGGTGAGAACCCGAGTCGCCACTTTTCAATCTTAGTCATGGGAGTCAGGTCACCTTGCACTTCGACTGCACAAGTGCCACATGTCCCCAGTCCCCGGCAGTGCGTGAGTCCGGCGGCGCCGTTATATAGCCTGCCCCTCATCGAAGGTTCGTGTCGCATCAGAACCGATCGCAAATTGTCGGCGGGTGCACAGCTGATCGTTTCTCCCGCAAACTGAATCAAAGGCATCAGGAATCCTCCGTCAAAACAAAGGTATGTCGATCCAGGCAAAAAATCGGACCGGCAATGGCCAACCCAATCGATGTTCCGTGACGTTGTCTGGTGCAAAGAACCCAAGATTGGCTCAACAACCTTTCAGTACGGGCGATTTGCAGCGATGGGTGACGAAACACAACACTTGCCATTCGCAATTAACTGGCAAGCAATCATGCCTGCCCCTTCTCCAGTTCAGCCACCCGCAACGCTTCGACAAGCTTTTGAATCTGCTCGACCGTCAATTGCTCTGCACGCTGATTGGCATCGTGCCCGAGTGCCGTCAGCACCTGATCCACTTCCGATTTATCAAGCCGGTCTTTCATGGCACTGATCACTACGCTGCGCAGAAACTTACGCCGATGAAAGAACAAAGCTCTTACGGTTTGGTGAAAGTACTTCAAGTCCGCAAATGCGGCCAAACGTTCTCGCGCAAGGTCAATCCGCAAAACAGCCGAATGCACTTTGGGCCTCGGCCAGAAAACCGTAGGCGGCAGCACACGAACAATTTCGCAATCACAAATCGACTGAATCCATACACTTAGGGCGCCGTAATCCTTGTTGCCTGAGGCAGCAACGATTCGGTCGCCCAATTCTTTTTGAATGGTGACCACCATCGAGTCGGGTGTCGGCGTCTCATGCAACAGATTACTGATGATCGGTGTGGCGACATTGTACGGCAGATTGGCAACAAGTAGAAAACGTGCATCCTCGCCGATAGTGTCCATGGCGGCACGAATCTGCTCCATCAAATCATCACGAAGTGTGTTCTTATTTCGTAGTGCATCGCCGTGAATCAAACGCACATTGGCTCTACCCTCCAACTCCTCGCTTGCCAGTTGATGCAAGTTGGCGTCGATCTCGACGCTGAGCACAGCGCCCGCACGATCGGATAAGCGACTGGTCAGCGAACCAACGCCTGTTCCAACCTCCAACACCACATCTGTTTTACAAAGATTTGCAGAATCGGCGATCAAGTCGATCAGATTCAAGTCGATCAGGAAATTCTGTCCAAACCTTGATACGGGCCTTAGGCCGGCCGCGGCAAGACGTTTGGAAAGATACGTTGCGGTTTGACGAGGTTGGTTCAATCGAAATGCCGGTGAGGGAAAAAGTAAATCGGTGAAATGCGTACTTGGGTAGCAACAGTTGTTTCGTTAAGCCAATGGTTCAGGAATCGCTGGCAAATCCCAACGAACGCTCAACGTACTTGGCGAGCACGTCTGTTTCCAGATTGACTGCATCGCCTATTTTTCTCGCGCCCAACGTGGTGACTTCCAACGTGTGCGGTATGAGCGCCACTGTAAAGGAATTTTCATCGGCATCGACGACAGTCAAGCTGATCCCGTCAATCGCAACACTGCCCTTGGCAGCAACTTGCGAAGCAAGACGCTTGGGCATCTGAAATCGCAAGTGAGCCCATGGTGGATCTTCCCGCCTTTCCAACAATTGACCGAGTCCATCAATATGACCGGTGACGTAGTGCCCGCCCAGCCTATCCCCCACAGCCAGCGATCGTTCCAGATTAACACCCGAGTGAACGCCCAAACTGCCCAAGTTGGTTCGCGAGAGCGTTTCTTCCCCCGCTTCGAAGTCGAGCTTGGTCCCGTCGATTGCAACCACCGTCAAACAGCATCCATTGATGGAAATGCTGTCCCCGATTGATGCATCCTCAGCCAACTTGCCCGCCTCAATCGTGAAGCGTCGCCCGGGCGGTTGCTCGGTCACCGCCATTATTTCGCCGATCGCTTCGACCAATCCAGTAAACATTCGCCACCACCTAGGGGTAAAAGATCTAGCAAAAGAGCCAGTTAGGGGACCAAATTACAACACAAGGGCATTTAAGAGCAGATGGGGCCACCTGAAAACGGTTGGCGGGTAGCCACTGAAACGTGCATTGAACAAAATGCCGCCCAACAACACAACGTAACCAACTGTCAATTCGTTATCTCGAAGAGGTTCTCATGACGCTGATCGAAGCCATTCACGCCCGTCAAATCCTTGATAGCCGAGGCAATCCCACCGTCGAAGCGGAAGTTCTGCTCAGCGACGGCAGCCACGGCCGAGCAGCTGTTCCCAGCGGAGCCAGCACAGGCGTTCACGAGGCTTGGGAACTTCGCGATGGGGACAAATCCCTTTATATGGGCAAAGGTGTTCAAACCGCAATTAGCAACGTCAACGACAAGATCGCCGATGCTCTGCAGGGAATGGACGCAACGGATCAAGCTGGGATCGACGCTGCCATGATCGAGCTCGATGGCACACCCAACAAAAAAGAACTGGGAGCCAACGCCATTCTGAGCGTCTCGCTTGCCACGGCACACGCAGCCGCACATTGCACCGGCCAGTCGCTGTACCGCTACCTTGGCGGCGCGGGTGCTCGGCTGTTACCTGCCCCGATGATGAACATCATCAATGGTGGTGAACATGCCGACAATTCCGTCGACATTCAGGAATTCATGGTCATGCCGCTTGGCTTCGAGCGTTTCAGTGACGCCTTGCGAGCCGGCACCGAGGTGTTCCACAATCTCAAGAAGGTGCTTTCAGGCAAAGGCTACAACACTTCGGTGGGTGACGAGGGAGGCTTTGCTCCTGACCTGAAAAGCAACCAGGAAGCCCTTGACGTCATTCTGCAAGCGATTGACCAAGCGGGCTACAAGGCTGGAGAACAGATTTGGATCGCATTGGATGCTGCCTCGACCGAGTTTTATGATGCCGATTCGGCTAAGTACTCAATCGACGGGCAACAGCTGTCCGGCGACGATATGGTCGACTTCATGGCTGATTGGTGCTCCAAATACCCCATCTGCAGCATTGAAGATGGCTGTGCCGAAGACGACTGGGACACTTGGAAAAAACTGACCCATAAATTGGGCGATAAGGTCCAATTGGTGGGTGACGACCTGTTCGTCACCAACGTGGAACGCTTGCAGCGCGGTATCGATGAAGGGATTGCGAACAGCATTCTCATCAAAGTGAACCAGATCGGCACCCTGACCGAAACGATTGACTCGATCCAACTGGCAGCTCGTCACAATTACACTTCCGTTTCCAGCCATCGCAGCGGCGAAACTGAAGACTCGACGATTGCAGACCTTGCCGTAGCCATGTCTACCGGTCAAATAAAAACCGGCTCAGCGAGCCGCAGCGACCGCATGGCAAAGTACAATCAACTGCTGAGAATTGAAGAGATGCTCGGTGACACCGCACTTTATGGTGGACCACTTTTCCCACAAAAGTGATCAATCAGGCCGGAAGGTTGAAAGATGGCGTTACCAGCATTGAAAGTCCCGAATCGCGACTGAAGAGTTGAACGACCATGTTTCGACTGATTGCCGAAGAACCGCTCATCGTCTCGCTAATGCTAGGGGCGATGGGCTTCGGATTGCTCTATGGCTGGATAAGAAGCGGCAACAAGCCGATCGCCGTCGCTGGCTTGGTTTTCGTTGCCTTGATTCCACTGGCCTGGTTCATTGCAAATCAGGTGGAAACAGATCGCGAGCAAATTCAAAGTCTCATCTACACACTCGCTGACGCAGTGGAACGCAACGACCACGACAGTGCCGTCACCGTCATTGCGGATGCCGAACTCGAATCACGCGCCCGGCTGGAATTGCAAAACTGGAATTTTGAATTAGCCAAAGTGACACAGATCAACAAGATCCGAGTGATTGGCGACACTTATCCACCGCAAGCTGACATTGAAATGATGGTAAAAGTCAAGGTCAGCGGAAGAGGATCGAACGCCGTCCAGAATGCTCAAATCCCCCGAAAGCTTTTGTTGACCATGGAAAAAGAAGGGGATGAATGGTTGATCACCGAATATCAACATCTACCAATCATTGGCGGTCCCGACAAATTCAGCTCCTATGGCGGTGGTCAACCAGCACAGGGAAACTGATACCTCAAGCAGAGATTCCAAGGCTGCAAACTTTCGCTGAGTTTTGTAGCCCGTGGCTCACCACCGGACTGTGTCGATACAAACCAAAGTCGACACGCCATTTCCATTGCTCTTTTTGAAACTGCGGCATGTTCATCACACTTGACGGCATTGACGGTGTTGGAAAGTCAACTCAGATCGAGCGACTCAT
>JBPCVE010000440.1:0-3809 GCA_051010795.1 Rubripirellula sp.
TTCCAACGGACTCAGCCTTCTATGACGCATCAACTGTATTCACTTCCGAGTTGGTGCAGGTGAACTCTCGCAATCTGGTCGGTTCACTGTTCATTGATGTTGGGAATGCTGGTGAGCGAGGTTTGACATTGGATATTGATTGGGGAGCAGCAAGTCAAAGGTACCAGCAAGTCAATGGCTTGAGCGGTGACTTGAATGTGTTGGTTGGAGTCAATGGTTCAGGGCTGCCTACAACTCCAGTTGCTTCGGCTGGAAGCGGAGCAATAACGCTGGAGCATTTCTACACTGATATGGATCTCCTGTTCAGTCGGGAAAACGGTAGATCAACAGTGACCGATCCTTTGGTTGTGCGTTTCGCGGTACGGCATCACGAGTCGATCTTTGTTCAAGCTGGTTTCGTTCAGCAAGACTTGGGATTGGCAGAGTCGGTTACTGGTGGCATTGTCAGTTCCACTGATAATCCGGCTACACCACGCGGAGGCGCGTATGGTCTTGAGAGTGGGCATCATCGATTCATTATTCCGAATGTTCCTGATTTTTCAGTACCGATCATTCCGCAGCGCGAAGTGATCCCGAACATTGAGGTGGCTAGTTTCCTTCCTGCTGTGGAATTGGACTCTGTTGCCTTGGACGTTGAGGTCAGTTCTGCAACTTCAAGTGCTGTTGTGTCTGCGGCACGCGATGAGTATTTCCAGTTGCGAGTTCTTCGACCTGATCAAAATGCCGAACCTTTTGGTGTTTTTCGGTTAGCAGATGACATCATGACTGGAGATAAACTGCAGCAGTTGCAGCGGTCTTTGCCAGATGGTCGATATGAAATTGAATATATTCTCGGTGATACCTTCAGCCGAGTCGTACTGAGATTTGATGTGCGGAATGGTGAGCCAGTGATTCCTGAGGACGCATTGGATGAGGGTGAGTTGCTGCTGGAAGAAATCCCTGAGCAAAGTGAAACAGAGTCGAGTGAGGAAAATCCAGGTGTGAAAGCCGGCCAACTTCCCAATGGTGGCCAGGATTTAAAACTGAACGATCAATCAATTCTGGGTCACCAACCCAACTATGGCTTTGTACATGCTCTGAAGATGAATCTGGACCACTTGGGAATTTCGTCGTGGGAGCCGATGAGTTCGACTGTTGTTATGGTTCCCGTTTCTGCCGTTCCATTGCTCATCAGCACTGAAAATGAGTTTTCCAGTGATGTAACGGTAACAGAACCGTTGCTTGAACCGGTCGCATCGGAATTTGAGAAAAATGCTGAGCAAGTTGAAGAGAAGAGTGAGGCGGAGGATTCGAGTTTGCAGGCTGTTTCAGCCGGAGTTGTTCTGACAACTGCCTTGCAGAGGCGGCGGCAGAGGTCGGAGCGGAAAAAATTGTCGCGATCTGCAAGGTTTGCGGCGCGAAGAGAATCGGCAGAGAATCTACACGATTCAGAAAGTATTTAGATCACTCAGATCGAATGAATGGAAATGGGTAAGCACAGTAATAGTCAAGACGATGAACCAAAGCGAGTTCCGCCAGAGAACGAGGCTGATAGTCTGCGCAGTTCAGATCAGTCGGATTCCAATCAGAACAGTAATGAGCTTGGTCATGGGACGGTCGACGATGTAGAAGAGGCGGGGCACGCCGATAATGATGCCGAATATGATATCGATGCCACCGTTGCAGGTATCGAGCCAATGGATCTGCGCGAAAAAGCTGCTTCTGGAAAGAACGGCGCGAACGATCAAGGCGAAGGAACTGTGGGAGATGTGTCCGACTTGGAGTCGGCTGACAAAGGTAATGCTGCTGATGCTGACCTTGATGCGACAGTCGTAGGTATTGATCCCACCGTTGGATTAGAGGCAGATGAGGCAGGTGAGAGTGGAACGGTAGCGGGAATCGAACCCGCTGAAGCAGATGCCGCGAGTGATTCGGCCGGATTTGATCCCAATGCAACACTTGAAGATTTTGATACAACGTCTGCGAGTCGAAGCGATCATGACCACTCGCTTTCCGGTCAGAAGGCGAGTGAAGAACCGAAGGACGATGATGAGTCCGGAGTCGATCTCGATGTCACAGTGAATGAACTGGATGCAACATTCCTTGCTGACGAACAGGGTGAATCGCCTACTGATGGTAGTGGGGAATCTGATTCTGGTCATGATGGCAACTTAGCTGAGGATCTCGACAAGACCATCATGGAGGGGGATATCGATCAAACGATCATGTCGGGTCCTGAGAGTGATTTGGCTGGTGAAGATAGCACCTCTCCAGCCCGCCCGATTGTGCGTGCTGGGGATGGAAATCGCGACCACGACCGAGTTGAGTCTACCATCCGGGATGCACAGGAAGCGACTTATGACGGCTACGACAGCCATCCCAGTGTGCACACGGTCGATTCATCTGTTCTTGAAAGCGCTGACATTGGGCAGACCATCAACCCGCGTGAGCTTTCCGATGAAGAGGCCAGTGCATGGAGTTTGGCAGCACAAGGTGAAGCTCCCAAAGCTGGGCAAACCGTTCAATCCGGTGCGGGGCCGAGAAGAACATGGGTTGATTACCAGTTCAGCCGATTACGTGAGCGTGCCGTCAGCACTGGCAAAGAGAAACAAAACGTCGATGACGACTACCGTCTCGTCAGAAAACTTGGCCAAGGTGGCATGGGGGACGTGTACGTTGCCAGGCAAGGGTCTCTTAATCGCCTTTTGGCGTTGAAGTTGATCAAGCCACTTGATGGTGAACGTCGGGCTCAATTGGAGCGTCTTGGCAAGCTTGACAGTGTTGAAGAGGAACGCAGGCAGCAGTTTCTTTCAGAAGCAATTGTGACAGGTGATCTTGATCACCCCAATATAGTGCCCATTCATGACGTGGCTGTCACGAGTGAAAATGAACTCTTCTATTCAATGAAGCGAGTCGTGGGTACGCCTTGGTCGAAGGTGATCAAGAAAACTTCGCGTGACGAAAATCTGGAAATTTTGATGAAGTCATGCGATGCCATTGGCTTTGCGCATGAGCGAGGTGTGGTGCACCGTGATATCAAGCCAGAAAATATCATGTTGGGTGACTTCGGCGTCGTCATGGTCATGGACTGGGGGTTGGCGCTGCCGACTTCAAATTATGACAAGCACGATTCGATCTTTGCGACTTCTGGGCTCGGTGGTACTCCTGCATTTATGGCTCCAGAAATGGTGACCGGGCCATTGGAGAAAATTGGACCGTCCAGTGATATCTATTTGCTCGGCGCGACGCTGTTCATGATTGTGACGGGCTCGGCGCCGCACAAGGCGAAGAGTGTAACGGAGTGCTTGAAATCGGTACGGCGAAACACCATTCGCAAAGTAAGTGAAGCCCAACAGGGTGAATTGCTCAACATTGCGATGAGAGCGATGGCGACCAAGCCGGAGGATCGCTATCCGGACGTTGCTAGTTTCCAAAATGATATACGTGCGTACCGAGAGCATGCTGAGAGCATTTCGCTCACTGTGCGAGCTACCGAAGATCTGAATCTGGGGCAGCAGGAAGCATCCTACGCCCCCCTTTCTCGGGCAGCTTTCCGCTATGAAGAGGCCTTGAAGTCGTGGCCAGACAATGAAAGAGCAAAGCAGGGTCTGGAAAAAACAAAATTAATTCATGCTGGGATCGCTTGTGATAAGGGTGATTACGATTTTGGTTTGTCACTTCTTGATAGAAATCAGCCCGAGCACCAAGAGTTGATTGCGAAGCTTGATGCAGAGATTGCAAATCGTGACTCGCATACAGCTAAGGTTGCGCTGCTTCGGAGAGTAGCGATCGTAATGTTGGCGGTCATTCTTGTTGGTGGTGCTCTCGCT
>JBPCVE010000441.1:0-27458 GCA_051010795.1 Rubripirellula sp.
TTGCTCGCCAGGTTGCTGTCCGGGTTGCTGTCCGGGTTGCTGTCCGGGTTGCTCGCCGGGTTGCTCGCCGGGTTGCTCGCCGGGTTGCTGTCCGGGTTGCTGTCCGGGTTGCTCGCCGGGTTGCTGTCCGGGTTGCTGTCCGGGTTGCTGTCCGGGAGCTTCCGCGGGACTGTTTCGTTGCAGTTCGCCTTCGAGTGCCTGCTCCAACTGCTCCAATTCACTCAGAGCTCGCTCCAACGCCCTTGTCTCGTCTCCCAGCACGGTACTGGCGGCTTCTTCAAGATCTTTCCTTAGCTGCTCAACGCCTTCGGCTGCAGCGCTTTCACGCTCCCGAGCCTGGGCTTCAAACCCTTGCTTCAACAACTCACCGGTCTCCGCGAGTTTACGATCAACTTGCCTCTGATTTGTTTTGCGGAACGAGTCGTAAAGTTTCTGGGCCAAGAGTGGTTCAGCCTCCTCAGCCTCCTCCACGGTCTGTTTCATTTGATTCAGCAGATCATCTAATTTTTCCCTCTGCTCACCAATTTCTTCCTCGAGTTGCTCACGATTATTCTCAACCCTCAGGCCGCTCGCAGCAGGCTGTTCCTGCAAGTTACTGAGTTGTTCCGAGATCTCTTCCTGTTTCTGCTCTAATTCCTGCGCGTCATTTCTCATCTGCCTGACAGATTCATTGAATTGTCCTGCGGCCCGCTGCCGGAACTCGTCACGCATTTCCTCGAACTCTCTTTCGGCCCTTCTGCCCGAGGTCAAAGCCTGTGCCGCATCATTTTGCTCCAATGCTTCCGACGCCTGTCGAACATTCTCTCGCGTCTGTTCAAGTTGCTCTGCTGCATCGGCCATATCTTCCTGGTTCTCGGATTCTTGCATCCGTTCTCCCAGTTCATCGGTCTCACGCAGAAGATCCTCCTGCTGATCCCTCAAGCGTTTGAGTTGCCGCTCAATCTCCTCACGCTCTTCCTGTTTTTCTGCTTCTTCAAGCGACGACTGCAGTTGGGCCAGTTCTTTGTTCAAATCTTCCTGACGTCGTGCCAATTCTTTCAGCCGATTCAGAACTTGCCTGACCTCTCGTTCCTCGGCATCCTGCTGGCTTGAATCTTCGGCTTGCTGCTCAGTTTCATATCGGTTTTCATCTTGCTCGATTTCCAAATCGTCGAGCTGTTGCTGCCTTCGTTGCTGCGATTGACTTTGCGACTGACTCTGGCTTTGGCTCTGTTGCTGCTGTCGCGTGACCTCGAACTCTCGAGCTCGCAAACGCAGCAACCCCCCGTAAGCCGCCTGTTCAGCCGTCATAGCGATAGACAACGCGTCCACGTTTGAGTTTCCAACTGCCTTTTCCAATTGTTCCAACGCGGTCTGCATGTCGGCCCTCACTGAGTCGACGATGGCCAAAGATTTCTCATCTTCAATCTCACCAGCCAGTTCATCAAGTTGACTCAAGGCATCTGTTTGCCCCTCCTTGATCAGCCGCACATTGGCTTCATACTCCGCGCTAAGGGTCACCCCGCGTTCATCTCGAATGACACGCCAAGTAGAACTGATGACCTGCTTCTGTAACTCGGCAAGTTCTTCGGCTTTCTGACCGTTTTGGCTTCCCTGCTGTTGTTGTTGCTGCTGCTGTTGCTGCCCCCCAGGTGGCTGCTCGCCTTCCCGAAAAATCTCATCAAACGGTCGCACTTCCGCAAAGAACATATCACTCTCTGTGCGCCTTGGCTCTCCATCGGCACCGATATCTTCCGCCCAGAAGTGATACGACAGTAATTGATCTGGCTCGGCATCCAATTCTTCAAACGCGAGCAGGTGAGACACCGTCACCTTCTCTCCCCGCCCCACTTCCTGAGCGAGAACGATCTCATCGATTGGATTTCGGTGAAAGGTATAAGCAATGCCAAGTGCTGTCACACCAAAATCATCACGAACTTCTGCACCCAACTCCACTTCCTCGAGAGGTGACACGGTGAGATCTCCGCCTTGCGTCAACTTGAGACTGGGCGGACGGTTGGGTAGGACTCGCGCGACCAACTCAGGCGGGTACTTGTTGTTTCTACCAGCGTCGTCAACTAGCACCAGCTTCTTCCGGCTGGACTCTTGTAGCGTGAATCTCGCGATCAAGGCTCCGGGGTACTCGTCGCTCGGCTGCATCTGCGTCCGGCTTCCATCGGTATCTACCAGCTCCGCCATGATGCCCGATTTGTTAAGAAAGCAGACCCAGGTGAGCTCAGTTCCCTCGACCGCAGAAACCCGAACGGTATCCTCAACTAGTTTCGCTGGCAAACCGCTGTAATCCGGAAACGCGAGAAAGGCATCGCTGCGAACCAGCGCAGGATACTCAAACACCTCAACTTCATAGGACTCGCTCTCCCATGTCGGCGACGCAACCTGATAGGTAAACGAACGGTCAACGGACGAGACATACCCGCCTAACACGGGATCATCAAGGTTTCGCGACATTTCAACTCGTCGCACCGTCCCATCCTCCGATTCACAAATCAGGTCCGCGCGCTCTGGTACCCACGCGGGGAACCGTGCAGTGACCACGAGACTGGTACCTCGTTCTATTTCTGTATTGCCGGGCTGCACATCGATAGCATCAACATTTGCGACGGCACTTCCCGCGGCACTGACCTCAACAGCCACGCGACCGGGAAAGAGCAATCCGAGTACAAAAACGGCGAAAAGCAGCGATGCACAGAGGCCGGAAAGTCGGCTCCACACCACTTGTCGCGTGGGCACGGTTTCTGCCCAGCGATGTGTTCGGGAGTGTTCACGGGCCTCGCGCACCACCCGTTGTTGCAGATAGCTCAGTTGTTCCTCTCGCTGACTCAAAGCGGTCAGTAGCCGTTGATCCAGACTCGGAAAGTGTTCTTCAATTTGCCTAGCCACGACACGGGGGTTTCGGAAACTGAACCGACACACCACGTACGCAACGACGGCAATGGCGCAGACCGTCAACAGCAAGATCCGCCCCAACTGAGTATTGCCCGTCTGCCCTGCAGCAACTTCTTGCTGTAGCAGCCACGCAAACCCTGCTCCAAAGAAAGTGATTACAGACAGGATCCGCCAGAACCGCACACTTCTCAAGCGATTCGCAACAGGCCGAATTCGGTCCAATAATGTCTCGTTCATTTGTTCAATCCATTCTCTTTATCAACTCACTGCGGCCATAACATGCCACACGAACAAACCGGTTCCGCCATCAGTCAACCTCTACCCCGTCTCTACCGCCGGCACACCATCGGTCTGCCCTCTGCGGCTCCAAAGCGTTCCCAACAACGTCTCCAAGCCTAGCAACGCTAACGCCAACACGAGTATCCACTGCCATAGTCGTTGCTGACTTTCCAGCTCACGATCTCGCAGTTGCCGTTCGTTTTCCAACGTGTCCGCGGTGGAAAGATTATCCCCCAACAACACACCGTACCCCGCCAATGATTCGTCATCCAAGGGTTCAGTCCGACTCTCTGACTGATTCAAGTTAACGGCGAATGAACTGCTTTGCCGTGCCGTTTGAAACTGATAGATACCAGGTTCACGGAGACCTTGCTGATCAGCTTTTGGATCATCATCGAACAAATCACCAGACGGGCTCACGATCTGTGCGGACTCTATTTTTGGAAAGGCGACTACCTGCCCGACGGTGTACTGCTCAGAAGCTTCTCGGCTTCCGCCAGCCTCAAAGAAACTGAACATCAGGGGCAGAAACTTGGTCGACAACGCAAGCTGACTTTCGCTGGGCTGCCAACCGCTAGCCAACACGAACAGCCGCCCCTCACCAACCTTCTTCTCAAGCACAGCGGGATCACCATCATCAAACTGAGCCACGACCTGCCAACCTTGATCGACGTCACTGATCACGCGATGGGCCCAAAATCGAATTTTCGAAAAATCGTTGAACTGCGGATCGGCCATGGTTTGAAACAGAGGATTACTGAAATCGATGCGACTTAACATCGAATAGTCAGCGATGTCCGCCTCACGAAACTTGAGCGTTGAGTCCGAAAGCAGGTTGACTGTCGCTCCATAAACAGGTGACTGTTCCGCCGAAGACTCCGGGGACGTCTTTTCCGCGTCAGATCCGTCCCCGGGTACAGAAGAATCCTGCAGCTGGAACTTCGGCAATACAAACAGAACCCGTCCCCCTACCTCACAATATTTCCTGACCTTGGCTGCCACCTGCGGAGACAATTCTGCTGTCACCACAAGTAATGGAACATCTACAGGATCTAGTGGCTCATCGAACTGCGCAGGTTCGCGTGTCTCGACAGTCACAATTCTGCGTTTGTTATCGAAGGGGATCCGCTGTAGATAGAACAGCAGGTTCTCCCGCGGTTCTCCCATCACTTTACCAAGGTGCAGCAGTTTCGATGGCTGAGGCTTTGATGTTACAACGAAGCGTCGGTTATCAAAATCATGATCGTCTCCCGTGAGAACAAGCGAGGTCATGCCTGGTCCCGGCATCGGCATTCGCACCACCCTGGACTGACCCGGCGGTACTTGGATTGGCAATTCGACAGACTGACCAGCACCCTGCATCAAGCCTACGTCGGGATTCATCTGCACCCCACCGGCCCACCGCATACTGAACCGTGAAGATGTTGCGTCGCCAGAATTTGATACGCGAACCCTTACACGATCCAAGTCCTGAGCAGACTCGGCCCTCGATTCAAGAATCTGGGCAGACGCGTTGGTTCGCTGGTCGGTAACCACCCGTCGAACATCAACCCGCAGGGTTTTCGGCCAAGCATAAGTTTGCAAGGAATCAAGCTCGCTTCCAGCAGCCATGTCACTGATCAAGATCAAGTGTGTGGTGGCGCTCACTGGATCCGAGAGACTGGCTGTTTCGCTGTCATCCAAGTTGTCGCCCTTGGCCGTCAGTGCTTCGATCTCGTGACTGACAGCTAAATCACCCGCAAACGCAAGGGCATTGCCCATCTCACCATGCAACCAGGACGGTTTGATTGATTCAAGCAGGTCCGGGACACTCGTCTGCAACTGCTCTGGTGTCAGTTTTGCTGTTTCCTCAAACCCAAGCAGCACATGCGGTTGGTCATCGAACGCGACGACGGCCAATTCGTCGGCAGGCTGCAGGTCTGAAAGTACCCGCTCTGCCTCACTGACCACTTGTTTCCAAATCCCCTCACGTTGCATGCTGGCACTCTGATCAACAACGATCACCAATCGGCGTCCCGGAATTTCAGCCTGAGAGAGTGTCACACTTCGTAAAAACGGCCTGGCAAAGGCAGTTGCCAGAAGAATCAGAGCCAACGCCCGGAGCAGAAGCAGAAACCAGTTATCGAGCCGACTGCGGCGAGTCAAACGTGGCGGCGTGGGTTTGAGAAACATCAACGAGCTAAACGGCACCTGCCCTTTTGGCTGCCGACGAATCAAGTGAAATAAGATCGGGGCACCGATCGCAAACGCACCGATAATATACAGTGGAGCAAGCAGGCTCATCGCGTTGCGCCTCCGCCAGCCGTCGACAACATCCCCGCACGAGCGGGTCCCCCCGAGCGACGTCGATGTGTGCTCACGACATGAAACAGTGCATCATCCAGCGACTGGTCTGTGCGAGTTTCGTAGATTTCGACTCCCAATGAATCACAAATCACCTGCAGTTGGTCACGATGATCAGAAAACTGTTGCGTGTACGCCTGATTTGCCGCCTCAGGATCAAGGTAGATTTCCCGCTGTGTTTCCATGTCCACCACCATGCTCGGTGATTTCAGTTTCAGCTCCAACTCAGCGGGATCCACCACGCGTATGATCACAACTTCGTGACCACGAGATCGCAGATAGGCCAGATTAGTGCGTAGTTCATCGACCGGTGCCAACATATCGGAGACAAGAATGATGAGTCCCCGCCGTCTTACCAACGCCGCGATCTGCATCAACGGCTTACTCAAGTCAGTGCCGGACCCAGTTACTGGGCGAGAGAGTGCCACCATCATTTGCCGAAAGTGTCCTTCTCGCTGCCGAGCACTGATGAATTCGCCAACCCCTTCATCAAAAGTCATCAGCCCAACACTATCGCGTTGTAGCGTCAGATAGTAGGCAAACGTAGCGACGAGAGTTTGTGCATAATCGATCTTGTTGTAATCCAGCGAACCAAACCCCATGGACCGACTCTGGTCAAGAATCAAATAACAGCGGCGATTAGTTTCGTCCTCGAACTTTTTGATGTAATAGCGATCCGTCCTTGCAAAGAGTTTCCAATCAAGACTGCGGAGGTCATCGCCCGTGCTGTAGGGTCGATACTCACTGAATTCGACTGAAAACCCGTGGAAGGGACTGCGGTGCAGTCCGTTGTAAAAACCTTCCACCACCGCCTTTGCGCGCAACACAAGATCCTTGATCCGCATCACGGCCAGCGGATCAATCGACGCAGTTGCATCTGCCTGTTTCGCGGCAGCGGGTGAAGTGTCAGTTCCCACGGCCATCAGTTTGATGTACTCGCAACGGAGGTCAGGAGCCGATCAATGACATCCTCGATTGAAACTCCTTCGGCTTCGGCTTTGTAGCTCAGCAAAACACGGTGTCTCAAGGTCGGGTGCGCCAAGGCTCGGATGTCATCCATACTGACGTGAGCATTCCCGTTGAGCAGTGCTCGCGCCTTTGAACCCAAAACCAGTGTCTGAGCAGCCCTGAGTCCTGCCCCCCAACTCACCCATTCGTTGACAAAATCCGGAACCCCATCACGTCCTGGACGCGTCGCCGCAGCCAGACGTACTGCGTATGCTCCCACCTCCTCAGCGATAGGTACCTTTCGCACAGCCTCATGGAACCGCACCACATCCTCACCGGTAAACAGCGGCTCGATCGCCTCGGCGTTTCGAGAAGTGGTTTGCATCACGACTTTCAGTTCGTCCTCAGGAGGTAAATAATCGATCATCACATTGAACATGAAACGATCCAACTGAGCCTCGGGAAGTGGGTAGGTACCTTCCATCTCAATTGGGTTCTGCGTGGCGAGTACAAAAAAGGGCTCTTCCAACTTATACCGACGCCCGGCCGCCGTGACCTGATGTTCCTGCATGGCTTCCAGCAAAGCCGCTTGGGTCTTCGGCGGAGTCCGATTGATCTCATCGGCAAGAATCACATTGGCAAAGATCGGACCCTGCACAAATTGCAAGTTGCGACGCCCATCAGAATCCTGTTCGAGAATCTCGGTCCCCGTGATATCCGCAGGCATCAAATCCGGCGTGAATTGGATCCTCTGAAACTTCAAGTGGAAGATTTGAGAGACACTCTGAACCAACAGCGTTTTCGCTAACCCTGGAGCTCCGGTGATCAGGCAATGCCCACCGGCAAACAGAGAAATCAACAGTTGTTCAATGACATCATGCTGTCCAATGATCACCTTGGAAAGTTCGGAAGTAATCTTGTCCCGCCCTTGGAGAATCTGCTCCACAACGCGGGCTTCCTCTTCGACAGACATTGTTTCGGTAGACATAGGCAATCCATAGCAACACAGAGAGATCAACAGAGAGTGATGTTGTGACATCTTAGGGACCCGCCAATATAGCCTTTTACCCGATCCAGATTGGCCCCCGCCAACGATTCGTGACAATCGAGACGACCGAAACCAAACTGGAACTGCACCTACGTATCAAATTTACACCTGTATCAGTGCGTTCGATGTTCATGCAAGCATCAAAACAGGAAGCTTTCTGGCTGTGATGAGGACATTCACATCACAAAAACCGGTGCACACGACCCACGATCCAGCGAAGCCGGTTCTGTGTCAGTTTGTACCAAGCAACTGCAACCACACACGCTGCAGCCTTACCACAACGGCCGAGATGTCCATTTTCCGCCTTCGACCACGACGCGCACAGACCTTCAACTGAGAACCCAGCCCATCGGTAATCTCAAGGTAGGCAAGCTCTGCACGATTTGGATTTGATCCACGCAAAACCCGACCGACTGAAGCTGGCACTGAATGACAAAAACACAGCCTTTTCGGCGGCACAAGCCTGCTGGCCTTCTCATGAGTTATCGTGCCCAACAGGCAGTTCCGAAGAAACCGTCGGTGCCAAGCACAGATGAATCACCTGACAAAAAAGAAGATGGCGGCGCAAGAATACCACGCGCTGGCTGCAAAAGCAGACCTAAAGATCGGCCCAGAAAAATCGCCCCAACGAAAAAAAGCTGCCCAGATTTGCCCACCCGAGACACCGCCAGCAAGAATCAAGGCGGGTGACGACATTCAGGGGTCGCCCATTTTTGACAACGAACATAGAATTTAATTGTGGCGTGCCAATGATGGCCCGAGAGAGTCAGAAAGATTTCACGATAATGCAGATGCCCAGCGAACAAGATATTTACGAAGAACACGTCCTTGATCACTACGAAGACCCCTATCACCGCGGGCCTTTCGGCGAGGCGACTCACGCGCATGACGCCAATAATCCACTCTGTGGCGACCAAATTCACATTGACCTGAAACTCAGCGGCGATGGCAAGGTTACCGAAGCTTGGTTTGACGGCGAAGGCTGTGTGATCAGTCAAGCCTCCGCGTCGATGCTGATCGAGACCATTGAGGGAAAGACGCTCGACGAACTGCAGGAATTCTCCGCAGAGGATATGCTTGCATTGTTTGGTCCCAAGCTAACCCCCAATCGCCAAAAGTGTTGCCTGCTATCTTGGCGTGTTCTCCAGAGCGCAGTGCACTCCCCCATCGACCCGCACAACGACCCAAACGACGACCAAGAAGGGCCAAGTTTCAGCGGCCCTAGCCTGAGTGAAGAATCGTGAACGCACGCCATGTGCAAACTCAGCCTGTACACAGTGGCTCAATCCGAGTGGCTCGGAGTTGCCTAGATCAGCAAGCCCGCAATTGCGTGCTCCCGAAGAGCCATTGGAAACTGGGGAATTCGGCAATCGACAGGCAAGTCCTGGTATGCCGACCTCACCTCAAGCCCGCGGCCGACGCCCTTTTCCCGAACAAAACAACTTTGCTTCACGGCAACAATCGTCAACACGACACTCACTTCACGAGGGATGAAGCACTGCGATCAGCAGCACGACAAGGAGTCTGCTGAGCCGATGCCCGGATGCTATGGTTTACCCACACCACGAGTCGGTAAACGGCACTGCTCAGACAGTTTGTGACGCGCGTAAACTCGATTCTTCAACCCGAACCCACCATTGCGGCCCGATGCCGAACTTAACTCACTGCCGAGACGACTTTCCGATTTTGAAACGTTCTGTACATAACGGAACGCCGCTGGCATTTCTTGATAATGCGGCCAGTACTCAACGACCGCAGTCGGTCATCAACTCCATTTCGGAGTGTTACGAGAGGTACTACGCGAACGTCCATCGGGGCATTCACACACTCAGTGAGGAGTCGACCGAACGCTACGAACGCTCACGCAAAAGTGTGGCAAAATTCATTGGTGCAAAGCATGATCATGAAGTCATCTACACGGCCGGAGCGACGGCCGCCATTAATACAGTCGCCCGCAGTTGGGGCGGGCAACACCTCAGGTCCACCGATACAGTTCTGCTGACCATTGCTGAGCATCATGCCAACATTGTGCCATGGCAACAACTTGCTGCCGAAATTGGCTTCAAGATCGAGTATCTTCCGCTGCAAGAAGACTTTCAAATTGAAACTGAGGCTGTGCAGAAAGCCTTGGAACGTTACCAGCCGAAGTTGTTTGCCTTCACGGCTGCCAGCAACGTTCTGGGCACAACCTTCCCGGTCGCCGAGTGGACAGCTTTGGCTCACCAACAGGGAAGCACGGTCTTGGTCGACGCTGCACAGGCAGCTCCCCATCAACCGCTGAACGTGCAAGCGTGGGATGCGGACTTCCTTGTTTTCAGCGGCCACAAAGTTTGCGGCCCCACGGGGATTGGGGTACTGCATGGCAAGGAGCAATTGCTGGAAAAGATGCCGCCGTTTCTCGGAGGTGGTGGCATGATCAGCCGCGTCACGACAGAAGGCTTCGAACCTGCTGCTTTGCCCGATAAATTTGAAGCAGGCACACCGCCGATTGCCGAAGCCATTGGCTTAGAGGCAGCAGTGGAATACCTCGGCGAAATCGGTCTGACGCAAATTGAAGAGCACGAGAAAAAACTCGCCAAGCATGCTGAGCAAGGCTTGCGGCAAATTGAGGGGGTAAGCGTCATCGGCCCTCAGTCGGGTCAGAAAACAGGAATTGTCAGCTTCGTCCTGAGTCATGCACACGCACATGATGTGGCACACTCACTAAGCCAGCGTGGCATCGCCGCCCGAGCGGGGCACCACTGCACGATGCCACTCCATCATGAACTAGGACTGACAGCCACGACGCGAGCCAGTTTCTACTTCTACAACACAATGGAAGAGGCGGAACTGTTGATTCAGTCGGTGGCAGATATCCAGAAGAAGTTTGCCCCCACGGGTAGGCGAAGACGACGCCAACAGAGATAGACCGCATCAGTGGCGACGCGAATCTGTATCCCAAGCGGCAACACGCAGCGATGCCCCACTGTGATGGTATTCCCTACCGCGAAAAGACACCGCAAAAAAGGCGCAGAGGCATATCCGTCACTGCCCTGAAAAGGCCAAGTCAGGCGGATGAGTGGACGGTAACCAGCACGGCCTTCACGATGTGCCTCGTCCGCCAACACGGCAACTTGCGCAACCACCGCAGCCTACCAACCAGCCAAGATCACCACCAATTGGCTAAAACCCTGCCACCAAAATGATGGTGTTGCTCATTTCAAAAGCACGAAGCTACCGCCCGCCGCAGCAACGCGGTGCCGTTCGGGCAACAGCGTGAACCAAGCCAATCTAACACGTGATTATCAGGTCCTGGGTACTGAATCCAGCACGGTGACCGCTAGGGTTCAGTGAGGCAAACGGCGTCTTTCAGCGTTATCTGAAAGACATGACGCTCAGACCCCACACTGAGCAACAAGCCCAGCGATTGCGTGGCTGTTGTATTCCGTTGGTTCAGCCACGACAATTTGGGTAAGGCGTGTTTCGTGATTATGAGTTGCGCCCTGTATCGGTATTGCTAACGCCTTATTAACAAACGCGTCAATTTCTTCAATTGGTTTTCTTTCTTACATTTCTCACGAGGCTGATGATGTCCAAGTTCTTTTCACTTTTTTTGATCGCTGGCACGCTCACGTTCATTGGTTGCGAAACGTCAAGCACGCCTCAGACGGTGACCACTAATCAAGATGACATCGAGGCGTATGAAAAGATGATCGAGTCTGATCAAGAAGCCACGGAGGCCGATACAGCCACCGATGAATCTCAGTAGTAATCTTTTTTTTAATTTTTCTTTTCAAATCGAAGGAGACCTGAATGTTTCACTCGCAAAGTGGACGGCGACGCGACGGGTTCACGCTTGTTGAACTGCTTGTTGTGATCGCCATCATTGGCGTGTTGGTGGGCCTATTGCTGCCGGCAGTGCAGGCGGCGCGCGAGGCGGCCCGTCGCATGAGCTGCAGCAACAACTTCAAACAGATTGGGCTTGGAATCCACAACTACCACTCAGCTTTCAAGGCACTCCCGATGCATGGCACCGGAGCGACCAATGAGAATGAAAACAATTGGCGAAATGCAGACGAACCGGGCCCACCCGCAGGCCCTCCGATTGGCTACACCATGCATCGCCTCAGCTTCCTTGTTGGCATCCTGCCTTTCGTTGAGCAGCAGGCGATGTGGGAAACAATCTCAAACCCCTCGGTCGATGACGAAGGTGAATCGTGGGCCGCGATGGGGCCTTCGCCTGTCACCATTCGCTACGCACCCTGGGCAAGCGATATCCCGACCTACCGTTGCCCCAGTGATCCAGGTTTCGGCATTCCGTCAATTGGACGAACCAACTACGCAGCCTGCACCGGTGATTCACCAAGCCGCAGTAATATAGGCGGTGCAAGATTCCGTGGTCCGGAATCAGCATGGCGGTACTGGGACGAAAGCTGGCTCGTGCAGCAGGTCAACGCAGCACAACGAGGTGCGTTCGTCCCACGCAAAGAAGCCAAATTCCGGGACATTCTCGACGGACTTGCCAATACCATCATGTCTGGTGAGATTGCGACCGATCTGGGTGACAACGACATACGCACTAGCCCTGCCCTGAACAACAGTCCGAATGGTGCTGCGTTGTGGGGAGCTGGAATCCAACTCAACCCATCGATCTGCAAAGATACAGGTCTCATCGACCCGGAAAGACCGACAAGGTGGCTTGCCAGCACTCGGACCACCGGCGCGGCAGGCAAGCGAGGCTATCGTTGGGCGGATTTCTACCCGTTGTATAGCCAGTGCAACACAATCCTGCCTCCGAACAGTGAGGTCTGCATGGCCCGCGGTCATACATCCGATGGAATCGTACCACCGAGCAGTCGGCATCAAGGCGGAGCTCACATCCTGATGGGTGATGGAGCAGTCATCTTCATCACTGACTCGATTGAAGCGGGTAATGCTCGATCACCTGTTGTCTGGCGTCGCAATGGGAATCAAGTCAGTTCGGTCCTGCCTGGCAGCGAAAGCCCCTTCGGACTCTGGGGCGCGTTGGGAACAAGAGCAGCTTCGGAGACGGTCGAAGAACAGTTGAACCAGTAACCCATCGGCTGACCCGTCGTCACCGAACAGTCAAAGAATGACAAAGCCCCGTCAGCGCAATGCACTGGCGGGGCTTTTTTTCTAATATTGCGACACTCAAATCCAGTTGGAGCAAGTCCCCAACACGTTCATTGAAAGTGTCGGATTCTTACCAGTTGCATTCCAAGCCGAAGTAACCACCGTGGAGAATATAACTGTCGTTGGCGTAAACCTTGCCGCTGGCTTCAAGCGTTGTGTAACTTGAAGGTATCGAGTCGATTGCCGTAGCGACTCCGCCCATGCCGATCATTCGCTAACCACCGCGAACCGTCCAAGCACAACCGAGTCGGTAACCCAGGCCGAAATCCAATTCGCCAAGGGTGGCAAAACTGGTATCACTTGATCCAGTGTAAACGTCATCGGTCAAATTCCCAGTGATGTACACCAGGTCTGTTTTCGTACCCACACGGTGCTTCAGCTCTGCATCATTTGCATACAGACCAATTTTACCGCCCACGGTGAGATTCAGACGGCAGGTCAAGCAATACCTCAGCATGCTTCCAAATTGGTACCCATAGAGATTGTTCTCGACGTCGATATTTTCATAGATATCCTCACTCTGATAGCCTTGAGTGCCGTCGACGTTGTAAACAAATTCCATCGAGTCCTTCGCTTGGAACCACCGAAGACCGTGACTATTAACGATTCGCACGCGACCATTGCACGGCCTGACAAGCGGCCCCGTCAGGCCACCATAACCATAACAGTTACTGCAGAGTCACAAACCATTCACACAACAGCCTTGCGGACAGCAATCACGCGAAACCCGTCGTGCTCCCATCAACCCAAAGCACGAAAAATTGACTTCCAAACCTTGGAATAAAACGTCTCGGATCGTACGAACAGCGGTAGCCGCTTGGTCGACCCAGTCATACAAGGTATTCGTCGTACCACCCAAGTTTAATGTGATGTCGTTGTGGGCTGGCATTGAGGAATAGATCATATTGGCATTGCCCGTTCTGACCACAGATTCGCCATCGGGGTTCCAATTCATATAGGTGAGCCCGAGGCCGAATCGACCGCAACACAGGTAACGACCAAATGTCATATCAAAACCAATGGCTGGCTCTGGGTCGACCAAGGCAGTCGTGTATTTCCCCATGTCGGGGCCGCTGACCACCCAACGGCCGGAATCACCCGCCATTGTGTAGAGAAGCAGATTGGTGCTACCGAACCAAGGCTTCAACGGCAGACGCCCGCGAACGGCACGATGCAGTTGCGTTGGTGGGCAGTCGGCGGCCATCACGGCATCATCGATCGCGAGCGGCGTCTGAGATCCCTCGGGGAGCTCGCGGATGGTCTCCATCAGTGGCCCATTCGGCGCGACATCTGTCAACGCGGGCGGCGGCAGATCGTCAGGAACCTGCGCCAAAATGAATCGTTGGGCACCGCGTTCGGGATGAAAGTTATCCCACTTAGCGGGCGCATCGTATTGATAAGCTGACTGAGCACTGGCAGTCGTACAGCAGAGCAACCCCAGACAGGTTGCGATCAGCAGGTGCAAACACATTTTCATAATCACTGCATACTTTTTCGCTTGTGCTTCGCCGCAGTCCGTTGCCACCAACAGGTCTTCAGAAAGCCAAGGAGATCCCAACAGAGAAATCCAGCCGACCGTTCGTGTTGTAAAACGACGTGCAATCCTTGGCAGCCTCCTTGAGAATCTCCATATCGAGGGCTTGCTCGGCGACCATCTTCTTCAGCCTTGCGTTCTCTTTCTCCAAGGCTTTCAGCTGCTTGGCCATCTCTGGTTTCATGCCACCGTATGTCTGACGCCAGCGATAATACGTCTGTTCGGTGACTTCTGGCAACTTGCAAATTTCGGGCACCTTCTTGCCCTTACCAAGTCCACGTCGGCTTTACGAAGTTTGGCAACGATCTGATCCACTGTGTGACGTTTCTGAGGCATTCTGAAAGTCCTTTCCGGGCGGTTCGCCCGAGCAAGATTCTCTCACTCACAATGGTGCAATTCTATGGGGGGAGGTCACCCCCCAGCCGTTCCTTCCAAAGCTCTTGGCCAGATTTACCATCCCAACAAATGGCCACTCCCTTATCGTTCACGGTGAGCAACCTGTCTTCGACAACCAACAGCGATGGCTCGTAAGTCTTCAAATTGTTCGACCACAGACGCTGTCCATCCGCCGACAAACAAATCGTCTCGGACTCTAGGTACCCACCACTTGCAAAGATGCGTTCACCGACTGACACAATGGTGCCGCACGTTGCTTCAGCGATGCACGCCGTTTGCCAGAGCAATTCACCGGTTGCAGGATCATAGCTGGTTACCGCATCGTTGCCGCTGATGAGCAACTGATCCCGTCCGCCAACGCGAATCACCGTGGGAGTCGAATAACTGTCGCCATTACCCCGCGGCACCCGCCAAACAAGGCTGCCGGTTTCACGATCAACGGCAGCGAGATCCCCCCCTCCACTATTGTCCGCAGCGACAAGCACAAGCGACTTGTACAACACAGGCGAGGGCGCGTATCCGAACTTGGAAACAAACTTTCCAACTTCACGCTGCCACAAAATTTTTCCACTCAAGTTGACGGCCGTTGCAGTGATGGAGCCTGCGTTAAGCATCGCGATGTACAGACTCTTGCCATCACTAGCGATCGTTCCATTCGCATTGGTCGCCTTACGATGCACCGATCCTGTGGCCGGAAACCCGCCTTCATGAAGCACGGTCGCCAACGCTGGGAACCCGTCTCCCGATCAAATCAAAGCACTGACTGTATCTGCTGCCCGTCGTCTGCCGTGGCTACGAAAACAGAATCCCCAACGACGATGGGTGAGCTATGCCCACGCCCCGGTATTGCCGACCGCCAAAGCACATGGTTTGCATCACTCCAAGTCGTGGGCACGTCACTCTTGATAGCAATCCCATCCTGCCCCCGACCTCGCCATGCACTCCAGTCAGTTGAGGCCAAGGGCCACTCGGAGCTGCGAATTTCGACCCCACTGTCACCGACCGAGACCGATTCAACGAGGTTCTGCCGGCTGCAGCCCGTACAAAAAAGCTGCAACGCAAGCATAGCTAATGGCAACACGGTAAGCAGAGGTGCTCCGGCGACGCCTGAAACGAAACTCTGTGTACTCCAAAATCTTGGGAACACTCGCATGAGAACCTCACTCGTAATTGATGCATGCAAAAGGATCAATGAATCTGAATAATCAATCGTAGGTGTAGTGAATTCCCGTCGTTCGCTAACCGCGGCAAAATTCCGAACCCGCCCGTTTGCTATCAAACTCAAGCGACACCGCCCCAAAAGCCTACCTCACCATGGCACAGCCCTTTCAGAAAGCTAGCAAACCCATTGGATATGCGTCGCACAAAACTTCTCTCTTGCCCGCAAACACGGCAAAGTTGTATACCTTCAAGGCCAAGCCGAATGGCGACAGTTTCAGTAAAGGATGATTGGAGATGGCAATGCAACTTGGAGACCTCGCAAGTCTCGTCGAAGGTCGTTTGAATGGAAACGCAGAGGTACGTTGTACTGGAGCGAATCCTCCACGAGAGGCAACAACGACCGAGATCACCATGCTGGACGACCCCTCCCGCCTGGATTCCCTGAAGGATACTCTGGCGACTGCAGTCGTGACCCGTGCTGAGATCGATTTATGTTCGATAGGTTTGGACAACGCGTCACAACTGATTGTGGACGACCCGCACCAAGCCTTTGCGAAGATCGTTTCCGCCTTTCGGCCTCCGGTTGAGTGTAAAGTCCCATCAGGCGGTATCGACTCGACCGCAGTAATCCACGACTCTGCAGAGATCCACCCGACCGCAACGATTGGAATGGGCGTCTCGATTGGCGCACGAACACGAATCATGCCAGGTGTTTCGGTTGGTCCGTTCACGCAAGTAGGCGAAGACTGCCTGGTTCATGCCAACGTCACGCTTTACGAATACACAACGCTCGCAGACCGCGTGATCATTCACGCCGGCACCGTGATTGGCTGCACCGGTTTTGGCTATCGCCAAGAGGGTGGTCGCCATCTACCAACTGCGCAACTGGGTTATGTCGCAATCGAGTCAGACGTTGAATTGGGTGCAAGTGTGACGATCGACCGTGGTACTTACGGGGCGACTCGAATTGGTGAGGGCACCAAGATCGACAATCAGGTCATGATTGGGCACAACTGCCGAATCGGAAAACACAATCTTCTTTGCAGTCAAGTTGGCATTGCTGGCAGCTGCACCACAGGCGACTACGTGATTCTGGCGGGACAAGTCGGCCTGAAAGACCACATTGAACTGGGGGACGGAACGATTGTCGGTGCCCAAGCGGGCGTGATGGACAATTGCCCTGGGAACGAGGTTTACCTGGGATCTCCCGCAACACCTCAACGCGACCAGATGCAAATCATGGCGGTGCAGAGAAAGCTGCCCGAAATGCGGCGTGAGATTAAAAAATTGCGTCGCGAATTGGCTCGGCTTGAAGAGCAACAAAAATCCACCGAGTGGGGTTCCACTGAGTCCAATGCCACTTCCGAGGACAAGCGAGCGGCATGATCGACCGCAACGGTTACTGGCCAAGACGCGGTCACGCGATCATGGCGCAGCACCAATCAGGTGAACAACTACCCCCAATCGGACTCGTTGCCGGATGGGGCAGCTTTCCTGTGCAAGTCGCCCAATCGCTGATTCGGGAAGGCCGACGCGTCTGCTGCATAGCCATTCGTGGGCACGCAAGCACTGATTTGGAATCGATCTGCGATCATGTAACGTGGTCTGGCGTTGGCAGGCTGGGCGGCCACATCCGCTACTTTCGTCGAAATGGCGTCCAACAAGTTACGATGGCAGGAAAGCTTTTCAAAGCTGACATCCTCTACCAAGGCTCGGTCTGGCTCAGGCATTTTCCTGACCTGACCTGCATTCGAACACTGGGGCCGGTTTTACTTGGCCGCCAACGCGACGCTAGAGACGACAGCTTACTCACTGCCGTCACCAACGCTTACGGACGTTCAGGCATGGAAGTAATCGCAGCAACAGACTTTGCACCGGAACTACTCGTGAAAGCAGGAAGACTCGCAGGCCCCAAACTGAAACAACAACAGACATCTGATGCCGAAGCAGGATGGCAGGTCGCCAAGCAGATGGGCGGCATGGATATCGGACAGACGATCACCATCAAAGACGGAACCGTGATCGCTGTCGAGGCGATCGAAGGAACCGACGCCTGCATTGAACGAACCGGTGAGCTATGCCGGCGAGGTGGTTGGACTTTGGTTAAAGTCAGCAAGCCACAGCAGGACATGCGATTTGACGTTCCCACCATCGGTCCACAAACCGTTCAGAAAGTCGCCCAGGCCAATGGCAAAGCGATCGCGATTGAAGCCGACAAAACCATCCTGGTTGAAAGTGAGGCCACACTTAAACTTGCGTCGAAGCTGGGAATTTCGATCATCGCAATGAGCAGTACGAGCAACGCACACAGGAACGATTCCATCAACACGGTGGATACATACCCAACTGCCACGGGCGAATTCGGCCCCCGCTGCACACGCGCCGCCTGATTTCGGAACGCGCCGTCTGATTCGTCTTCATTCAAAAACATGCGTCAATCCATCGATCAATACGCCAAGACTGCACAGACCCGCCCACCTGCCAAGCTAAATCTGTTTCTGGAATTACTTGCTCGCAGGCCTGATGGCTTTCACGAGATTGATACGGTGATGATTCCGATCGACTGGCGTGACGAACTACAGCTGCAAAGAATTCCAGACAATCGAATTGACCTGCAGGTTGAATGGTTACCCTCACTACCGGTCGTCGCACAACGCCTGGGTGTAGAGGTTGAAAGCTCAACGGGCCGCAAATTACTGGACATTCCCTCAGACGAATCCAACCTGGTACATCGTGCGTTAGCAGCATTTCGCGACGCATTTAAAATCAAGGACGGGTTCCGGTGCCAACTTGGCAAACGAATCCCGGCTGGCGCGGGACTCGGAGGAGCAAGCAGCGATGCAGCATCGGCACTCCTATGCGCAGCACGACTTTGCGAGATTCCCGCTGACACACCAAGGTTAAGTGAGCTTGCGGCAAAGATTGGAAGTGACGTTCCCTTTTTCTTGGGCATGGGCGGAACGGATCCAATCGATGGCGCGCGTGCGACTGGCCGTGGTGAACAAATCAAAGCGATTGAGTTGGGCAACAAAATCGACTGCATTGTGATTTTTCCTGCGGTTTGCCTGTCCACCGCCGCGGTTTACGCAAATTCACAAGTCCCTTCCAAACCAAGAGATGCGGCCGCCTTGGTGGATCTGCTGCAAGACCCAAAAAGCACCGACTTGGGGCCAGCGATGCTCAACCGACTCACCGATCCGGCAAAAAAACTTGCTCCGCAAATCGCAGAAATTCTTGAATCACTGTGGCATGACGAGCTGAGAACGTGTCAATTGACAGGTAGTGGGTCTGCTTGTTTTGCTATTTCAACCTCATCGGGTCAAGCAAAACAGGCAGCATCGAAATTGCGAGCACGCTTGGAGCCGGGCGGATTCGTCATGGCGACTCAAAGCACGCAAGTTCCCGCAAAGATCGATGTGTCGTAAACACCAGCATGCTCGCAGGCATCCCGAAGATGAATCGGAGACGCCAGCCGGTTAAGGAGGGTCGGACGTGGAGATCACCGAGATTCGCATCAAGTTGATGGAGAGATCAGAAGACCGCCTGAGAGGCTTCTGCTCTATCACGATCGAAAATGCCTTTGTCATCCGAGACCTGAAAATCATTGATGGCACGAACGGACCTTTCGTCGCCATGCCCAGCCGAAAGCTGAGCAGCAATTGCCAACGCTGCCGCCACAAAAATCATTTGCGATCGAACTATTGCAATCACTGTGGCACCAAACTGCAGCAGGATGACGCAGAATACGCGACCCCGCAGAAGCTCTATGCAGATGTGGCGCACCCCATCAATAGTGAATGCCGAGAGGAAATCCAACAAGCAGTTCTGGCCGAACTCGAAAGCGAGTTAGCCCGCTGCGAAAAACCCGGCTATCGTTCACGATACGACGATGATTTTGACCTAGATGAAGCAGATTCAAAAAACCGAGAACTTCGAACCGACAACACAACAGACACACCCAGCAGCAAAACCGCCAGGTCCGAAACCACTCAACTAGGGACTAGCAAACGAGTAACGGGGACACAAACTGCTGAAAAAGCGGAAACGACGCCTGAACCCGGCGAAGACGCGGGTGCCGAGACTTCTGACCGCGAGACTCCAACGGCTAAACGCATCGACAATCAATCGCCTGATGCTGTGCCTGCACCAATGCAACCACGCACAACAAAGCGAAAAGCTACCGCAATGCCAGAAACAGACGGCAATGACGACTTTGGCGCAGGCATTTTCTAAGCACGACACCTGCGGCAGATACGAACGAGACAGAAGCACCCGCGGACTGCAGCCCGGTCAGCAAAGCTGATCCAAAGATCGCTCATCATTCAGGCGACCCGCAGCCCTGCAGCTGATTTCGCCTGCCCCGACTGACAAGTTCCCAACAAGGAGAGCAGCGGCTCAATGCGGTGGGGCTTACTCAACGTAAGTGAAATTCCACCTTCGGCGGCAGCTTTCACTTGACTGTATCTCGGAGCATTGGCGATCCAAGCGTGAACGGGAGCCCGATCCACCGCTGAGCACTTCTCAAGACGCTCTTTCCACTGAGCAGCTGTTGCAGCCCCTGCGACCGAGTCGTCCCACCAAACGGTATCGACCTGCCGCATTTGCCAACGGCAAACATCTCGACACCAGAGTGTCACAGCCCCCGCGGATTCGGCAAGGTCCATCAGAGCAGAGCCGATTGCTGGCGTAGCACTTACCACAGCAACTGAGCGAGAGACGAAATTTCCGTCGGCCACGCTCGCACCACAGCACCGCAACCAGTCTGGCAAAACCTGAGCCCACTGATGGCAGTAAACCCGTTCCGTTTTACCAAAGACGGGATCGAGTACCTTGGCATACATGCCTTCGCAACACGCACCCATCAGACACAAAATCTTGGCTTCGGGGTACGCCTCCCGCAGATCCCGAATCTGAGAGCGCGAGACTGCTATCCGCTGACTTTGCGTGACCACAATGGCACGCACCTCTGCTGCCGGACGCTCAAGCCCCTCAATAACGGAAGCCCGCATGGCAACCTGGGGAGCATGGGCAAGGCAATATTGCCGAGCCTCCAAAAATTCAAAGCCTGCATCGGCACTCACCCACATCAGCGTTCCCGGCGTGGAGCGCCGCTCGTCCGTCATCCCGGAGTTGAAAACACCAACTTGATCCATCTTGCACATCCTTGCCTGCGTTTCTTTTTAAGCTGCAGAACTTTTAGCCATCCTTGTTCGACATCGCTGCTATGCGAGACCGCTGCAGGCATCATCAATGGCCTCTTCAGCCTGACAGATAAATTGATGAGCCTCAGATGCGGATTCGCTTGCACGTAAGTTCGTTAGCAACTGGCCATCTGCCACCATTCGACTCAACTTTGCAAGAATACGAAGGTGAGAGGCATCATCGTAAGAGCAAATCAGAAAAAAGATGTCTGTCAGATGCCCCGTATCAGAAAAAGGCATGGCGGAAGGACAGACCGCCAACGCGACCACCGAATCCGCAAGAATGGAAGTCTGCGGTCTGCGAGGGTGCAGTAAAGCAACGCCGCAATCAAGGGCCGTTGGATGCATTTTCTCACGGGCTTTGACCGCTTCTGCCATGGCAGTAGCATCCCACATCAACCCTGACTGAGCCGCCAAATCGCACATCGACCGGATCACAGAGCCACGTGTCCGAGCATTCAGTGGAATAGAAGTGGTTTCGATTGAACACAACTCGCGGATGGGACGCTCGCTATGCTGACCCGGCACGCGGTTCAATACTTTCTGAACCTTAACCAACTCATCAGCATCGCTCACCCCGATTTGTTCCTCGAGCCAGTGGTGAATTTCGGCCTCTGAGAAACGCCACTGCCCCCCGACTCGTCGGCCGGGCAAACGCCCACGAACCGCCATTTTTTTGACTTGATCGGGGGTCAAATGCAGGTATTCAGCCAATTTGGGAACGTCAAGATCTTCCATCAAGAGACTTGGTGCTAAAGGAAGTAAAAATCAAACCGGCCCCAGCGAGGCCTGCTTTGATAGCTAAGGATTGATGGCTAACGGCCGATAGTCCTTGAGAAAAATCTCCAACCTTAGCCGCCCAAACTCTATTCATCTTGACCAGAGCGCCGCCGGAAGAGTAACCACAGCATAGACGAGTTTTCAGAATCCGATACCTCGTCATGGATTGTCTCTCAGGATCACGAAATGGCATCGGCTCTAAAACTCCACCCAAGACACATGCTTCTGCGACTAGTATTTGCCATTACGTTTGCGACAGGCTTGCTCGCCAACCCGTCGTTCGCTCTGCAGTTCTCTGCCCCGAGCGGCGGAAACGGATTTTCGAATCAACCTGGCTCACCGGTCGACGCACCCCAAACGAACTTAACACCGATTGCGGCGCCTCCAACGGCTTACCAGCCGCCAGCCGGCTATGGCAGTTTTGATCCTTACGCGACCACCAACCCGGGAGCCGCAACGACTCCTATTCCTGGCGTCACCAATGGCTTAGGGCCAGGAGTCACGACGATTGGGCCGCCGAGCGCCCCCGCGATGGGCGGCGCTTCGATCGCTCCTCCCAGCAGTTTGTTCGGTCAATTTTTCTCACAACCCGCATCCCAACCCTTGCCCGGCTACGGCCCCACCTCATCCCCCTCGATTTATGGCTCCCCCCCCGCCGGAACGAATGGAATTTACGGCCCAGCGGGATATCCCACCTCGGCCTACCCAGCCTCCACCCCGAGTTCACTGTTCCCCCAAGGCTTTGGCGATTTTCAATACGACGCGTTGATGCAGAATCCCGCGGATGGTTACAGCGCCTATAGCCTGCTGCAAGGGCCACGTTTTCGCTACACGTTCGTTGGCGAGGGCAGCAAGCCGAACATGCTGGGGATGAATGACTTTGACACATCGGTCGTTTTTGCCTTTCCAAATTTTCTATTCTTGACCCAACCTCTCTACGTTGTCCCATCATTTTCACTGCATCTTTGGAGTGGACCTCAGACGAATCCAACAAACAATGCTGACCTGCCCTCCAAGGCTTATAGCGCATTTCTGGATGTGGGTTGGGAATCTGACCCGAGCCAGATGTTTGGTACTGAATTCGGTGTGCGCTTCGGCGGATTTTCCGAGTTTGGCGTTTGGAATAGCCGGAGTTTCCGCGTGATGGGAAAAGCGTTAGCGAATTTTCGCTTGACACCCACCACTGTGATGAAAGGTGGCGTCTATTATGTAAATCGCGTGGATATCAAGCTGGTCCCAGCCTTCGGTTTTCAATGCCAGCCTAACCCACAGACAAGGATCGATTTATATTTCCCACAACCTCGTTTTTCTCGCTATTGCCGCACCGTGGGAACGCGAGACGTCTGGTGGTACCTGAGCGGAGACTATGGGGGCGGTTCTTGGACCATTGAGCGAACGGCACCCGCAACGAGTGGGCAAGTCGAGAGCATTGCGATCGACGATTTACGGGCCGTGACGGGACTTGAATGGGGAAAATCTGACGCACTTCGACTAGGCCGACGCGCTGCCTTCGCGGAGATCGGATGGGTATTCAAACGTAAAGTCAAATACCGCTCGAACCCGGGCGACAACTTTGATCCCAAAGACAGCTTCATGTTTCGCGTCGGCGTTGGTTACTAGGCATGCCGAAGCAGATTTCAAAGCAATGCTAAGCTAGGCCGAACAGTGCAGCGCCGCTCGTGAACAGCCACTCTTGATTCCTGCGCACCCCTGTTCATTCTTCGCAGCCCCTGTTTGCAGTGCACCAACACCGTCATCTCAAATTCCGATCCAACGATAGCGCGACCTGACCTGCGTCTGTGTTCCGGACTTGTCTGTTTTACGGCTTCAGCTTTGGCGACTGTTAATAGTGCGGCGGCTTCTCATCCAGCGGATCGAAATCGGGTTCCTGACGTTCCTTGATTTCTTTGAACTGCGTGTGAAGCTGATGGCAGCGCCGCTCAATCAGATCAATTCTGCCCGACTGTTCCGTAACGACTTCATTGAGTTGTTCATAGAGACGCTGCACGTGCGCCAGCTGAATCTCCAACTCGGTAATGCGTTCTTCGGGATCTTTTGTCATCAGCTTTTGATGTCCGTAAACGATCGCAGGTCATAGGGAATATCGACGTAATCCAATACTCGGCACAAGCCACGCAAGGCGACGCCGAAACCATCAGGTCCACTGAAGCCACCAAACTGCCCCCCGCCTTTGACGTGTGGTTCGAGATCAAGGAAAACGCCGTCAGCGCCGCGAGCGGCCATCCGGGCTTCCAGATCAGGCAAGAAGTCTTTGAGATCCCGCAGGATCGCCTCATGTCCACTGTCGCCGACGTCAGCAGGCACAAAATTACTCAGACTAGCTTCATCAACATGTTGGATTCTTCCGGTCGGCGAAGGATCGTGGTAATCCTTGATGTGCAACCAACCCAAACTAGGCTTCATGGCGAGATACTGCGCGTAAGTTTCATCTGCAGTGAACCCCTGCGTAACAATGTTCGCCGCATCGAAAATCGTCAACATGGCAGGGTGATTTACCTGTTCAGCAATTGCCTTGAGAAGATCACCGGTCTGCCCAACCAGGTTTGCTTCGACTTCGAGGCCGAAGGTCAGCCCTCGTTGGTCACACGCATCAGCGATCTGCCCAAGCTGATCGCTGACCTGACTGAGATGTGAAAGCGGATCAGTCCCTTTCGGATGATAAAACGCGAATCCACGGATCAACTTAGCGCCAAAAGCTTCGGCACGGTCACAAGCAACCGCAACGTCTTCCTTCAAGTACTGATCAAAAGGAATGAATTTATTTGAGGTTCCATCATCGACATCCAAAAGCTTGACTTTGCCAATCGGCGATCCGATGCTGCTGACCTTGAGCCCGTAATCGCCCTGCATTTTGACCAAATGCTGAATCTCAGGATCCGTGAGCTGCATCACATTCTTGATGCCCTCGCCTGCGTCAACAAAACGAATGGAGTAGTACTTCAATCCGAGGGCCGCAAACGCAGAATACTGCTGCACCGCCTGTTTTTCGTTCGCTGCTTCGTCCGCGAATCCACTGAGAAGAACCGGAGCCGTCATGTTGAGATCCCTGAGGTACTGTTGATGAAGTCCGAGATTATAAACCACCCGGCGGGCAGCTATCGGTTTTAACGACTTCCGCGACCTTCTCAACCCCTCGACCACCCCAGATAAGTCTCGGAACAGGCCCCGGCCGAGTCCCACAACACGACACTGCAGTCGGGGGTGTCAAAAAAGAAGCGTTGTTCTGAAACGAACTTCCAGGTCCCGGGTAAGGCAATTTCGTCTCAAACAACACAACCCTGACTCGCTATCCCAGCGTCGGAAACAATCTTGAGACGGAGTTGTCGCGTCGAGTTCAAGCAATACCCGCTCAACACCCAGCCGATGACAAAGCATCGGCTAGCCGGCCCTCACGCCACTCGGGAGCTACCTAGAGGCTGCCTCAAGCCACGGAAGCAGTTGTCAGGCACGGCGAACGGGGACCGCATCCTTTCCGCAACTGGCAGACACCTAGCCTAAATCGGGGTAATTCACGATGATATTGCTATTGAGCCCGCCTCGAGGCGTCCAGCGGCTTTCCACCGTGACTTTTCGAGGTTGGACAACAGCAATGAAATCATCCATGATCCGATTGGTCACTGCTTCGTAGAAAATCCCCTCATTGCGGAAACGCTGAAGGTACATTTTCAAACTTTTCAGTTCGACACAAATTTGATCAGGAACATAGGTAAACACAATTGTCCCGTAATCCGGCTGCCCAGTTTTCGGGCAAACAGAAGTGAACTCGGGGCAATGATGTTCAATCGTAAAGTTTCGCGACGGGCTTGGATTTTCAAAGACTTCCAGCGTGTCACGGAAATTATCTGAGTCGCTCAATTTGATCACTCCACTTGGTAATGCCGGATTCTCGCATGGGTCGCCCACGGCGACTAGGGGGACATTGCGTATTGCTGAAACGTTTCAAAGTCGCCAAGGCGAAGGAAAGCTCACTGGTACCGAGAGTTTTTTCATCCGCACCAGTGGTTGCAACTTGCGTTGCTGGTTCTGCGATACACCATATGCCTCGTGGAACCCCAAAGGCGATCAAACAGGTTTTGACGAAATTCTCGCTCTGGTTCAAGCGTCCGGATTGCAGCACGTGGTGCTGACGGGTGGCGAACCGATGCTGTCAAGCGAGTCCACCTCCCTATGCAATTTGCTTCGAGCCGAAGGCTTTCATCTCACCGTTGAAACAGCGGGTACGATTGACCGGAAAACCCCCTGTGACCTGCTCTCGATCAGTCCAAAATTCAAGTCAAGCACGCCCGATAGCAGCCAACATCCCAAATGGAGCGAACTGCACGAACAACGACGCATGCCCATTGCCACCATGCAGCGTCTGATCAGTGCCGCCATTGACTATCAAATCAAATTCGTCGTCGACTCACCCGAAGACTACGAGGAACTTCTACAGATCGTCCAAAAACTCGGTGTTCCTGCTGAAAATGTCTGGATCATGCCACAGGGAAGCACCAATGAGGCAATGGACGCGGCAGCTCAATGGCTAAAAGGCTGGGTTGAGCAGGCTGGTTTTCGGTACTGTGATCGGATGCAGATACGCTGGTACGGCAATCGCCGCGGAACGTAAAATGTCGGGCAACCGAAACCCACCCAAAAGCCTGGGCATTGCTGGCATGACGGGCACGCAGCGGGCCTCCCCCGCCCTTACTCTCGCCCCCCCACCAAGCCCTGCTAGAAAAAATGCTGGCCCATCGATCTATGGCCGTACGCGATACCGCAGCGTAAAATCCCAAGATCGCTGGAAAACTTCGCGAAAGAACCTAGAAAATCCTCTCGACCTCTTCAGGCAGTTGTTCCGTATTCAACACGAAGCCGGGCTAGCACCGCTGCCTTTTGAACACTCCACTACTGCTGAACACTCTCCCCTAGCTTGACGCCAATGAGTATTCATCGAATATCGCTCCAATGCCTTGCACGTCTGACGGGTTCCCCATCCTCGACAGCCTGCAAGTCAGCGGAGTGTTGTAATTCGCTGAGCCGGTTCCGGCGCAGCAAACGCGATTCACAGCGTCCAATTGTGCGATGGCCTGGCCTGACTTGCGTGCTAGTCCTTCTGTGCACCTACCCTGCTTTGGCTGACAACCCGCCAATCAAAGAGAACCTTGCAACTGCGGGTGACGCAGCATTGCAGTCCAATGACAACAATTTGGCCATAGATAAATACACCGCCATCATCCAGCCCAGTGATGAAACGATCTACAACCTCGGCATCGCGCACTACCGCAATGGTGACCTACAACAGGCAGCGGAACAATTCCGAATGGTTATCGGATCACAAAACGATTCCCTTGCAGCACGGGCACGATTCAATCTCGGGAACGCTTTTTACTCCCAGGCACTGACCCAACTCAAGCCACCCGCCGCAGACAACGCGGCTCCCACTTCCGCTCAGGCGACCACTGCCACAACACCCACCGCCTCGCAAGACGTCGAGTCTGGCGTGAAGCTACTACGCTCGGCAATCACCCAATACCGCAGCGCTCTCCGTATCGATGCAAATGACACTGATGCTCGTGCGAACATTGAGTTGGCCCAATCACTGATCGACGAGATTGAGCAGCAACAAGATCAGCAGCAACAAGATCAGCAGCAACAAGATCAACAGCAACAAGATCAACAGCAACAAGATCAGCAGCAACAAGATCAACAGCAACAAGATCAACAGCAACAAGATCAACAGCAACAAGAT
>JBPCVE010000442.1:0-2659 GCA_051010795.1 Rubripirellula sp.
TTGCGACAATTGGAGCGAATCGCGGCCCGCTCCAAAACAGGCCCGCTACATTGTCACATCGTTTGTCCGCAGGAACAGGCGGCGTCGGCTGTCATTTTGACAACAAGGCAGAGGGGCTGGTTCGTGGCTCTTTTGGGTGACTGCCAAAAATGTTTCTCTGTAGCGAAAGATGGTAATTTTCCAACGTTTTGACGCGTTTTTTTGGCTGTGTCGATGAAAAACACAGCTGAAATCTGATTCGGCGCGACGACTGGCACAGGCTTTGCCTATCTAAAACAGTCGTCCTTGGATGTGACGAAATGGACATCCAATGCCAGATGAAAAAAGCTGACGCGAGTCAGAATCAGGGGTTTGTTCGAGATTCGGGCAAGTCCTGTCATAGAGAAACGAGACTGGATTAGAAAATTGAGACGAACGCAGCGTCACGGCGTTGCAGGTTTGAAAAGGAGAACGAAATGGCACAAGGCGAAAAAATCATCGGGATTGACCTCGGCACCACCAACAGTGTCGTGGCTGTGATGGAGGGAAGCGAACCCAAAGTCATCCCGAATCCCGAGGGCAACCGTTTGACACCCAGCGTGGTTGCATTCACTGACAAGGAAGACACCATTGTCGGTGAGCCAGCTCGTCGTCAAGCAGTGACTAACCCCAAACGGACGGTCTATTCGGCCAAACGTTTCATGGGACGTCGGCATCACGAAGTTGAGTCGGAAGAGAAAATGGTACCTTACGGCGTCTCCGGCGCCGCTGATGAGTACGTGAAGATCGAGGTTGGCGACAAGCAACACACGCCGCAGGAAATCTCGGCTAAGGTGCTGCGTAAACTTAAGGAATCTGCTGAGTCCTATCTGGGCCACAAGGTCAATAAGGCTGTCATCACGGTTCCTGCTTACTTCAATGATGCCCAACGGCAAGCGACCAAGGATGCCGGACAGATCGCTGGCATCGAAGTTGCTCGTATCATCAATGAGCCAACTGCGGCGGCACTTGCTTATGGGCTGGACAAGAGCAAAGACGAAAAGATCATTGTCTTCGATCTCGGCGGAGGAACGTTTGACGTTTCCGTGCTTGAGGTTGCCGATTCTGGTGATGAAGATCAGGAGAGTCGCGTCTTCCAGGTGATCAGTACTTCAGGTGACACGCATCTGGGTGGCGATGACTTCGACGAGGCACTGATCAACTATGTCGCTGACGAGTTCAAAAAAGAGAACGCGATTGATCTGCGTGACGACCCAATGGCGCTGCAGCGTTTGCAGGAAGCATGTGAGAAAGCGAAGAAAGATCTCAGTTCTCTTCCAGAGACTGACATCAACCTTCCGTTCATCACCGTTTCAGATAACGTGCCAAAGCACCTGACGATGAAGATCACACGTAGCAAGTTCGAAGAACTTGTTGATGCTCTTGTGGAAAGATGTCGTCAGCCTGTGTTGCGTGCTCTGAAAGACGCCGGATTTGAGGCCAGCGACATCGACGAGATTGTTCTTGTGGGTGGTAGCACTCGCGTACCAAAGGTGCGGGAACTGGTGAAGTCAATCTTCGGCAAAGAGCCACATCAAGGTGTGAACCCTGATGAGGTGGTTGCTGTGGGGGCTGCAATTCAGGGCAGCGTTCTCGCCGGTGAGCGTACTGACGTGTTGTTGTTGGATGTGACACCTTTGACCCTCGGCATCGAGACCGAGGGCGGTGTGATGACGGCTCTGGTAGAGCGTAACACGACTGTTCCTGCCGAAAAGAAGAACGTCTTCAGTACTGCGGCCGATAATCAGACTGCTGTCACCGTGCGGGTTTTCCAAGGAGAACGCAAAATGGCAAATAGCAATCGATTGCTCGGGGAATTCAACCTCGAGGATATCCCGCCGCAACCGCGAGGGGTTCCGCAAATTGAGGTCAAGTTCGATATCGACCAGAACGGGATCGTTTCCGTTTCAGCCAAGGAGCTGAAAACAGGAAAGGAAGCATCGGTCACGATCAATGAAGCCGGAGCTCTCAGCGAAGACGACATTGAACAGATGCGGAAGGACGCTGAGTCCAATGCTGATGAAGATCGTAAGCAGTTCGAACTCGTTGAGGCTCGGAATCGCGCTAGCCAACAGGTCTACCAGTTGGAAAAGCAGATGAAGGAGCATGAGGACAAGCTCACTGAAGCGGACACGGAGCCGATGAATACGGCAATCGAGAAGGTAAAGACTGCTGCCGAGGGCGAGGATGCTGCAGCGATCAAGGCTGCATCCGATGAACTCGACGCTGCGTCACAGGCCTTTAGCAAGGTGCTGTACGAAAAAACCAGTGCTACTCCGGAAGGGGCTGCACCTGATGCAGCTGCCGCCGGTGCCGGTGGTGATGCCGATGATGATGCGATCGATGCTGACTTCGAAGTCAAGGAATGATCGATGACCACTGCTGATTGAGTTCAAGGCGGGTGTCAAACACCCGCCTTTTTTTATGCCCGCACTTAATGTTTTAGCGCAGAAATTGGATTTTTAAAAAGCAAAAGGGAGGAAGACTGCCATGACTTTTAGATTCGATAAATTAACCAACAAAGCACAGGCACTCGTCGCCGAAGCTCAGGGACGCGCTGCCTCAGCTGGAAATCCGGAAATCATTCCACTTCATTTACTAGCGGCCGTGCTGGATGAATCGGATGGGATCACACGTCCAC
>JBPCVE010000443.1:0-5625 GCA_051010795.1 Rubripirellula sp.
TGGCCGATTGGGTCGCTCACAAAAAGAACCCCTTGACTGCTCGAGTGATTGCGAATCGTGTCTGGTACTGGACGATGGGACGAGGGATCGTTGCAAGTGTTGATAATTTTGGCAGTACGGGGGACACACCAACACATCCTGAGTTACTTGATTACCTTGCTTTTTCATTGGTTCAAAACGGATGGTCCATCAAAAAACTCGTACGGCAGATTGTTAGTTCAAGAGCTTATCAATTGAGTGCTCGCGTTTCTGGGGATGATCAGGCGTTGGATGCAGCCAATCAGTTTTATGGTCGGCGTACGGTGAAGCGTCTTCGGGCGGAGGACATTCGAGATTCGATTCTGATGGCGTCCGGCAATCTTGATATGACGATGGGTGGATCGACGATCAAGAAGGGGACTTCGAGTGAGTATGGATATAAGTTTGAAGGTCGTCGTCGCAGTGTCTACGTGCCAGTATTTCGGAATAGGCTTCCTGAGATATTTGAGGTTTTTGACTTTGCTGATCCGAACATCCAAGGTGGGTCGCGGTCAGCCAGTAATGTGGCATCGCAGGCTCTGCTACTGATGAATCAGCCGTTTGTCATGGAACAGGCGGAAAATGCTGCCAAACGGCTTGTCGACGAACACTCGGGGGAACCGCATGGAATGTTGCGACGTGCGTATCGAGAAGTCTTGGGGCGTGAGCCTCTTGAACAGGAACGCCAGGTAATGATGGATTTGCTCTTGGTGAATGACAAGCCTGCCACGCTCTCTCGGTGGGCGATGGTTTATCGATTGCTATTTCAGTGTATTGATTTTCGGTATCTGAATTGACAGGAAAATTGGGTGAGTAGATGAAATCGAATCGACGCGATCTTCTGAAGGCAACCGGCTGCGGTTTTGGTTATTTGGCAGCCGCATCAATGGCCCAGCGCGAGGCCAGTGCGGGCAGTGAAAATCCACTTGCAGTCAAGCCTGTGCATTTTCCGGCACGCGCAAAACGTGTGATTTTTGTTTTCATGCAAGGTGGTCCAAGCCACGTTGATACCTTTGACTACAAGCCACTGCTGGAAAAACATGACGGAGAAGAGCGAACGTTCGATGATGCGAGGGTTCTCGCCAAGACCAAGACGATTACGAAACATCGCGTGTTCAAATCTCCGTGGAAGTTCAAACAGTACGGTGAATGCGGTCAGCATGTGTCAGAGCTCTTTCCAAATATAGCGAAGCACGTTGATGATCTTTGCTTCCTCAAGGGGATGCATACCGATGGTGTTGCCCATGGTCCGGCGACGTTGTTTCTGCATACCGGATCAATCAACTTTGTCAGGCCATCCGTCGGTTCTTGGGTGCAGTATGGGCTCGGTAGTGAGAGTGAAAACCTGCCCGGTTTTGTGACGTTGCAACCTTCGATGGGAAACGGTGGGCCACGTAATTTTGGGAATGCCTTTTTGCCCGCTGTTTATCAGGGCACGCCTGTGGGGCGTGCGGGGGTGTCGTCAACTGAGACGCAAATAAGAAATTTGACCAACCCGAAGTTGAAGTCAGATGAGCAAAGAAGGCAATTTGAGGCGTTGAGGGAAATCAATGCGATCCAAAAAAAATCGCATGTCGGTGATACCGAAATGGATGCCATGATCAACTCGTATGAGTTGGCTTGGCGTATGCAGCGGTCGGTGCCCGATATCCTGGATCTTTCCTCTGAGTCTGAGCATGTCCAAAAAATGTATGGAATCGGTGAAAAGGAGACCGATGACTTTGGTCGCCAATGTCTGATGGCGCGGCGTTTGTCCGAAGCTGGAGTGAGGTATATCCAAGTCAACTACGGCGACAATACCAACAACCCTCGTTGGGATCAGCATTCAAATCTCGAGAAGCATGCAGATCATGCGATGAAGGTTGATAAACCGATCGCTGGTTTGTTGGCCGATTTGAAGCAGCGGGGGCTTTTGGAGGATACGTTGGTTTGGTGGGGAGGTGAGTTTGGACGCACGCCCTATGCTCAGGCGAATGGTACCGGTCGTGATCACAACCCGTACGGATTTACCTCCTTTGTCGCGGGGGGTGGTGTGAAGGCTGGTTTCTCCTATGGGGAAACTGATGAGTTCGGCCATCATGCAATACAAGACAAGATTCACATGCACGATTGGCATGCTACTTTGCTTCATTTGCTAGGACTCGATCATGAGAAGCTGACCTTCAGGTACAGTGGTCGCGAGTTCCGGCTCACTGATGTTCATGGCGAAGTCATTACAGATATTTTTGCCTGAGTAACGTATTGGTGTGACTACTGAATGTGCTTCTGTATTGTGTCTAGGTCGTCAGTGGTGAAGTTTTATCGACTGATTGCGATGAAGAATCTGTACAGTTATTTGTTGCGGAGCACGAGTGGGAATGTTCATGAGAAAAAGGCTCCTGCCGATCTGCGTCGCTTGGTTAGTCGCTTGGACTACCTTGGGTGTTGGCAGTCGGTGCATTGCTGAGGCTCCAAGCCTGGCAGGTTCAGCAGTCCTGTTGCAGATGATTCGTGATAATGCTGTGCAGCAAGAATTACGGATCGGCGATGAACAGAAGAAAAAAATACTGTCCGCGTTGCGAATGGTAGATGGCCCGTGGTTTCGTAGTCGTAACTTGAAGGCGGTGACGCGGGAGCAGGAGATTAGCAAGCTTGTTGGGCAGTTGGAGACAAAGTTGCAAACCATTCTTACGCAGTCCCAGCAACAGAGGTTGCTTCAGTTGCGGTGCCAATCCCTTGGGACTCGGATGTTATTGCGGAGCGATGTTATTGCAAAGCTTCAGCTTTCCAACCAGCAAGTAGAGGCGCTGACTTCAGCTTTTCATGCGACTGACAGCGCGAACAGTCAGCTATCCAATGAGGAAGGGAGCAGTGAGCAACGCGAGCAACTTAAGCAGCAGGAGGTTGCCCTCGTTAAGCAAGAATTGACAGATGTTCAAAAACTCCGTTTGAGCACGCTGACTGGCGCACCCTTTGATTTTTCCGCAGTTCGGCGGACCTATCCTCTAGCTCCCGAGTTGTCTCTTGGCGACACGCAGTGGATTCAGGGTGAGCCAATCAAGTTGGCCAATTTGCAGGGCAAAGTCGTCGCAATCCATTTTTATGCATATCAGTGCATCAATTGCCAAAGAAATCTTCCCCATTACACAGCGTGGATGAAAGATTATGCAGACCGCGATTTTGTTGTGATCGGAATTCAGACCCCAGAGACGGTAGCTGAACGTGATCCTGCCAAGGTGGCTGCCGCTGCTAAACGCGAAGGAATGAACTACCCGTTATTGTTGGATCTCAAGTCATCCAATTGGAAGAAATGGAGCAATACCATGTGGCCAACCGTCTATTTGATTGACCGGAAAGGTTTTCTTCGACGCTGGTGGCAGGGCGAACTGAATTGGAAGGGTGGCAATGGTGAACAGCAAATGCGTGCAACGATTGAGCAATTGTTAGCAGAGCAGGATTGATATCCACCTTGGTATTGTTCTCGATCAATCGCCGTTGACCTGGATTTGTACTAGGTTCGAAGCAGCGTCAGTGCTCCACGTTCCTCGGTGAGCGGGAGATCGATTAGTTTTCGCCGAAGCATCGCCAGCGGACTGCGATCTTCAAGTTGCATCGCTGTCCGTATGTGCCCTCCGAGTGTCATCTGGTCAGCTCCAACAGTCGCAAAGCCCTTGGAGTAAGCCAATAGGGTTTCTCCCTGTAACATGTGGAATTCATGGTTTGCCGCATTGCTGTCCATACGGGTGTTGAGCGGGGCACTCAGAGTGCTGATAAGTGGTCGGTATCCATAGCGACTGCTGATCAAAGCACTGATTGTTCCGGCAGACGCGACGATTCCATCGCCGGTCTCAGGGTCGAGGTGGGCGTAGGTCAGTGAGACCAGTTGCTCGCCAGTGTTGGTTTGCCAAAGAGTGTCACTGACTCGTTGAATCAGTTGAGCTGGGGTGTGACGATATCCGGAGTGTGCAGCGAGAGCAGAGCGGGCGATGGCGGCGTGCATCGCCCCAGTTGCAGTTGGGTCGGTTGCTTCGGCGATGGCGATCATCAGTGTCCCATCAGGAAGCACATCCCAGTGGTGCCAGCCTGTTGCCCATGATTCAGATGATTCAATCATCCCATCAACTCGCCAACCTTCAGCGAGTGCTGAACCGACGGGCAGTGACTCATATTGCCATTGCGCGATTTCCTGAATCGCCTGATGCGGTTGGGGATTATCAAAAATCTCTGCCTGTGGAGCCTGTCTGAGTAAGAGAGACAGATTCGTAGCCACAAGACGCGCGATTGCTGATTCTGTGCTGCCGAATTCAGTTGTGGTTTCGCGGAATAGCCAAAGCGTACCGATGGGAATGTCGTCCACCTTGATCGCGACACAGATTCCTGCGGCAAACGGTTCGGGACTGTTCCACGTGTCAATCGAACCCGCTGTCATATTGTCGATCGTAACGATGTCCTGAACCATAGCTTCAAGATCACCACGGCTACCTCGAAGTTCCCGCGGGGGAGTTTCCAAGCGTTCCATGGGCAGTCCAACGACTGACCTTGCTTTGAGGTAACGTGTGTCTTCGTCCAGCATGTAAAGCGCCGCAGCATTGCATTGGCAAGCTTCCATGGCATCTGCGAGTGATTGCTCAATCTGGTCAGCTGTGACTTTGCCATCGTGTTCCACACCAATCATCGCAGCGGATGAAGCCAGTTCTGCTTCGCTTTGACGGAGGCATTCCCGCGTCCGTAATACTTGCTCCGTCAGCTTGGATGCTGCAGTGGCAAGCCGGGTTGCTGCCATGCGTCCCACGAGCGGTGCAAACTCGTCATCGTGCCCATGAGTCGTTTCGTTTGTCACGGCAGGTAACAGCTCAATCGCAGTGTTCTTGCGAGATGCCCGTGAGTCAATTCTCCAGCCAGTGGCGTCTGAATAGGAGTTCCAGAAACTGGTGATTAGATTTTGCGATTGTTCTCTGTTCGTCGAGTCCTGGCGATCGATGCCATGGTGGATGCGCAGATAGTTGGGGATAGTCTTCGTCACGTATTCGCCTAATGCGGATGTCAGCTTTCAGTTAGCGGCAACCTTGCCATTAGCGATTCGAGCGTTCAGTCAACGCTCTTGCTTCCCTTGTGCATGATGGACATCGACTGACGCTAACGCTTCTCTGAAGCGATTGACCGTTAAACTCAATGATGCTTGCCAACACGAGTGAATGATCGATACAACTGGATGACTGGGATAATTGGATCATCCCGATTTTGGGCGGGAGGAGTTACTCAAGGGGCAGCATTGAAATATGCACCCAGACACGGGCGTTGAGTTCCTTGGGGCGATCAGCAAGATCTAGTAAGTGCTTAAGACAGGCGGGTTTGAGGTGAACCCGTCAAATCACTCAGCCTGTCGGTCTATTCAAGTAGCCAACGCAGTAGGATTGGAAATGATGGTCCGTAGTACGTCCATCATTATTGGAATTGGGGAGGTGGGACGAATCTCGGATAGGGAACCGAGCTCGTTTTTCCTGAGGGTGTCATCAAGGCTTGGTACACACGATAGTCGATGTTCTCATCGATGAAACGCGTCGATCCATCCGCGAAGGCGGCGTTGACTCCAGTGCGATGTGCGGACGATGGTCGTGCAAGATCACT